>JAHCHX010000004.1 GCA_026129545.1 Saprospiraceae bacterium
TTTTTTTATTTCACTCACCCCCGGTGGGTGGTTTATAACACCCCCCCCCCCGACTTGCCGCCCCGGTGGAGGCAAGTGAAATGGGCCGCCCTCGGCACCGCCACGGCAAAAGCGCTGACGGAACACGTCGAGCAAGTGGATTTTGTCGGCACGGGCGAGCCGGGGAGCACGGCGGAGGCGTTTCGGAAAGTCAACGGGCGGGGCGCGGGGTTGCGCATCCTCTTCCCCGCCGCCCGCCACTCTCGCCAGAGCGTGATGGCGCTTTTGGCCGACGATTTCAGGTGCACCCATTTTCCGATTTACGACAACCGCCCCGTCGAGGCCCCGCTGCGCTCGACAGCCGACGCGCTCGTTTTCACCAGCCCGATGAACGCGGAGGCGTATTTTTCGACAAATAAATGGGGGAAAAACCAGCGCGTCATAGCCATCGGCGCAACGACTGCCGAAGCCCTGCGCACGTTGGGAGCGGAGCAGGTCGAAGTCGCCGCCGCGCCAACCGAAAAGGCATTGGCAGATGCCGTGCTGCGTTTGCGGGGGTAATTTTTACTTTTGCCCCTTCAATCCACTCACCTTCAAATCATGGCGAAAAGACCCGTACCCGGCAAAGCGCAGCCCCGCCCACAACCCAAACCACAAGCAAAGGCGAAAACCGCCCCTGTCAGCACCGTCGGCGAATCCTCCGGCTGGCTCCGGTTCGCGCTGGTAGCAATAGTCATCACAGCCCTGTGCTACCTGCCCTCCATTTCCAATGAGCTCGTGAACTGGGACGACGACCCGAACATCACCGAGAACCCCAACCTCCAACGCATCAACGAGGACGGGCTTGCAAAAGCAATTCCCGATATTTTCAGCATCGAAAAGGGAGCGGTCATTGGCAACTACAACCCGCTGCCCATCCTGACTTTTGCCGTTGAGAAAAAAATCGCGGGCGGTTTTGGGGAAAAACACACCCGGCTCATCCACATCAACAACCTGCTGTTGCACCTGCTCACGGTCTTTTTCGTCATTAGTCTGCTGGCGCGGATGGGCATCGGCAATTGGGGCGCTTTTGTCGGTGGGCTGTTGTTCGGCATACACCCCATGCGAGTGGAGTCGGTGGCTTGGGCCACGGAGCGCAAGGACGTGCTGTTTGCCGTGTTCTTTTTTGCCGCGCTGGTCTATTATGTGAAATGGCTCAAGCAGGCGGAGCGCGGTGAAAACCGCAGCGGCACCTATATTATCATGCTATTCTTGGCGGCGCTGTCCTGTTTTTCAAAAGTGCAAGCCGTCACGCTGCCGCTCTCGATGCTGGTGCTCGACTATTGGTTTCGGCGCCCCATCAATTTCAAGCTGATTTGGGAAAAAACGCCGTTCTGGGCGCTCTCGCTCGTGTTTGGCCTCATCAACCTCTACACGCTTCGGCAACAAGGCTCCACGACCGACGATGTCACCGACTTCAACTTGCTACAGCGCCTTGCCATCGGCGCATATTCGTTCGTCATTTACCTCTACAAGTTGGTCGTCCCCTACCCCATGTCGCCCCTTTACCCGTACCCAAAGCCGCTGCCTATTGAGGTGTATCTGTTGCCTGTGGTGTTTTTGGCTTTCTGGTATTTTGTCTGGCAAATGTGGAAACGCGGCAACACGCCGAGCGAGGAGGCCCGCTCCAACGACTATCGCATCTGGGTATTCGGCGCATTGTTCATGTTTTTCAACGTGATGTTCCTTTTGCAGGTGCTGGGCGCGGGTCAGGGCTTCAAGGCTGACCGCTTCACCTATGTGCCTTATTTTGGGTTCTTCGCCGTCGCGGCGTGGTATTTTGACAAATTTTACAAATCGGAAAAAACAAGAGGGCTGACCACGGCGCTTGCCGCGGTGTTTTTCCTCGTATCGGCGGTATGGACGGTGCGGCAAATCGGCGTGTGGAAAAACGGCGAGACCCTCTGGACGCACGTCATCAAATACGAGGGCAAAACCAATTCGTTGCCTTATTGGAATCGCGGGCAATACTACCGTTCGCAAGGCGACTTCGACCGTGCCTTGAAGGACTACACGCAAGCGGTGGCCATCAATCCTCAAAATTCGGAGCTCTACAACAGCCGAGGCAAAACCTACTTCGACATGGCCTTGTCGGGCAAATTCAACAACCAACAACGCGAACTGGTGCTAAAGGCCATCAAGGACTACACCGATGCCTTAGCCATCCCGACCATCAAACTCAAAAGCAAAGCCGAGGTGCTCATCAATCGCGGTGCCGCCAATGGCTTTTTGCAAAACTTCGAACAGTCCATCAATGACATCACCGAGGGCTTGGCCATCAACCCGGACAACGCCAACGGATATTTCAACCGCTCCATCGCTTACTACACCATGGGGCAACACGACAAGGCATTGGCCGACTATGACGCATACCTGAAATACAACCCATACAGCGCCGAGGTGTGGTATGAAAGCGGCATGATACTGCGCTCCAAAGGACAAAACCAAGCTGCCATAGAGCGCCTCACGCGGGCGATTCAACTCAAACCGGGCCTTGCTATCGCTTATCTCGAACGCGCCCGCGCCCACGCGCAAGCAGGCAATCGCGCAGCCGCGCAGCAAGATTATCAGCGTGCGCAGCAAATGGGCGCGGCTAAAACGGAGTATGATACGCGGTTGGAAGGGGGGCAGTGAGCGTGGGCATGGGCGCATAAAATTTGAGGCACTCAACACGGTGAAGTCAAAACTTAGCTTGATTCGCCGGGATTTGTCAGTTCACCATGATTAGACTTGTTGCGGTGGAGGCCTTTGGCGAATGGAAAGCCCTTTTTCCGACTGGCTTCGTCAAATTTTTCGCCGAATATGCCCGATTTCGACTGCAAAATTTGTCTCGCCAGTCGAAAAAATGACAATCCCCTACAATCAAAGCCCTCCACCGCAACAAGTCTGTTGAGGGTGCGCGTTGAAAACAGCAGAATGGTCTGTCATTGCGAAAAATATGTTGATGAAGGCGCTACGAGGCGGCTTGTGTTGACAAGTCAATTTGTGTCAACCGCCATGTGCACTTTGAACAGCCTGTTTGTTTAGCCCGCAAAAGTAGCAAGTTTGACAGGCAATTTTGGACAAGAACGAAAGGCAAAAAATAACGCGCCGGCAGCCCTTCAAGTTTAGTGCCGCAAAACAAAGAGAGAAAATTTTTGAAACCCCTACTTTTTTTCAGGGCAGAAACGCTACCTTTGCCCGCCCAAAACGGAAACCCAACTGTTTTTTTAAAAAATAAGCATTTTACGCTGTAAAAATATGGCACATCACAAGTCCGCCCTGAAGCGCATCCGCCAAACCGAGAAGCGCCGTTTGCAAAACCGCTACTACAAAAAGGCGGCTCGCACGGCGATTAAAAATCTGCGCGACCTGAAAGACAAGGCCGAAGCTCAGACGTTTTTGCCCAAGGTCATCAGCATGATTGACAAATTGGCCAAGCGCGGCAACATTCACCGCAATAAGGCTTCCAACCTCAAAAGCGGTCTCACGAAGCACGTCAACGCGCTGGCTTAAAGTCCAAAGCATCGGCTGTTGGCCGCCCGCATTTCCGAAAAGTGTATCCCGTGACCGCGAGATACACTTTTTGTGTTTGTTATGATTGTCTTTTAATGACCGAGTAATGACCAAATTCTATCCGCTGAAAGTCCGCGACATCCGCCGCGAAACCCCCGATACCGTCTCCGTCGCTTTTGAGGTGCCGGAAGACTTGGCTGACACCTTCCGGTTCGTGCAGGGGCAGCACCTGACCCTGCGCACCACCCTTCATGGCGAAGAGGTGCGCCGTGCGTATTCGATATGTACTGGCACACACGAGGGCGACTTGCGGGTAGCCATCAAAAAAGTGGAAGGCGGATTGTTTGGCACGTTTGCCCACGAGCAACTGAAAGTGGGCGACACGCTGGAATCCATGCCGCCGCTGGGTCATTTTTACACGGAACTCGACCCAGTGCATCGCCATCTGTATGTAGCGTTCGCGGCAGGCAGCGGCATCACGCCCGTGATGTCCATTCTAAAAACCACGCTGGCAAGCGAGCCTCACAGCCGTTTCGTCCTTTTCTACGGCAACCGTGGCTTCGACCACATCATCTTCCGCGAGCAATTGGAGGAACTGAAAAACCTGCATCCCGACCGATTGGCCGTGCATCACATCCTGAGCCGCGAATCGCTGGGCAGCGACCTGTTCAAGGGCCACATTGACGGGGAGAAATGCCGCGCCTATTCCCGGTTGCTCTTCCGCGCCGAGGATGTGGATGCCTATTTTCTTTGCGGGCCGGAAGAAATGATTTTTTCGGTGAAGGATGCCCTTGAGCATATTGGCGTGGCGCCCAAAAAGATTCATTTTGAGTTGTTTACCACTTCGGGCGCAAGAAAAAAACAGCCAGCCACGACGACCGCCAAAACTGATGCCTTCGACGCTTCCGTGACGGTCATCCAAGACGGTGCCCAGTTCGACTTCATGCTCACTTCCTGTGGCAGCACCCTGCTCGACGCGGCCATGCGGGCGGGCGCGGATTTGCCTTTTTCATGCAAAGGCGGTGTGTGCAGCACCTGCAAGGCCAAAGTGCTGGAAGGCGAGGTCGAGATGGAAATCAATTACGGCCTTGAAGCCGACGAGGTGGAGGCAGGCTATGTGCTCACCTGTCAGTCGCACCCGAAAACAAAAAGGGTGGTGGTGAGTTTTGATGCGTGAACGCAGATTTTTTGTAAAAAACGTGAGCTCGAAGATATTTGACCTAACAGATGGCGCTTAACTAATTGATTCCCTGACACTCTCGGTTCACAAGGGGTGTCATCTTTTGCGGAACGAAAAAGGTGACATCTCGGCCTGTTTTTGAGATGTCACCCCTCCATGCTTCCGGGATGACACCTCAGAACCCGACAAAGCGAGCATCGCCGACTGATTCCCGATTTTTATCAACTTTTCACCTCTTTGAGGTGCTAAAATGACTTTATGGAAATCAAACGTTTGCGGCATTTGAATTTTTGTGACCACTCAGGCAGGGGCAGCGCCCCGGAATGTGTTTCAGGGCACCGTCGCTGGATTTTCAAAAGTGTTAACTCCGAACTCACGTTATACCTCGCGCCGCCAAGTTTTCAGCATGGTTGGAAGGATGATATCACGTTTACTAAACTTCAAAAGTTTAGTAAACGTTACCCTAGACGATGCTGAAAACTTGGCGGCGCGAGGTATAAAAAACGTAAAGACTTAGGAAGGACAGCAGACATTGAATTTTTGACAGGATTTACAAGATTTACAGGATAGAAGGAGTGGCTTCACCGCTAAAAATCCTGTAAATCCTGTCAAAAACCTATAAGCCTGTCAACCGAGTCTTTCACGCTTGGGGCTGCCTAAGTTTTTTCGATTTTTTCAACAAAGAAAACCATGCAATACTGGCTCGTCAAGTCCGAACCCGACGTTTACAGCTTTGAGCAGCTCGCCACCGATGGCAAAACCCGCTGGGATGGGGTGCGCAACTACCAAGCTCGCAACAACCTGCGTGCTATGAAAACGGGCGACCTTTGCCTCTATTACCATTCCAATATCGGTCTCGAAGTCGTCGGCATCGCCAAGGTGGTGAAAGAACACTACCCAGACCCGACGGCGGAAAAAGGCGACTGGTCGGCGGTGGATTTGGCCCCGGTGAAACAGTTGGCTCGCCCCGTGCTCCTGTCTGAAATCAAAAAGCATCCGGCGCTACAGCAGCTTTTGTTGGTGCGCAATGCCCGTTTGTCGGTAATGCCTGTTTCGTTCGACGAATTTTCCGTCATTTTGCAAATGGGAGAGACGCAACTTTGACACTCTATTCCAAACTTGCAAGACTATGTTCATCTACTCATCAGGTCGGGGTTATCGCACTGGCCGCTTAAGCGCGGGAGGGGGCATCGGCTGTCTTATATTTGGCGTTATCGGGATGATAGCCGCTTTCTTCATTCTAAAAGGGCTGTTCAAGTTGCTCTATTGGGCTGCACCCGTTTTATTCGTGCTGGCCCTCGTCATCAACTGGCGGGCAGTATTGGACACCTTGAAAAACTGGCTCAAAATGATGGAGCGCAACCCGGTGGGCGGCTTGCTCGCTGCTGCCTTAGCGGTGTTGCTGTTTCCTGTGTTTGTGTTCTATTTGTTCATAAAAGCCTTGGGTTACAACAAATTGGAGAAAATGCAGCGCGAGTTTGAGGGCGGCGCAAACGAGGAGTTCACCGAATTCGAGGAAATAGAGAGTATGCCCAAAGCTCGCGAATATGCGGAAGAACCGATGGAGCCGCTCGAATTGCCAGAAAAAGAGCCTGGACAAGCCAACATCGAAAAACGCACGAGCGGAAAAGAAAGTAGGAGCGCCCCCAATGGCAGCACTCCGCCTCCGCCCAAAACCAAGCCCGACAACCCTTACGACACCTTTTTCCCGGATTGAAGGCGGCACCCACACCATCCGCTCCTCACTCTTTGCACTCGGCCACCCCAATCATTGAGTCCGCCGTGCCGTAGTAAAGCAGCCAACGCCCATTGTGCCACACCATGCCCTCCAAGAAGCAGACATTGTTCACCTGCCCCGTCTTTTCAAAATCGCGCTCCGGGTGCAAAAAATGGCGGTCGGCACGGGCGATGAGTTTCTCCGGTTTTGTCTCGGAGAAAAGTGCCTGACCGACGGCATACGCCATGTTGGGGAGCGACTTGTCACCTATGGAGGCATCGTTGGCGCTGTTGTAGAGCAGTAGGATGCCTTCTTTGCGAGAAAGGGCAAAGGGTCCGGGTTCCACCAATTTGCTATCGAAAAAGCCGGGGCGCGGTTTGAGGGCTGCGACGAGATTGCCCTTTTTGTCCGTCGTCGGTTTCCACGAAATCAGGTCGTCCGAGGTGGCCGTGAAAATATCGGTGTCGCCCCAATACATGACGTACTTCCCTTTTATTTTTTTGGCCACGATGTCGCTGCCTGCTTGTGCGCACACGATAGCGCCCGATTTAGACCAGATGTCGCGGTATTTGGCATCGGCAAAGGCGAGGCCGTGTTTTTTCCAAACCACCAAATCGCGGGAAGAGGCGACACAGAGGCGAGCGGTTTTGCCGTCGTAGGCCGTGTAGGTCATGACGAAAGTAGTGTCGTCGCGCTTCACGACGCGGGGGTCTTCGCAGCCACCTTCCCACTCCAAAGCATTGAGGGTGTCAATATCAGGTGCCAGCACCGGGATGGGCGTTTTGCGAAACTGCAAGCCATCGCGGCTTTTGGCCAACCCGATGCGCGAAGTGCTGCGGTCGGGGTTGGTCGCGTCCTCCGCGCGATAGAGCAGCCACACCCAACCGTCTTTCACGACAGCGGCGGGGTTGAGCACGTTTTTTTCTTCCCATTGCACCGTTCGTTTGCGCACCGGGCAAAAAAACTGTGAGCGCTCGTCCGGCTCCAGAATAGGGTTGTAATCATCCAATTTGACAATGGATTGGAGCATCCAAGCGTCTTTGTCGGCACCTTTTTGGGCAAAAGAGCAAAGCGCAAAAAACAGTAGGAGAAGAGACAGCGATATGTTTTTCATGGCGCAAAGCAATGAGTTTTTCATCGCTCACGCAAAAAGCGGCTGAATATCTATTTCAAAACCGTCGAGCAAAACCGAACAAACCTTGCCCGCTGTCTCCAAGAAAGTATGCAGGGAATGGGCATTGTTTTGCTTCACAAAAATTCCATCGCGCGATGTTCGGGGCCAGCCTTTCAAAACTTGCGCACAGGCATCCCCTACCCGACAGTGCGTGTCAGGCAGGGGACGCGTGTCTAAAGTTTGGAAGCATTTTTTAAGGAATATCGGCCACGCCCCGCACCGCATACCCCCGCACCACATACCACACCACAAAGACAAAACAGACCAACGGCACTAACAGGAGATATTTCAACTCAAAATGCGACAACCATCCGCCCAATGGCGGCAGTATGGCACCGCCCACAATGGCCATGATGACCAGCGAGGAAGCCAGTTTGCCCTCGGCAGGCGGCAGCCCTTTGGTCGCCAGGGCAAAAATGGTGGGGAACATGATGCTCTGGCAGAAATAGGTCAACATGAGGCATATCACAGCCACCAAGCCGCCCGTGAAATAGGCCATTACCACCAAGCCCACTGCCCCGATGCTGTACCACACGAGCACCCGGCGCGCTTCATAACGGCTCATCAGCCAAGTGCCGAGGAAACGCCCTAGCATGAAGAGAATCATGGCGAAAGAGGCGTGAAAACCAGCGATTTGCTTCATCGTCTTGCCTTCAAACGGATAGATGGACTGCACCACGCCGAGATGTGTTTCGTTGGAAAAACCCATTTTCAAATCAACAAAATAGCTCCACAGCGTCACTTGGGCGCCCACATTGGCAAACTGAGCCAACACGCCCAACACCAAGTGCCGATGCCGCAGCAAATCGCCAACGGAAGCCTTTTTGCCCAAAGTCTGTTCCTCTTCGCGGCCCACCTCGGGCATCTTGGTGCGCCAAAAGAGAAAGGCCACGAACAGCACCAACGCGGCGATGGCGAGATAGGGGCCGCGAGTGGCCAGCGCCTCGGCAATGCGTATCGCCTCCGATTGCTCGAAGGGCATGGCTGCCAATTCCTCACGCGAATAGTCTGTACCAGAAAAGATGAAAAAACTGCCAATGGCAGGGCCGAGTATGATGCTGATGCCATTGAAGGATTGGGCGAAATTGATGCGCCACTCCGCCTCCTTTTTGTCGCCGAGCACGGTCACATACAAGTTGGCCGCCGTTTCCAAAAAGGCCAGACCGCTGGCGATGGTGAACAGAGCGAACAAGAAAAAAGCATAGACGCGCAGCCCTGCCGCCGGATAAAACAACAAAGCACCGGCGGCGTAGAGCAGCAAGCCAGCCAATATGCCGCGCTTGTAGCCGAATCTGCGCATGAAAATGCCCGCTGGGATGGCAAAAATGAAGTAGCCCAAATAAAAGGCCGAATCCACGATACCCGCTTGACCCCGATTGAGGTCGAGCGCCGTTTGAAACTGTTTGACCAAAGAACCGTTCAAGCTGTTGGCGATGCCCCAAAGGAAAAAAAGGCTGCACACGAGGGCAAAAGGCAGGAGGTAGGGGTTGCGCTGGGTGGATGTTGAGCTCATGGAAGGGATGTCGGTGATTTCGTTTGAGGGGCAAGATTAGAAAAAGATACAGGTCGAACGGGAAGTTTTTTTTCTTTTGCTGCGGCAATTTTGGAAGCCACCATTGCGACAACACAAAAGGTACAAAAATGACAAACCCAAACACATCTCAACAAAAAGCCATCGTCGTGGGCGCGGGTCTCGTCGGCTCACTTTGGGCGGTTTTTCTTGCTCGGCGCGGCTATCAGGTGGAAGTATATGAGCGCCGCTCGGATATGCGAGCCGCAGGATACTTTGGCGGGCGCTCCATCAATCTCGCCATGAGCGAGCGCGGCTGGAAGGCGGTGGAAAAGGCGGGCATCCGCGAGAAAATCGAAAAAGTCGCCATTGCCATGCCGGGCCGAATGATGCACTCCATCGCTGGCGAAACCACTTTCCAGCCATACGGCAAAGAAGGTCAGGCCATCTATTCCGTGTCGCGCGGGGGCTTGAACCTTGAATTGCTCAACATCGCCGATGCTTTTCCCAACGTGCGGTTTTTCTTCGACCACCGCTGCGCCGACGTGGATTTGGAAAAACCCTTCATCACGTTTGAAGACCTGAAAACCAAGCAAATGAAAACAGTGGAAGCGCCGCTCATTTTCGCAGCCGATGGCGCGTTCAGCGCCGTGCGCTATGCCTTGCAGCGCACCGACCGATTCGACTACACGCAATTTTACCTCGAACACGGCTACAAGGAACTGACCATCCCGCCTCATGCCGACGGCACCCATCGGCTCAATCCCGCCGCCTTGCACATCTGGCCGCGTGGCAACTTTATGGTCATCGCCTTGCCCAACGCCGATGGCAGCTTCACCTGCACCCTGTTTTTGCCGTTCGAGGGCGACACATCGTTTGCCAACATAAAAACCGATGCCGACGTGCTCGCTTTTTTCCAAAAATACTTCCCTGACGCGGTGTCGCTCATGCCCACGCTGGTGCAAGATTTTTGGCAAAACCCCACCTCCTCGCTCGTGACGGTGAAATGTGCCCCGTGGCAGTGGCAACAACGCATCCTGCTCATCGGCGACGCCGCCCATGCCATCGTGCCGTTCTATGGGCAGGGCATGAACGCGGGCTTTGAGGATTGCACCATCCTCGATGCGATGATTGACACCTTTCAGGGCGACTGGTCGCGCATCATCCCCCAGTTTGCTCGCCAGCGCAAGGCGGACGGAGACGCCATAGCGGAATTGGCACAGCGCAACTTCATCGAGATGCGCGATTTGGTGGCCGACCCGAAGTTTTTGTTGCGCAAAAAAATAGCCGCTCATCTCCATGAGCGGCATCCCGATTTTTTGCCAGTCTATTCGATGGTAACATTTAGCAACACACCCTATCGCACCGCTCTGTTGGAAGACGACGCGCAGAATAGGCTTTTTGAAAAAATTTTAGCGTTGGACGACATCGAGAACGATTGGGACGGCCCGGCAGTGGAACAGACATTCGGGCAGTGGATGATGCGGCGCTGAACAGCGATGCCCGTCGTCAATTGCGAATGATGCGCATGGGCCTGCCCCCATTTTCGCGCAGCCGCTCTTCCACCAACTTTTGGAACGCCGCCTCCGTTATTTTCTCGCCTTTTTTGGGCGGGGTCAAATCGCCTTTTTTCAATTTTTTGAAATCAATTTTTTGCGCCGCGATGATGGTCTCGCCGTTGTTGATGTCAATCTCGAGAATCATGCCGGGCAGTTGGCCAAACTGCGCTGGACCAGCAGCGAGCGGAAGCGCGTCGGCAAACCAAGCCACAATCTCCCGCTTGCGCACTGTGTCGGTCGTGATGGCTTTCATGCAGCTGTAGCCGAGTATTTCTTTTGTTTCGAGCGTCAGTTTCCAGTTGGCTGACACGAGTGAGTCCTCTATGAGGTAGTTTTTCCCGAAAAACTCGCGGTAGTCCGCTTTGCGCTGCGTTTTGAAATTGCGATAAGAAGTCGCCTCCGGGCGCTGAACGCGCAACACCATGCCGCCCCCGCCGCCCATTGGCTCGTCGTCGTCTTCCTCGACATTGCGATAGAGGCTTTCCGTGGCGTTGAAAAGCAACTCGGATTTGTGAATCCTGTACTCAGGAATCATGGCCTTCATGTCCTCCGCATCCGGCGGCAAGGTGCGGTGAATGTTGACTTTTTCCTCGAACAAGACAATGCCTTCATTTTGTTGCGAAAAGGCAAAAGCGGGAATAAAAAGGGCAAGATGGAGCAGTAAAGTGTTGATTTTCATAGCGTAATTTAATCTTGAATGTTGACGGGACAAAGGTAGGACGTGTCGATGCGCCGACACGTTAACTGACCTTGATATAAGGTTAATTAAGGTTAATCGCTGTGCGCCGACCCATCGGAACCCACTACTTTTGTGCTATCATGTCCGTTTTTCAAAAACATCACCGATTCCTTTGGCTCATCTTCAGCAGTTTGGCGTTGCTGGTGCTGTTTCAGTTTTTTTGGCTGCAAAAAGTATGGCTCGAACAACGCGACGCGCTGCGGCAGGAGACGGACTATATTTTCCAAAAAACAATGACGGCCTTGCAGGATTCGCTCGTGCGGCGCAACATGGTGCGAGAAGGGCTCAACCCCGACAGTTTCCCCGCGCCGCCTTTTCCCGCGCCGCCCATGATGAAGCAGTGGGAAATCAAACAAGATGCCCACGCTATTATTTCAATTAAACCTGGTGCCGAACACCTGCGCCCCGATTCAATAAAATTTGAGCGGGTGCAAATCATGGTGGCGACCGACGAGAACCTTTCCGAAGGCGAACCGCGCTTCGACAGGCTGATTGCAGGCATCCCGCACTTCCACAAGGAAGGGCCGAGCAAGTTCTTGTTTACCGTTGCGAAAGATACGATTCCGTTCGATTCGCTTCGGACGGCTTACCAAGCGGCGCTCGCAAAGGCGGGCATCCCCTTGGCCTTCCGGCTGCTCCATGCCGGGCAGCCCGATTCTTCCTCCAACGCCTGCATACGCACCGAACCCGCTTTTTCGGGCGTGCTGACCCAGCGTTTCTACGCTGCCGAATTCCCCGCCTACCGAGGTTTTTTGGCTCGAAAAATAGTGCCCCATTTCTTGTTCTCGTTACTTTTATTCGGCATCACTTCGGCGGCTTTTGGGCTGATTTACAAAAGTTTGCGCCAGCAAGAAAGGCTCACGGCGCTCAAAAACGACTTCATCGGCAACATCACGCATGAGTTGAAAACCCCCATCACCACCGTCGGCGTGGCGCTCGAGGCGCTGAGCGACTTCGATGTGCTGCAAAAGCCTGAGCAAGCGCGTGAGTATCTCGACATTTCCAAACTCGAGCTCGAACGCCTCACGCTTTTGGTGGACAAGGTGCTGCGACTTTCCATGTTTGAGGAAAAACAGCCGCGCCTGCAATCGGAGCCGCTCCACCTTGCCGAGCTGACAAGCCAAGTGCTCAACGCGATGAAACTGCAAGCCGAAAGTGTCGGAGGCACCATCACTTTTGAGGCGCCCGAACAGTTGCCTACGGTGCACGGAGACAAGCTACACCTCACCAGCGTGGTGTTCAACCTTGTGGACAACGCGCTGAAATACAGCGGGGCAAACGCGCCGAAGGTGCAGGTGTCGCTTGCCCCGCTGCCCAACGACAAAGTAAGGCTGACGGTGCAGGACCATGGAATCGGCATCGCGCCGGCATACCAGTCGAAGGTGTTTGAAAAATTCTTCCGCGTGCCAGCGGGCAATGTCCACACCGTGAAAGGACACGGGCTGGGGCTGAGCTATGTCGCCAACGTGGTGCGCCAACACGGTGGCACCATCCGGGTGGAAAGTGTGGAAGGGGAGGGCACCCGCTTCGTGGTCGAATTGCCGGGCACAGCCACAAGCCTATTTCGTTGATTCGTAGATTTATCCGATTCGACCCACGCGAAGTCTCTACTTTTGCCCGAATTTTTTCGCGCATGACTTTTTCCTCCAAACTCATCGAAAAAGCCGTTGAAGCCTTTGCCTCGCTGCCCGGCATTGGGCGCAAATCCGCTTTGCGCTTGGTGTTGCACCTGCTGAAGCAAGACAAAAGCACCACAGAGCAGTTCACCGCCGCCCTGACGGCCATGCGCGAGGGCATCCGCGAGTGTCGCGTTTGCCACAATCTGGCGGATTCGGAGAGGTGCCAAATTTGCGCCGATGCTCGGCGCGACCACTCGTTGGTGTGCGTGGTGGAGAGCATTCGCGACCTAATGGCCATCGAGGAGACCAGCCAATATCGGGGGCTTTATCACGTCTTGGGCGGGGTCATTTCGCCCATCGAGGGCATCGGGCCAAGTGATTTGCACATCGAAACGCTGGAAGAACGGGTGAAACAGGGCGAAATCCGCGAAGTCATCATGGCCATTAGCCCAACCATCGAAGGCGAAACCACCATCTATTATATCTCGAAAAAGTTGCGTCCTTTGGGCGTGCAAGTGAGTGCCATCGCACGAGGGGTGTCGTTTGGGGGCGATTTGGAGTATGCCGATGAGGTGACGCTGGGACGTTCCATCGTGGCGAGAGTGCCCTACGAGGCCAAGTGATTGTTTGCAAAAATTCCGCTAAGCCGGCTTGTTTCCCCCTCAATCCGAATAATGTTTGTGCAATTGCTGCTTTTTTCTCCCCAAACGGATGTTAATGCCATGATAATCGTCAGTGCATACACTTCATTCAGGCGGTGTGACGTACTTTTGCACGTTGAAATTTTTGCCCTAACTGTATGAGACAAATCACGATTCAGAATCCTGTGTCGGTCAAGGGTGTGGGGTTGCACACAGGCAAGTCGGTGACGCTGACTTTCAAACCCGCGACAGCCAATCACGGCTATCGTTTTCAGCGCGTTGATTTGCCGGAACAACCCGTGATTCCAGCAGATGTGAAATTGGTTTTTTCGACCAATCGCGGCACCTCCCTGCGCAACGGCGAGGCGCAGGTGGCTACGGTGGAGCATGTGCTGTCCGCGCTGACCGGCTTGCAGATTGACAACGTGCTGATGGAAATTGACGGGCCAGAGCTCCCAATCATGGACGGCACTTCGATGCCGTTCGTGGAGGCGCTGCGCGAGGCCGGACGTGCCGACTTGGATGCCGAACGCGAGTATTTTGTGGTGACGGAACCCATCGCTTACAAGGACGAACTGACGGGAACTGAGCTGCTGGCCTTGCCCTCAGACAATTTTGAGGCAACCGTGATGATTGATTTCAATTCAAAGGTATTGGGGCAACAATTCGCCGCGCTTCATAATTTGGACGACTATGTGATGGACATTGCGCCTTGCCGCACTTTTGTGTTTGTGCATGAGCTGGAAAAATTGTTGCAAATGGGCCTCATCAAAGGCGGCGATTTGGACAATGCCATCGTTATAGCTGACCGCAAAATGGAGCAGACGGAACTGGATGAGCTGGCCCGAAAATTAGGCAAACAGAGCGTGAAGGTGGATTCGGAAGGCGTGCTGAACACGGTGAAACTGCATTTTCAGAACGAGCCTGCCCGGCACAAGCTATTGGATGTCATCGGGGACTTGGCGCTCATTGGCAAACCCATTCGGGGCAAGATAGTTGCCACCAAACCCGGTCACACGGCCAACGTCGAGTTTGCCAAAATCCTCAAAAAACATCTGGTGGAAAAACGCCGCTTGCTCGGCATCCCGAAATACGACCCTGACAAAGAACCGATTTACGATGTGATGCACATCTCCAAAATGTTGCCCCACCGCTATCCGTTTTTGCTGGTGGACAAAGTGATAGAGATGAGCGACCATCATGTAGTGGGCGTGAAAAATGTGACAATGAACGAGGCCTTTTTTCAAGGCCATTTCCCCGACAATCCGGTGTTCCCCGGTGTGTTGCAAATAGAGGCCATGGCCCAAACGGGCGGCATTCTCGCGCTGAACACCGTGACTGACCCGGGCAATTGGGATACTTATTTCCTGAAAATTGACAACACCAAGTTCAAAGCCAAAGTCGTCCCCGGCGACACTTTAATCCTTAAAATGGAACTGCTCGAACCCATCCGCCGTGGCATAGTGCACATGCAGGGCACTGCTTATGTCGGCAGCAAAATCGTCTCGGAAGGCGAACTGACCGCGCAAATCATTCGCAAGAATAAGGAGCACGGTGGCAATGGAGGCTGAGCGAAATGAAAAGCTTCAACCCATTCTTTTTCAATGAATTATTCAAACGGCTTGCGAGACATTCACCGCGAAGCAAAAATTGGCAAAAACGTCACCATTGGCCCCTTCACCGTCATTGAAAAAGATGTCGTGATAGGTGACAACTGCCGCATTGAGGCCAACGTCAACATTTTCAACGGCGCCCGCATCGGAGAGGGTTGCCACATCTTCCCCGGAGCATCCATCAGCGCCGCCCCTCAGACGAAAGTGTTGCTTGAGGAGCCGACCACGCTCGAAATCGGGCATGGCTCCGTCATCCGCGAGCATTGCACACTCAATCGCGGCAACCGCAAATTCGGCGGCAGGACTGTCATCGGCGAAAATTGCCTGCTCATGGCCTACGTCCATGTCGCGCACGATTGCTTCATTGGCAACAACTGCATACTGGCCAACAACGTCACGCTTGCAGGGCATATCGAAATCGGGGAATGGGCCACCCTAGGCGGCATGGCCGCCGTGCATCAATTCGTGCGCATCGGCGACCAAGCCATGGTAGGCGGCGGCTCGCTCGTCCGCAAAGACGTGCCGCCCTTCGTCACCGCTGCCCGCGAACCCCTCTCCTATGCCGGTGTCAATTCGATAGGGCTTCGGCGACGCGACTTCAGCTACGACGAAATACACCACATCGAGAACATCTACCGGGTCCTTTTCGTGCAAGGGCTCAGCATCCGCAAAGCACTGAAAATCATCGAGGAAGAAATAGAGCCATCCAACTATCGCGACTTCATTCTGCGCTTTGCCCATAGCTCCAAACGCGGATTGATGAAAGGCTTCCGCACCATCGGCAACCCGGGAAAAGTGATGGCCGAGCCGGTACTTTAATGACATGACTATCCGACTTCAAAACGCGGGGAAACGCTATCGCCTCGATTGGATATTCAAGGGACTAAGTTTTTCTTTTGAAAAAGGTCATCGTTATGCCGTGCTCGGCCCAAACGGTTCTGGCAAATCTACTTTGCTGAAAGTGCTGTCCGGCCATTTGTCGCTCTCGAAAGGCTCCGTGTTGTTTGAAAATCCAAAGGGGAAAGTCGAACCGGATGGCATCTATCGCCACATCAGCTATGCGGCACCCTACATCGAGCTCATCGAAGAGTTCACTTTGGAAGAAGCGCTGACATTCCACGCAGGTTTGAAACCATTGTTGCCGGGTTTTTCGCCCGCCAAACTCTACGAAATACTTGCCTTGCCCCGCTCCCGCACCAAAGAAATCCGTTTTTTCTCCTCCGGCATGAAGCAGCGCGTCAAACTGGCCCTTGCCATCTGCTCCGACACACCCACGCTATTGCTGGACGAGCCAGCCACCAATCTCGACACCCAAGGCATCGAATGGTACAAACAATTGGTAGCCGACTTCGCCGCCAACCGCCTCGTCGTCATCGCCTCCAACGACCCGCACGATGCCGAATTTTGCCCAACGCGCCTCAACATTTTGGATTACAAATAAAAAATCATCTCGTTGACACACTCTGACACCTCCACTCCCATCTTGTTGTTCGACGGTGTGTGCAACCTCTGCAACGCATCGGTGCAATGGGTACTCCTGCGCGACCATAAAGCCGTGTTCAAATTTGCGGCCCTCCAATCCGAAACGGGCCAGGCCTTGTTGCGCCGATTTGGCCTGTCCGACAAAAATTTCGACACCGTCGTGCTGGTGGATGGTGAGCGCATCTTCACACGTTCCGATGCCCCACTAGAAATCGTGCGTCGCTTGGGCGGCGTGTGGGCTTTGCTGTTCGCGTTCAAGATAGTGCCCAGGCCCATTCGCAACGCCGTGTACGATTGGGTGGCCCGCAACCGCTATCGGTGGTTTGGCCGCCGCGAGGAATGCATGCTCCCGCGCCCAGAATGGAAAGACCGCTTCGTGTGAAGGGCCACCGCTACTAGACATTATTTTTGTGCTGCAAAGACACAAAGCCACAAAATGCGGCAAATCAATGCGTATTTTGCATTGCGTCTTTGTGGCTTCGTGGCAAATTTGAAAATGTCCAGCAGTGTGTGGAAGAGCCATCTACCAGACACCCTTGTTCGGCTTCCGACATTCCCTTACTTTTACCCCGTTTTTCATCTGAGTTAATCTTTCTCGAACAATCTCTCATCAGCATTTCCATGAAAAATCTTTTTCCCCTTCACCGCAGCGCGGCGGGCATCGTCGCGGCAGTTGCCATCCTCCTACTTTTCTCTTGCAAAAGCGACCCGAAAACAACCACAGTCGCCAATGCCACCGTCAACGTCCGCATGGAAGCAGCGGCCACCACACTCAACCCCTACCTGCCCGCCACGGGCTATTCGCGTTATGTGGCGCAACGCATTTTCCACTCATTGGGTGAGCTTGACCCCCTGACATTAGAGTTCAAGCCCATGCTCGTCAAACAATTACCCACCAAACGCACCGTCAGCGAAGGCGCTTATGCTGGCGCACTGGCCTACGATTTTGAAATACTTGACGAAGCCAAATGGGACAACGGCTCGCCAGTGACCGGCCACGACGTGGTTTTTTCCCTGAAAATCATCATGCACCCCGGCTTGCCGACGGAGGTCTATCGGGGTTATTTTGAATACCTCAAAGGGGTGGAGGTGGACGCGGCCAATCCCAAAAAATTCACTGCCTATTTCAGCCAATACTATATGCTGATGATGGAAAGCATGTGCGGGGTGCCGATTATGCCTGCCTACAACTACGACCCCGACAACCTGCTGGCAAACATTCCGCTCTCCGATTTTTTGGACAAAAGCAAGGCCGCCGAGCTGGCCGCCAACCCTTCGGCACAGGCGTTTGCCAAAGCATTTCAGGACCCAAAGTTTGTCAACGACAAAAACTTCGTGACTGGTAGCGGCCCCTATCGGCTCGAAAGCACCGACGGCGACCAAGGCGCGGTATTGATAAAAAAAGAAAACTGGTGGGGCGACGCAGTGGCGCAGCGGATACCGCTGCTGGCGGCCTATCCCACCAAATTGGTTTACAAAATCGTGCAGGACGAAGCAGCGGTGGAGAACCTGTTTTTGACCGACGCGCTCGACGTGGCGGTGCAGGTCACGCCAGCCAAATTCCTCGAAATGAAGCAAAACCCTGCCCTCGAAGCCAAGTATGATTTCCTGAGCATCGGCGCCACACAGTACAATCGGCTCGCTTTCAACCTGCGCAACCCCAAAGTGCAGGACAAGCGCGTGCGGGAAGCCCTCGCTCATGCCATTGACTACGACTATCTCATCAACAACGTGATGCAAGGGCTTGCGCAGCGCATCGTCAGCCCCATCAATCCGGCCAAAACGTTTTACGCCAAAAACCTGCCGCTCCGAGAGTTTAACATAGACAAGGCCAAGACCTTGCTGGCCGAAGCCGGTTGGCAGGACACCGATGGCAACGGTATCGTGGACAAAGTCATTCAAGGCAAAAAAACAGACCTCAAACTCGAATTGATGGCGCTCACAAAAGCAAAGGTGAACGAACTGGTGGCTCAGAGCATTGAGGAAACCGCCCAACGCGCAGGCATCAAAATCGTCGTCGTGGGCGTGGACATTGACAAATTGCAGACGGACACCCGACAAGGCAACTTTGAGGTGGCCATGTACGGTGCCGCGCTCCACCCCGGTTTGGTGGAGCTCTATCAGACCTACCATTCGGCCAACCTCGCCCCCAAAGGCGACAATCGCACGGGCTTCACCAAGGCGGACAGCGTGATTGTAGCCATACGCACCACCGAGAACGAAGCCGCCCGCAACGCGCTTTACATAAAAGCCCAAGAAATCATCAATGAGGAAATACCGGAAATCTATCTTTACGCTCCGCTTCAACGCACCGTGGTGGCTAAAAAATTCGACTACGTCGTCACGCCCAACCGCCCCGGCTACTACGAGCAGATGTTCAAGCTAAAGGCCCAACAGTAAAAAAACGACAAGAACAAAAAAACGCAATACAATGGCTTTTGAAGTAGAAGGCAAGCTCCATCGCATCTTCCCGACCGAGCAGAAATCGGCCAGTTTCTCGGCACGCGAGTTTGTGCTCGAAGTGCCTGATGGCAACTACCCACAGCTCATCAAATTTCAGGCAGTACAAGAACGCTGTGGCCTGCTCGACAGCTTTCGGGAAGGCGACCGCGTGAAAGTGCATTTTGACCTGCGCGGGCGCGAATGGAACGGAAAGTACCTCACCAACCTCAATGCTTGGCGCATCGAAGGCGCCGGTGGCGACACAGACAACAACAAAGCCGCCACCGACGAGAACTTTCCCAACGACCCCTTCCCCAACTACACCGACACGCCGCCTTCGGCCGGCAACATGGAAGACCTGCCTTTTTGAGCCACTCCCGTCGTCCTGTCATGCGCCAACGATTTTTCATTTTCGGCCTCTTCCTGCTCGCTTGCTCTATGCAAGCGCAAACGCTCTCCAGTGTCAGCACAAGATGGAGCGACTCGTTTGTGGAGTGGGAAATATACGCCATCATGCCGCGCGACACCACCGGGCAACAACCCGACGACGAAGACGACTCCGAACCGCCGGAAGAAACACTCTATGGCGAACTCAAACTGCGCTGGCTCAATGTCCGAGAAGATTTTTCCGAATGGAACTACGAGCTCGGAGAGGAAAGTGGCACCATCCGCCAAAAATGGAAAGACGACCTCTCTCAATGGGAACTGCGCAGCTATACCGGCAACGTGGTGACGATGCGAGCCATTTGGTCGAACGACCTGACGGAGTGGCGCGTGACCAACAACTCCATCGCACTCGATTTGAAGAGCAAATGGAAAAACCAGTTTGACGAATGGCGGGTGGACGACTCCAAACGAGGCAGCTTTTATCTCTACACCTACACCGAGCGCGACCCTCGCGATTGGGGCATACAAGACGCGCTCAATGAGGAAATATCCCAGTCCATGAAAATGGCGTTGATTTTCCTGACCGTCTTTTTCGGCTCGCCCAAGATGTGAGGCCAGCACGCCGCCCAGAGGCAGGGCTTGCTATCGCTTCCGCTCCGTCACATACATCAGCAAATCCTTGAGCGACTGTCGAGCGGGGCTTTCTGGCACATTGTCGAGCAAATCGAAAGCCTCTCGGCGGTAGCGGTACATGGCCTCCTGCGCATATTGAATGCCCCCGCTTTGGCGCACCAGTCGAATGACCTCGGCCACTCGCTCAGCCTTGTGGCTCTCGTTTTTCACGATATTCATGATGAAACGGCGCGTGGCGCGGTCGGCATTGGCCAAAGTGTAAATGAGCGGCAGCGTCATTTTTTTCTCCTTGATATCAATGCCAAGCGGCTTGCCCACGTCTTCGTCGCCGAAGTCGAACAGGTCGTCGCGGATTTGGAAAGCCATGCCTGTTTTTTCGCCAAAAAGCCACATGAGCTGAATCGCTTCCTCACTCGGCGCAGTGCTCACGGAGCCAGCGCAGCAAGCTGCCGCTATGAGCGAAGCCGTTTTTTGGCGTATGATGTCGTGGTAGATTTCTTCCTTGATGTCGAGCCGGCGAGCCTTTTCCATTTGCAGCAATTCACCCTCTGCCATTTCCTTCACCGCACGGCTGACGATTTCCAACATTCTATACTGCTGGTTTTTGACCGATAGCAGCAAGCCTTGCGACAACAAAAAATCACCGACCAAGACCGCCACTTTGTTTTTCCAAAGCGCATTGATGGAAAAAAAACCCCGGCGCTCGTTGGAATCGTCCACCACGTCATCGTGCACCAAGGTCGCCGTGTGCAAGAGCTCCACTAGCGAGGCAGCCGTGTAGGAAGCCTCATTGATAGGGCCAAAAAGTCGGGCGCTGAGCAAGACGAGCATGGGTCGCACCTGCTTGCCCTTACGCTGCACGATATACCAAGTGATTTTGTCGAGCAAGGGGACGTTGCTGCGCATTGCATCTCGGAAGCGACTCTCAAAGATGTCCAATTCGGCGACTATCGGCTTTTTTATGGCTTCCAGAGACATGGGTTCGGACGGTTGCGGCAGCGACACGGCTGGCGGGACGGTGTTTTTAATTTTCAAAAAAATTGAAACAGCCGCAAGGTAGGAAGGTTGGGGAAATAAGGCGGTTTGACGAGCCAGAATTCAAATGGATTGAAGGGCTTGCCCCGGTCAAGCCCTTCAACCTCTCTTCAACCCCTGCGTTCCAACTTTCTTCTCCTGAGGTATTCGCGGAACGAAATCATGCGCTCTTGCTCCTCGTCCCAAAGTTTGTTGAAGATGCAGCGCAGGCTTTGCCAAAAGGTGATTTTGTTCGCCACTTTGTCGAGAATAGGGTTCTCGTGGTGGCATCGCGCCAGTTCGTAGTTGGGCACCAACGGATTGAGGTGGTGAATGTGATGGTAGCCTATGTTGCCCGTCAGCCAGTGGAAAAGGCGTGGCAGCTTGTAGTAAGTGCTGCCTTGCACGGCAGCGCGGATGTAGTCCCACTTGTCTTTCCACTGTTTGTAGGTGGTCTCGTGTTGGTGTTGCACATAGAAAAACCACACGGCGATGATGGCAAAAAATACCAGAATCGGCAGGTGCACGAGCAGGAACGCCTCGTAGCCCAATAACAGGATAATGCCGAGATGCACTGCCAGCAGCAGCAAGTTGTGTTTCATCAGCGAGCGGCGGGCGTGTTCCCAGCCTTTCATGTTGATCAACGGTATCCGGCTGTGCACGAGTAGGTACCATACCGGGCCGATGACGAACAATACTGGTGCGCTGCGGAACACGATATAGCGTATTTTCTCCAAGCGGCTGAGTTGCCTGAATTCCTTCACCGTCAGCAGGTTGATGTCGCCGATGTCGCGGTGTTCCCACAAGATGCCATTGTGGCCGTGGTGGAAGTTGTGGCTTTTCGCCCAGTAGCGATAGGGCATGAAGCTGATGAGGCTGCAAATTTCGCCGATGATATCGTTGGCTTTGCGCGAGGTCGTAAAAGATTGGTGCCCACAGTCGTGCTGAATGATGAAAATCCGCACGAGGAAGAAAGCATTGACGGCTGCCAACAAAAACGTGAGCCATAGAGACACGTCGAGCAGCAGATACATCGCCGTCCATATAGCTACAAAAGGCAAAAAAGAATTGAGGATTTGGATGGTGGCCTTTTTTGAATCAGGGAGTTGATAGGCTTTCACAATGGCGGGAAGACGCTGCAAAATGGCGGGGTCGTACTGCGAGTATTTCAAGTTACCCATTGAAGAAAAAACAATTGAATTGTTGTTGTGCCGAGGCGGCGACGCGAGGCGCTCCCGTCGGCAGGTGGACAATTGTGACAAAAATGCAAAAATGCCGAGCTCGATAGGAAGATCGGCATTTTCAAAGCGGTGTAAAAGTCTTGCATTTATCCGAAATGACATTTATCCGACGGATGTTATTTTCTCAAAATTGATAATCAATAACAATTTTGAACAGCCGTGCGCCCGTACTTTTGGGTTGTTAATACCGATATTTCAATCGCTCATGAAAAAATCTTTACTCCTGCTCTTAATCGCTTTCGTTTCGCAAGTCTCCGCGCAAAGCAAACGCATCTACGTCAGCGAGCAAGCACCCGGCTTTGACGACGGCTCCTCGTGGTTCGATGCTTTCACCGACCTGCAATCGGCACTATCGCTCGCCCAATATGGCGACACGATTTGGGTAGCGGAAGGCACCTACTACCCCACCGCTACCACCGACCGCACCATCTCTTTCAAAGTCAAAAACGGTGTCCGCCTATTCGGGGGCTTTGCTGGCACGGAGACGGCCTTGGACGAACGCGACTGGCAAGCGCACCCGGTCGAACTAAGCGGCAACCTCGGCTCCTTTCTGCTTTTCACCGACAACTCGCTGCACGTCATGACCTTGGAAAGCCCAGACAGCAACACCGTCGTGGATGGCTTCACGTTCAGATACGGCAACGCCAACCTCAGCGGCAACGGTGCCGACGGCGGCGGCATTTTTGTGCTGGTGCCGAGCACATCGGGGGTGTCGGCGGCGCGAATCCGAAACTGTCTCTTCCAACTCAACTGGGCTTCCGACGCGGGCGGTGCCGTGCAGATATTCTCGCAGGGGGCGGATTACTCCGTTTTTGAAAATTGCGAGTTTGTCAGCAACGAGGCCCGTGTCGGCGGCGCGGTGTATGTCTCCGCCACGCAGATGCACACCCGTTTCGTGGAGTGCCGTTTTTCGTTCAATAAGTCCAACGAATCGGGTGGCGCGGTTGCCTTGAGTGACGTGTTCAATGCCACCCGCATCCAATCATGTTATTTTGAAAAAAACCGCACGGGCAGCGGGAATGGCGGGGCTATTTTCAGCTTGGGCAGAACACTGGCAGGCAAAGGCCCCGTTATCGAAAATTGCCAGTTTGTTGAAAACCGGTGCGCTCTCAACAACGCTTCGCTGAACAGCCAGGCAGGTGGCGCGATTTATCTGTGGGACATGGGCGGCCCCGATACTTTTTCGGTGCGCAACTGCCAGTTCACTAAAAACGTCAGCAACAACGCCTCCGCCGTTTATTTTAGAGGCCAAAATACCACGGGGAGCAATGTTGCGATAAACCGTTGCACGTTTGAAGAGAACGGGACCAACATGGGCACCGTGATGGTGTTGAGCAGCACGCACGCACGTTCGGTTCGACTGCACGATTGCCACTTCAAGGCCCACCAACAGTCCGTGCTGGTAGTGAGTGGGGGCGGATTGGCAAACCCCGAACAGACCCGGATAATCGTGGACAGCTGCTCTTTTCTGAACAACAGGGGTAGCGTGTTTTCGGCAATGGTCGCTGGCAACAACACACACGCCACGCTGTCCAACTCGCTCATCAAAAACAATCAAACATTTAGCACGCTTTTGCACCTGTTTCCCAAGGAATGCCTCATTCGGCATTGCATTTTTGAGCAGAATGAAAAAATGCTCAATTTTTGGGAAAACGAGTCGAACACCGTCTATGTGCAAAATTGTCTTTTCCGAAAAAACCACGCTTTTGACTTCATGTTCGGCACTTATGATGGTGTATTAAACGTGCTCAACAGCCATTTCGACTCCAACGTGTCGGCAGCGGACTATTCCACTATCTGGTATTCGGGGCAAGCATTTGTCAAGAACACGATTTTCACGAACAACCGGGGCGTGACGCTTTCCAACGACTCCCTCATCTCCTACACCATACCGGGCTATCTGAAACCCCACTACGAACACTGCTACTTCAATGGCCCATTGGTCAATCCGCTTTCCAACGCGACCTTTGGCCCCGGCAACCTGACGGGCGTGACGCCAATGTTTCAGCAAGCAAGCATCGGCGATTTTAGGCTCTCGCCCTGCTCGCCCCTCGTGGGTGCAGGCGACAACACCGCCGCCGCCGCTATTCCTTTCGACCTCAACGGCCAACCCCGCATACAAGGCGGCATCGTGGACATAGGCGTTTTTGAGCGCCCCCCACCCGCGCTCGCGTCGCCGCCACAAATCCAGTTGCCTTGTCCCGGCGACGATGTTGGCTCTGTGACCTTCGACGTGACCGATGGTTGCGAGCCATACGCTTTCGTGTGGTCGTCAGACGCAGCAATGGGTCAAAACCTCCATGATTTGCCCATTGGCAATTACAATTTTAGCGTCACGGATGCTCGCGGCTCGTCTTTGGTGGTGCCCATTTCAATCGTCGAAAAAACCGCGCCCTTGCTCTCTGCCGCGGTAGAGCCACTTGTCTGCGGCGATACCGCTGGCGGCAGCGCGGTGCTTTCAGCCGTTGGGGATGCGCCGTTCGTGTTTGAATGGGAAGACGGGAGTATCGCCTCGGAGCGCACGGGTTTGGCGGCTGGCACCTATCGGCTGACGGTGACAGATGCCGACGGCTGTATCGCCACAGACAGTGTTCACATTATGCAGGAGGGAAGATTGGGCGCCGCGGTTCAGGTAGAGCCTATTACCTGCCCGGGCTATTCGGATGGTGCGCTGACAGTGGCTCCCACCCTTGGGCTGGCACCTTTCCAATGGCTCTGGGAAACGGGCGACACGACGGAATCGCTCGTTGGCTTAGTGGCTGGCACCTATCGCTGCACTTTGAGCGACGCTCTGGGGTGCAGCATTGTGTGGGTGATTCCGCTTTTGGAGCCAACGGTGGATTGTGGCGACGGCGATGGCATTTTTCCCAATCCTTTCTCCGATTGGCTGACAATACGCACCAAGCGGGTGCCGGACGCGGCCGCTCATTGGCTTTTGGCGGATGACTGGGGGCGCGTCGTGTTCAGGGCTGCCTTGCCCGACCCTCAGGCAAGGCTGCATCTTGGGCATCTTCCCGCAGGCATTTATTTTTGGCAACTTTGGCAGGGAGGCCAGCTGACGGGCAAGGGAGTGGTGGAACGAATGTAGTCAACGCAACTTTTCGTTGGCCGCATGGCGGGCTGCGTCGCGGGCTGTTTTTTTCTCCAAATTTTTCTTCAACGCCTCTGTCAAGTCCACGCTAGTCTGGTTGGCGAGACAGATGAGCACAAACAACACGTCGGCCATTTCATCGGCCAAATCCGTGTGGGCGCTAGCGGCTTGTTCGGGTGTCTTGAACGACTGCTCGCCATAGAGCCGCGCCATCAGTCGAGCCACTTCACCCACTTCCTCCATCAAAATGGCGGTATTGGTCAGCTCGCCGTAATACCGAACCCCGATGGTGTTAATCCATTCGTCCACTCTCTGTTGTGCGTTTTGTATTGTCATGGTAAAAAAAGTTGAAGGGCTTGCCCGGCCAAGCGAGGCGGACGGGGTTGAAGGGCGGCGGTGTTTTCAAATGAGGTTGTTTCAGATGGTCTCTCTAACCTCTAACCCGACATCCTTATTGAAACTCTTCTCGCCCCAGATACCCCGCCTTGGCCTGCCAGAGCGGGTCAGCGTTCAAGAGTTTTTGGCGGATGGCTCCGTCGTAGTTCAGCGTCTGATAGGCTTCGGCTCTCGCTCGCACCACGCCTCCGAAATCATAATTTCTCAGGGCGGGGAAAGCCGTCCCGAGGCCTGTCGGCACGTCGGGCAGCCGATAAATCACCACGCCATTTGCAGGGGCGGTGTTTACCTCCCAAGTGATGTTTGGCGTGCTGGTGCGCGAACGGGCAAACACCAACACATCGAAGTTGCCCACGCATTGAGTGGCTACCAAGCGATTATCGGCCAACACCGTCGGCAACAGGTCGAAAGTTGGAGTGGGCAGATTGGCCGGGATGCTGGGAGCGAAAAAATCGCAGAAATAGGTGTATCCACCGGGCGTGTTGTCGCTGCCGCTCACACGCACGCGAAAGCCGTTGTAAGGCTTTGGGCCGGGGTTGAACACATCGTTTGTGATTGGCTCAAAAATATCCACGTCGCTAAAAACGGGTATCGCGCCGCCCGGCGCACGCAGCAAATCGCCCAATGCGAGAAATCGCAAGGAAGCCGTATCCACCACGCCGTCCACCTTATATTCCCAAGCGGCGGTGAAGGGAAAAGACATTTTGGCGGGAGCGGCAAAAATCGGGAACAGCAGGTTGGCATCAATCGTGGTGTTGAACACAGGCCCGCTTACGTTATTGAACAGGACAAACCGCCACGTCGGCTCGCCGTTCACCCTGATGCGCAGCCAAATTTTTCCGGTGTGCAACACGCGATATTGACCTGTAAAATTGTTGGAAGGTTGCGGTCGGGAAAATGTAAGCCCCTCGGACACGATAATGGTGTCAACCGATTGGGCACCCGTGAACGTCACGTTCAAGTCCGTCACTTGCTGATAGAGCAATTGGCGGAGGTTCAGCGTCTCGCCATGACCGATGTTGGTGTAAGTGGTCAGGGTCACGAAGGTGTCTTTCACGCCCGAACCAGGCGCGTTGAGGGTCTCGATTTTCACCACGGTGCAGTCAAGCCGGTCGTCAGGGCTTGCGTCGGACACTTCCAGCGTTTCGGTGGCATTGCCGGGTATTTCCTTGTAAGCCAGCACCTTGCCTTCCGCGTTGCTGAGGAACACGGAGAATTGATAGCCCAACGGGCTGAGCTCGTTGTTGACAGAGAGTTTGAAAGTAAATGCGGTAGGGGAGGGGCCTTCATCTTTTTTGCAAGCAAACAAAATGCTTGCGATGAACGCGGTGAATACGATGAAAAATCTGTTCATGGGAAATCGGTTTGGTCAATACGGATAAAAACAACAGGGCAAAGATAACCGCCGATGAAAAAATTAAAGAGGACTTTAACGACGTGTCAGATATTTGCCCACATTATGAACAGCATAGCAGTTTTTTGCGGCGCGAACAAAGGTTCCCACTCTTGGTTTGCCGAAGCCGCCACAGAATTGGGAAAGACCCTTGCCCAGCGTGGTATCCGAGTCGTGTTTGGCGGTGGCAGCGTAGGGCTGATGGGGGTGTTGGCCGATGCGGTTTTGGCACACGGCGGCCATCTCACGGGCATCATCACACATCAGTTGCATGGCCTCGAATTGGGGCATCCCGGCGTGACGGATATGCTGCACGTGGAAACCATGTCGGAGCGCCGGGTGCTGCTGCTCAACGGCACCGATGGCGTCATCACGATGCCCGGCGGCTACGGCTCCATGGACGAGCACTTTGAGGCGCTCACCTTGGCCCAGCTTCACCAATACCGCAAGCCCATTGGCCTGCTCAACGTACGCGGATATTACGACCCCTTGCTGCAAATGCTCGACAACATGGTAGCCAATGGCTTTTTGAAACCCGACAACCGCAACCTATGCCTCGACGCGCCCGATGTGACCGGTTTGCTGGAAAAAATGACTGCCTACGAGTACAAGGCGCTCACAAAGTGGGTTTGAACGAGAAAGGGGGGTTAAAGTTCTTTTAAATAAACCTGTTGGGGCGTGACGAGTTTTTGTTTTTCGGTTCTAAGGGCGCTACTTTTGTTTTTTAATAATCAAAACTGAAAGTTTCCGCTATGCGCAAACTCCTCGTAACTTGCTTAATCGCTCTCTTGGCCCTCGCAGCGTCGGCCCAGACGAATCCCCGCTCCAATGCGCAGCCCGCCGGCTCCACGCGAACCAGCCTGTCGCCTTCCACCACCCAGCCAAGAGGCGGCGACTCCTCCTCGCAAACCGACGGCCGCTCTCCTCAAACATTGGACAACAAGGCGACCAAATCGCGTCTGGATGCCAGCCCGGCGGGTGCCGCGCAGCCCACGTCGCCACGCAGCACCACCGCACGGCCTTCAGAAGCCAACTCGAGCTCGAGCACCACCACCACTCGGGGTATCGGCAGCACCATCGCCAAAAACGCCCCAGAAGTCGCCGCCGTCAATCCCGTGCGGGTGAAATGGATGAGCTTGGAAGATGCGCTCGAAAAAAGCAAAACCGACAAGCGCAAAATCTTTGTGGATGTTTACACCGACTGGTGTGGCTGGTGCAAGCGCATGGACTCCACCACGTTTATGAATCCCGCAGTAGTGCAATACCTCAATGACAATTACTACCCGGTGAAATTCAACGCCGAGCAGCAAAAGGAAATCCTCTACAAGGACAAAACCTATCAGTTCAAGAAAAATGGAGCTAGCGGCCACCACGAGCTGGCCGCCGAATGGCTCAACAACCGCCTGACCTATCCGACCGTCGTCTTTTTGGATGAAAATCAGGGTGTCATCCAGCCTTTGCCCGGCTTTCAGGACGCGGCGAAAATGGAAGCGGTGCTCAATTACTTCGGTACCGACAGTCACAAAAAGACACCGTGGGAGGCGTATTTGAAGAATTACAAGCAGGAGAAGGAATAAGGCGGCTTCAAGTATGCTTGCCAATCGGGGCAGCGCATTGTGTGATGCGTTGCCCCGATTGTTTTTTCAACCCCATCTGTTCGGTTGCCGACAACACTATGGGGCATATACTGTGCCCCATCAAGGTTTTTCAGCTCGCCGCGATTGCCATTTTGGTACTAAATATACTTCGCGCCGCCAAGCTTTGGGATGGCTAAAAGCGCAACCTGTCCAGAAACAGGAAGAGCAATCATGCCCCCCTGACAAATCCCAGCGAATCAAGTTATAGGTTGCTACTTCAATTGCGCTGAAAACTTGACGGCACGAAGTATAAAACCGTTTCCTTTGTCGCTGATTAAATCGCTATTTCTCCCATGCCCGGCAACTCCCTCGGCTCCCTCTTTCGCGTCACCACTTTTGGCGAATCGCACGGCACGGCCATCGGCTGCGTCGTGGACGGCTGCCCGGCTGGGTTGGATGTTGACCTAGAGTTCATTCAACAAGAACTCGCCCGCCGCCGGCCCGGTCAGAGCGCCATCGTTACACAGCGCAAGGAAAGCGACACCGTGCAAGTGCTGAGCGGTGTTTTTGAAGGCAAGACCACCGGGGCGCCCATCGCCTTGCTCATCCCCAACGAAGACCAGCGCAGCCGCGACTACGACCATCTGGCCGACGCTTTTCGCCCCAGCCATGCCGATTACACCTGGGAGGCAAAATTTGGCCGTCGCGACTATCGGGGCGGGGGCCGCAGCAGCGCACGCGAGACGGCTGCTCGGGTAGCGGCGGGCGCGGTGGCAAAATTATTTTTGAAAACACAAGGCATCGAGCTGCAAGCCTACGTCAGTCAAGTCGGGCATTTGGAACTGAAAAAAAACTACGCCGAACTTGACCTTGCCCTTACCGAGACCAACGACGTGCGTTGCCCCGAACCCGCCATGGCCGACAAGATGATTCGCCTCATCAAAAAGGTGCGCAAGGCTGGCGACACGCTTGGGGGCGTGGTGACGGGCGTGGTGCGCGGCTGCCCTCCCGGGCTGGGCGCTCCCGTGTTCGACAAGCTGCACGCCGACCTTGGCAAAGCCATGTTGAGCATCAATGCCGCAAAGGGGTTTGAGTACGGCTCCGGCTTTGAAGGGGTGAAAATGCTGGGCTCCCAGCACAATGACCTTTTTGTGCCAAAAAGTGGAGAAAAGAAGGCAGGGGAAGGGGCACCGTCCACGCTTACCAACCATTCTGGAGGCATCCAAGGGGGCATCTCCAATGGAATGGACATTTACTTCCGAGTGGCCTTCAAGCCCATTGCGACCATCATGCGCGACCAAATTTCCATCAACAAAAAAGGAGAGCCTGTCGTGGTGAAAGGCAAAGGCCGACACGACCCCTGTGTGGTGCCGCGTGCCGTGCCAATCGTGGAGGCCATGGCCGCCCTGGTTTTGGCCGACCATCTCTTGCGAGCCAAATCAGATAAGCTGTGAGGTTGCCAGTCATCGAATTTGCAGCCGCAGTCAACTCAAAACACATTTGAACGTTGATTCTCGGCGACCATCCAATTCTCAATCGAGCCAATTGGATTTGTCCTCCATAACCGAATCATTCGACTACAACCCTGCAATATGTCGCTTTTAAAACGCCTACGCGCCACTTGGTATCCCGATGAGTATCACGGCTGGGGCCGCACCCGTCGCTACTTCGAGGGCTGGTATTTCAAGGTAGTCTCCCCCGACGAGCGTCATGCGTTGGCTCTCATTCCGGGTATTTCGATGGGCCAACACGGTGAGCGACACTCGTTCGTGCAGGTGATGGATGGCAAGGCTTGTCGGGCGCAATACCACCGCTTTTCAGCCGATGCCTTTCGACCTGCGGAGCGGGGGTTTGAGGTTTTTGTGGGAGAAAATTTGTTTTCCGCCCAAAAAGTCAAACTCGACTTGCCGGGCCTCGCGGGCGAAATTCGCTTTCAAAACCCTACTCCTTGGCCTAAAATGCTTGGCGCGCCGGGCATCATGGGTTGGTATTCCTTTGTGCCGTTCATGGAATGCTTTCACGGCATCGTCAGCCTACATCACTCGCTCGAGGGGAAATTGAAAATGGGGGATGAGGAAATAGACTTTGCAAACGGGAAGGGCTACATCGAAAAAGACTGGGGGCGCTCTTTCCCCCGCGCATACTTGTGGATGCAAACCAATCATTTTGACACACACGACCGAGCGTCGCTCATGGCATCGGTGGCACACATCCCGTGGTTGGGCAGCTATTTCATTGGTTTTATCAGCGGCTTTTGGCTTGACGGGCGATTGTTCCGATTCGCCACCTACACGGGCGCGCGCAAGCGGCTTGCCATCCGCGACGAACAAGTGGAGTTGATTTTCAAAAATCCCAAAACAGAACTGCGGCTGCTCGCCCAACAAGCGGCGGGCACGGCGCTCAAATCGCCCATAGCAGGGGAAATGACGGGAAAAATTCAGGAGAGCCTTCAGGCCGAGGTGCAAGTGGAACTGTTGGAAAATGGCCGCCGCATCTTTGAAGGCTCAGGCCGGAACGCGGGCCTCGAAGTGGCGGGCGAAACGGAACTGCTGGTGTAAAAGTTTGGCGACGCTATTCGGAGAAATGCCAATCTTCGCCCCACGAAACCAACTTTTCCCATTTCATGCTCATTTTCAAAGAAGTTGCAACCTTGCAGACTTGGCTGGACGCGGCTCGCGGCAAGGGGCGCGTCATCGGTTTTGCTCCCACCATGGGAGCCTTGCACGACGGCCACCTCGAGCTCATCCGCATGGCTAAGCGCGACGGCTGCCTTGCCGTTGCCAGCATTTTTGTCAATCCGACCCAATTCAACGACCCCAAGGATTTGGAAAAATATCCGCGTCTGCCAGAAAAAGACACGGCGCTGCTCATCAGCGCCGACTGCGACGCGCTTTTTATGCCGCCGGTGGCGGAGGTGTATCCTCCCGGCGTGGACTTGACCCTTGACTTGGACTTTGGGCATCTGGACAAGGTGATGGAGGGCGAGTTCCGCCCCGGTCATTTCAAAGGCATGGCGACGGTGGTGCATCGCCTGCTTGACATCGTGCGGCCACATCGGCTTTACATGGGGCAAAAAGATTTCCAGCAGCTCAGCATCGTGCGCGATATGATTCGTCAGTTGCGATTGCCCGTGCAACTGGTGATGTGCCCCACCGTTCGAGAGCCCGACGGGCTGGCCATGAGTAGCCGCAATATGCGCCTCACGCCCGCGATGCGTGCTGTCGCGCCAGTCATTTATCAGACCATGCGATGGGCACAAGCGGCGCTCCAGCAACAATCAGCCTCTGAGGTGCGGCATGAGGCCATGCGGCGGCTCGCGGCTGCTGGCCTGAAGCCCGAGTATTTCGATGTGGTGGATGGGGTTTCGCTGCTGCCAGTTCGTCAATGGTCGGACAGTGACTTTATCGTGGCCTGCGTGGCTGCTTTTGCGGGAGATGTGCGATTGATTGACAACCTTGTGCTGAAGGGTTAATGATTTATGCGCTACACCGAGGCGACGCACTTTCGGCACAATAGACAGAGATATGTGACACGCAATCGGGTGACGAAGCGTTGACCATAAAAAGGCCCCATTCGATCTCTACATCTGTTGGTGAAAAAATATCGCCATGTGCTACCGCCAGCTTATCACACTTTTTTGGCTTTTTGTTGCGGCGAGAGCAATGTTCTGCCAGTCGTTTCAGAAAGAGTATATGCCGGCTAATGGGGGATTTGTCATACCATACAACGCGGCGCAACGTCCTGACGGCAGGTTTCTCATTTCACATTCGGTCAATAGCGATTCGACTCGATTGTATGTCACTTGTCTGGAGCCGAACGGTGCGGTGGCGTGGAGCGTTGGCCTGCGTGCCCATCCCGATATTTCAGGCGACGAGGGGCTTGTAGAGGCTCCTATTGTGGCTACCACCGACAACGGGTGCATTGTGATGGCGAGCAAATCGTATCAGTCGCAAGTGATGCAGCAGGGATGGGCCTTGGTAAAATTGGCCCCTGATGGTTCCGTGCAATGGAATAGGCAGATGGCTGGGGTAGGGCTGCTCGACGATTTTTTGGAACATTCGGAAGGGTACACTTTTGTGGCAGCACGATACCCGCCGACGCTCAATCGTCGTTATTTGGCTTTGCTTAATAACGACGGCATCGCTCTGTGGGAAAAAGATTTGTCAACCTCCCTGAGCACAATAGCGGTGTCCAAAATGCAAATGTTGCCCGGTCGGCGCATTCTTTTGATGCTTGTGACCGGAAACGCCACTCAGTCGGTTGGCCATCTGCTTGGAGTAAGCGAATCTGGCCAAATTTCCGATTTCCTGTCTTTGCCTGACTTTACTTTTCTCGGTGCTTGCGAACATCCTGACGGGCGTTTGTTTTTTTTGGGCAAAACGACGAACCGGCTGTTGTTGGGGGCGCTGCAAGCAGGGGGATTGGAATGGATAAAGACATTAGAGGTGCCGACGGACTCTTATTCAAATGGCGCATTGATTTTGGATGGTGCGCAAACCCATCTCATTGTCTCTTTTCAGGGAGCCGAATTGCCTGACCAGCGCGTGTTCATGAGTTTTGATTTGAACGGCCAATTCTCCAATGGTTTTTTCGTGCCGTCGAAAGAGGGCGTTGCAAATAGGCTAATTCCCACGACGGACAATGCGCTGGCGTGGGTTTCATTCAGTAAGCGCAATCCGCTGCGTGCTTTCGTATTTGCCAAAACTTCTTTCGACAGTTTGTTGGCCGATTGCCCCATTGGTTTGATGTGTCCGATAGGCACTCGCGATACTTTGTTGAATCCGTTGACTCCGCCAACTTGGAAGACTCAAGATGTTTCCAGAATCGTCGGGCGTTCGGCCAATAGATATGCTCAGTCCATAAATGTTAGTGATTATTGTGCCGATTTGCCTGTTTTCAACGCACAGTTGTTCGCATCGGACACGCTTGCTTGCGTGGGCGACACGATTCGATTTCGCCGCGATAGTTTAGCGCAAGGCTATTCGAGTTGGGTTTTTCAGAAAGGCACCCCCAGTGTCTTTTCGGGAGGGCATCCACCCGGCGTGATATTTCTCGATAGTGGAGATTGGGAAGTGCGGCACATATTTGAACAGATGGGGTGCCGCGATACTGCCTGGTTCAATATCCATATCAAACCAAAGCCACAAATCGGACTGCCACCCGATACCGCTATCTGTGTCGGCACTGCTATTGATATCCGTGTTGGCGGAGCGCCGGACTGGCAATATGCTTGGAGCGATGGAGTCGAGGGAGATGTGCGGGAAGTGATGTATCCGGGCAGTTATAGCGTCACGGTCACCAATGGCGGCGGCTGCACGGATGAGGGTAAGGTGCAAGTATCGGCCATAGATTTTCCCCAGCCTCCGCTGCCGTCTGACACCCTGTTGTGCGAGAAGCAGTCAGTGCTTATTGACCTTGTGGCACCGTTAGGGTGGCAGTATGCTTGGGCTGATGGATTTCAGGGGCTGGGGCGCCTTTTTTCCGAAAAGGGGGTTTATGTTTTATTGGCTGAATCGCCTGAGGGGTGCCAATTGGCTGACTCAATACAAGTGGACGTAGCACCATGCGCAGAGTGCTTTGTCTATTTCCCAAATGTGATAAAACCCGAGTTGGGAGATGCAAACGGGATGTTTGGCCTCCAAACGGGCTGTAACGTGTCAGCATACTCAATCCGAATTTACGACCGATGGGGCGGGCTGATTTTTGAGGGCAATCAGCCTCAACAAAGTTGGAACGGGACATACAGGGGAAAACTGGTCCCGCCCGGTGTCTATGTGTTTCATGCGGCGTTTGTGTTGGAAAATGGGGGCGAGGCGAAGCGGTTTTCAAAAAGTGGTTCTGTAGCCGTCGTCCGATAAGCGAACGGCAACAAAGCGCCTGTCTGATTGTTTTGCCACCTGTTTTTTATTGAGCAATAAACAGCAGAAAATGAAGATAGGTATCGTCTGTTACCCTACTTATGGCGGCTCCGGCGTGGTTGCCACAGAATTGGGTCTTGGTCTTGCCCGGCGGGGGCATGAAATTCATTTCATCACTTACAGGCGGCCTGTCCGGCTGGCGCATTTTGATGCCAATGTGTTTTATCACGAGGTGGATAGCGAGGACTACCCCTTGTTTGAATACCCGCCTTACGACACGGCGCTGGCTTCCAAAATCGTGGACGTGGTGCAATACTCCAACCTTGACATCCTACACGTCCATTATGCGATTCCGCACGCGGCAGTGGCATACATGGCTAAAAAAATCTTGCTCACGCAGGGGCGCTATCTTCCAGTGGTGACGACGCTTCATGGCACGGACATCACGCTTGTGGGCAACAACCGCGCATTCGCGCCAGTCGTCGAATTCAGCATCAACAAAAGCGACGGCGTCACGGCGGTCTCTCAAAACTTGAAGGACGACACCCTGCGGCTTTTCGATATTCAACGCGATATTCGAGTGGTCTATAACTTTATTGATTTTGAAAGATTTAGAAAAACCAACAAAGAGCATTTCAAAAAAATCATCGCGCCTGAAGGTGAGCGCATTCTGGCACACACGTCGAACTTCCGCAAGGTGAAACGAGTGGAAGACGTAGTGCTAATCTTCAAACAAGTCCACGAAAAAGTGCCCTCCAAACTGCTGATGATTGGCGACGGGCCGGAGCGCCAAAATGTGGAACGCCTGGCCCGCGACTTGGGCCTCTCCAAGGAAGTGCGTTTTCTCGGCAAGCAGGACGCTATAGAAGAGCTGCTCGCCATCTGCGACCTCTTTCTCATCCCGTCTGAAAATGAGAGCTTTGGCTTGGCGGCCTTGGAGGCCATGGCCTGCGAGGTACCCGTCATCTCCTCCAACAGCGGCGGCCTCCCGGAAGTGAATATACACGGCGTGACCGGCTTCATGAGCTGCCCCGGCCATGTGGATGAAATGGCCCAATATGCCATACAACTGCTCGAAGATGAAGATATGCTGCAAAAATTTCGCGCCAATGCGCTTGCTCAAGCCAAGCGATTCGACATCGAAAACATTCTGCCGCACTATGAAGCTTACTACGAGGAAGTGCTGGATAGAAGCGCCGCAAAAGTGGAGTGACGCGAGTGGCGCGTGATGCCTACATTTGCCGCATGGATTCCTCAGTTTTTTTCAAATGGCTTGCATTGGTGACGGCTGGCACGGCAGCCGCACTATCTGCGTTGCATTTTGGCTTGCCCGAAGCGCAGGCGCACTGGAAATTTGCGGTCGCCTCCGTCCTGCTTTTTACCCTTGTATGCCTCGGACTTTTTTTTGCTGGCAAAAATGCCGTGCAAAGCAAGAGCAGAGCGGCATTCATCAATCTCGTGTCAGGCTCCGTGTTCGGCAAAATGGTGCTGGCGCTCATCTTTCTGTTTGTTTACCAACGTGCGGCAAAACCCGAAAACGAATGGTTTGTGGGCATTTTCTTGCTTTGTTATGTGGTTTACACGGGGTTTGAGGTGTGGTTCATGACCCGCTTGGCCAAGGCTTGACACTATTTGAGCCTGAAAATTTTTGCCTCTCAATCACTTACTACTGTCAAACGCGCCAGCCCGTATCGCACTGGCCCAAGAAACTGGTGGTTCATCGGTGAACGAAATTTTCACTATCCTTGCACTTCCTCGAGGTCGCGCATCGTTCAGTTTTGGAGCCTTGCGTGGAGGCTCTTTATCATTCACAATCGTAATTACCTTAGGCAGGGGCAGCGCCTCGGAATATGTCTTGGGGCGCTGCCCCTGCCCAATGTAGTTACTCACAATCAAAAAAAGGCCGATGGTTACAAGAAATGGATTTACCCTAATGACCATTGATGAGTTCGAGCAATGGATGGCTGCTCGCCAAGTGACCCGCACAGTGCTGACATTGCAGCAACACCACACCTTCTCGCCGAGTTATGCCAATTTCACGGGGAGCAATCATTTCTCTTTGCTGGTGGGCATGAAAAACTATCATGTCAATTACAACGGTTGGGCAGATATAGGCCAACATTTCACCACTTTTCCCGATGGCATGATTGCCACTGGCCGCAGCCTCGAACTGTCGCCTGCTTGCATCAAAGGGCGCAATGCCAACGCTATCTGTGTGGAAAACGTGGGCTATTTCGATGCTGGCAAGGACAACATGACCGCAGCACACCGGGATGTCATCGTGCGTTCGGCAGCCGCTATCGTCAAGCGTTTTGGGCTGCCCGTCAACACGGACAGAATCGTGTATCACCACTGGTTCGACCTCAACACGGGCGCGCGCACCAACGGCAACAGCGGCTCCGTGAAATCATGCCCGGGCACAGCCTTTTTTGGAGGCAACAAAGTAGCGCACGCGCAGGCTAACTTCCTGCCGCTCGTGACGAGGGCCTTGGGCGGTCATTTTGGGGGGCAATTGACGGGGGTGCTCAAATTTGGCTACGTCACCGCTCAAAGCCTAAACATCCGTACTGGCCCCGGCACGCAGTTTTCGAGGGTGGGGGCCACTTCGCTGGGCGCTATTTTGCGGATTTATCGAGTGCAAAACGGTTGGTATAAAATCGCCAAAAACCGCGAGGAATGGGTGGCGGGCAATTTCGTCACCGATGTGCAAATGGCCGAAGTGGCCAACGCCGATAGGCTCAATGTCCGCTCGGGGCCGGGTACCAATTTTTCCATCGTCGGCACCTATTTGCGGGGCGAGGTGGTCTTCATTTTTGAACAAAAAGGCACTTGGTCCAAAATCGGCCTCGATGAGCGTTGGGTGTCGCGCAATTTTTTGAAAATATTCTGACGCTTGATGGAAACGCCACTCATTTTGTTGCATGGCGCAATAGGCAGCGCCGCACAGTTCGACGCGCTGCGCCCTCATTTGGGTTCGGAGCGCCCAGTTTTTGCCTTGAGTTTTCCCGGTCATGGTGGCTCTTCAGCCGATGAACCCTTTTCCATGTCGCGTTTTTCCGACTTTGTTTTGCGTTTTTTGGAAAAAGAAAAGGTAGTGCGAGCGGATTTTTTCGGCTACAGCATGGGCGGCTATGTGGCGCTGTATTTGGCTTGGCAACACCCCGAGCGTGTGCGCCGTGTTTTCACGCTCGGCACCAAATTCGATTGGACGCCCGAAACGGCTGCCCGCGAGTCAGCGATGCTCAATGCCGAGAAAATAGCGGAAAAAGTGCCCGCTTTCGCACAAATGTTGGCTGCTCGTCATGCCCCTGCCGATTGGAAAGAGGTGCTGCGCCGCACGGCGGATATGCTCCGCGATTTGGGAGCAGGGCAGGGGCTTCCGGCGGAGGCATTTGCACGCATCGGCTGTCCGGTCACGATTGGCCTTGGCGAATTGGACAACATGGTGACACTTGAGGAGAGCCGTGCGGTGGCTTCCGCTTTGCCTCGCGGGAGTTTGGAAATTTTGACAGCTTGCAAGCATCCTATGGAGCAGGTAGATGTCGTACTTTTAGCGGAGCGATTATGTAAATACTTTGAGTTAAACGTAAAAACTTAGCGAGTCCCCCTCTACCCGCCAAAAGGCGGGAGGGGGTGGGGCGGATACGAGCGGCTAAGTTTTTTGCGTCTCAACAAAAGTATACCTCGCGCCTTTCGTTGCATTGGCCTTTGATGTTTACATCCTGTCGGAAGATTTCAAGGTAAAAAGGATAGGTTTGTTCATAAGAAAAAGAGAAAAACTTGAAGTAAATGCCTGTGAGGATGAGTTGAAGTGGGAGAAATGGGTGTCTAGCAATAGAGAACCGTTAGCTGCACTAGCCTCTTTGGTACTTTCTATGATTGCATTTATAGCTTCAGCTTTCATCCTTTGGTGTAGAGAGGAGACGGATTTTGCCACTTTTGTTATGTGGTTGTTCCTCGCCGTTTTCTGCTTGGGCATCGTTTATGTCTTTTACAAAAATCTACGCATGAGGCTGATGGCAGAACTGGCAAAAGAAAATCAAGAAGCTTAAAGATGACAAATTAACATCTCCAATATGGCCATGTAACCTTTTCAGCCTCCCTGCTGTCTCGTGCAGCGACACAGAACATGAAAGCAGCGAGGCGGGAAAGCCGCCGGGAAGGATATGTCCGCGACTCTATCAGACGAAACCCTAGTTCAGCAGGCTCAGGCCGGGCAGCAAAGCGCATTTGCGATGTTGGTGAAACGCTATGAGAAATATGCGTTCACGCTGGCATTGCGTTTTGTCAAAAATCGGGAGGACGCGCACGAAGTGGCGCAAGATAGTTTTCTGCGAGCCTTTCGTTATCTGCCCGATTTTCGAGGCGATGCAAAGTTCTCGACGTGGCTTTACAAAATTGTTTATTCGACCTCTTTGAATTTTTTAAGAAAACAAAACCCTGACGTTCAATCGCTTGACGACGAAAAACGCCCGGTTCATCTGAAAGACGAAGGCGCTCCCGATGTGTCGGCATCCTTGGAACGCCAAGACCGAAACGTCTCGCTTCAAAAGGCGATTGGCCTTTTGTCGCCCGACGACGCGGGCATCATCACGCTGTTTTATATGTACGAACACAGCCTCGACGAAATCTGCGATATGATGGGCCTCACGATGACCAATGCAAAAACCAAACTTTGCCGCGCTCGGCAACGTTTGAAAGTGATTTTGGAAGACAAATTTGCGCACGAGATTGCCTAACCCTGTCTTGAAAGGGATAAAAAACTCGAACAATGGAAAATAATTTGATGCTCTCCGACGACCTTCTGTGGGACTACGCCGATGGATTCCTGACGGCGGAGGAAAAGGCCCGCGTGGAGGCTGCTTTGACCAACCACCCGGAATGGCGCGAACGGTTGGAGGCGGTATTGGCCGAAAAACGCGCTTTCCACGCCCTGCCTTTGGAAAAGCCCAAGCCCGGCTTCTCCGACCGGGTGATGGCCGCATGGGCAACCGAGTCCCACTCGGCTTACGTCGCCACGGCAAAAGGAAAAGACTGGGTGGTGTACCTCGTCTCGACGGTGCTGGGGCTGTTCATTTGCGTGGCGTTTGTGGTGGCGGGCATGCAGGCTGGGCCAAAGACGTTGCCCTCGGGCTTGGAAGTGCCCAAAGTGCCGGAGCTCCAATGGGAACAGGTGGTGGGCAATGTAGCCGTTCAATACGGAGCCTACCTGATGCTGGCTGTGTTGATGCTCAAACTCGTGGAGCGGTATTTGCAGCAACGCCGCGCGCTGGACAGACTGAAAGCATAAAGGCATGGAAAAAGACAAGAAGAAACCGCTATTCATTCATCAACCCGAATACAAAGGCGGGCCGAAGGCGCTCACCCAATTCATTTACGCTCAGCTTCGTTACCCTGCGGCGGCCTTGGAGGCTGGTGTGGAAGGCATGGTGTTGGTGGATTACGACATTGACTACAAGGGAAATGTGGTGGCGACGAGGGTGCTGCAAGGCGTGGGGCATGGTTGCGACGAGGAAGCGTGTCGGGTGGTGCGCCTACTGAAATTCGACGTGCCAAAGAACCGGGGCGTCAGGGTGCTTTTTCACAAAAAAGCGCGCATACAATTTAAGAAGCCAGCCTCTGTCGCGCAGCCTGCCGCCCCAGACTCTCCCCCTGCCGCGCTTCAGGTAAGCTATTCGTTGACACCTGCCGAAACGCTTGCCGAAACGGTCGCGGAAAACAAAAAAGAAGTTTACTCTTACACGATTCAGTTCTGACAAGGTGACTCACGCCAAGTCCTCGAAGGCTTTTTCCGCGGAAATACGAATATCGGTGGCGGGGGAAATAGGCTTGTTGCGGTGGAGGGCTTTGGGTGAAGGGGACTGTCATTTTTTCGATTGGCAAGGCAAATATTGCAGTCGAAATCGGGCATATTCGGCGAAAAATTTAACGAAGCCAGTCGGAAAAAGGGCTTTCCATTCGCCAGAGCCCTCCACCGCAACAAGCCTATTTGATGTTCCTCGCCTTGTCTTGTTACTACTCTAATGAATGGGCGACAGGATGTTGAATTTTTGAGCCAAGAAAAGGGTCGTCGCTACATGATTCGCGTCCCTTCGGGTATCACCGCGCCTTTTTTCACCGCTACCACGCCATCGCGCACACAAAACTCGTCGGTCTCCATATCGGGCAGATGCGTGCCGCCTTTGATGACCACGTTGTTGCCGATGCGACAATCCTTGTCGAGTATGGCGTGCTCGATGTGGCAGTAGTGCCCGATGCCCATTGGGATTTCGTCGGTGTGGAGGGCTATCTCTTCCAGCGTTTGGTAGCTATCGTTGCCCATCACGATGGTGTCTTTGATGACCGTGTTTTCGCCCAGACGCGAGCGCAGGCCAATGATGGAGCCTTCAATCAGTCGCGCATGGATGATGGAGCCTTCCGCGATGAGCGCCCGATTGAGTTGTGTGCCGCCATAGAATTTGGCAGGTGGCAACATCCTGCCGCGCGTATAGACTTGGCGGTTGGAGTCGAAGAGGTTGAACGACGGGATGTGGTCGGTGAGCTCTATGTTGGCCTCATAGAAGGAGCGGATGGTACCAATATCGGTCCAATACCCCTCGTATTGATAGGCAGCGACTTTGCGGCCTTCGTGGATGGCTGCCGGGATGATTTCCTTGCCAAAGTCCGTTGCTTCGGGATGTTGGTCGAACAAGTCGCTGATGGCTTTCCGATTGAAGATGTAGATGCCCATGGAGGCGAGGTAGTTGCGCCCACGCTTTTTGTTGAGTGGGCCGACCTCGCTGACCCAGTTGGGCAGCTCGTCGGTGTTGGGTTTTTCTATGAAGCGAGGGATGTACCCGTTTTCGTTCACTTTCATAATGCCAAACCCCGTGGCATCGCGGGCATCCACGGGCAAGCAGGCGATGGTGATGTCGGCACCTTTTTCGATGTGATGTTTGGCCATTGCCTCAAAGTCCATTTGGTAGAGCTGGTCGCCGGAGAGGATGAGCACATAGTCGAAGTCTTGCCGCTCGTAGTGTTTTCGGCTTTGGCGCACGGCATCGGCGGTGCCTTGAAACCACTCCTTGCTGCCTGGTGTCTGTTCGGCAGCCAGAATATCCACAAAGCCGCGTGTGAAAATATCGAAATTGTAGGAGTTTTTGATGTGGGCGTTGAGGGACGCGGAGTTGTATTGCGTGAGCACGAACATCCTTTTCACGCCGGAATTGATGCAGTTGGAAATCGGGATGTCAATGAGGCGGTACTTGCCGCCTATCGGCACGGCGGGTTTGGAGCGTTGTTCGGTCAGCGGGAAAAGGCGGCTTCCTGCGCCGCCGCCAAGGATGAGGCAAATCATTTTAATCATGGTGGGTGGTTTGTTGTTTGCTGTTTCGTTTACAAATCGTACTTGTTGTCAAAGCCTTGTTGAACACTCCGTTTGCGAAGTTTTATTGAGGCAGCCGCAAATTCGCAAAGGCTCTAAGAATTTGATTGTTAAATCTTTGTGCCTTAGTGATTTTGTAGCAAAATGTAAATATGATGTCTTGCCCTTACTTTTTCTTCACTACTGGCTTGCTCGTTGTTTTGGCGGCAGCGGGTGGTTTTTCTTCGGATTTTGGGGGCTTTTCCATTTTGTTCTTGGGAGGCTTTGGAGGCGATTTTTTGGCCGCGGGTTTTTGGGTGGTTTTTGTGGGAGCGGCGATGCCCTCTTCGTGGTTTGTCACCGCCTGTTTGGGAGGCTTGGCTGATTTTGGGGTTGGGGCGGATTTGGGAGTGGTTGGCTTGGCCTTTGCCTCATGTTTGGCCGGGTCTTCTGCGGGAATAGGTTTTGCCGCTTTGGCCGCTGGCTTTGCGGGCGCTTCTTCTTTTTGGGGCAAAGGCGGCACCGATTCGGGAGCTACGCCGGCACCTATGCGCTGATACACCGACACATATTTTTCGATGGTTTTTTCCCATGAAAAATCAACCGACATGATTTTTTGGCGCAAGTAGGCGACGATGCCCGGCTCGTTGTGCCACATCGCAATGGCGCGATAAATGGCATGGGAGGCATCTTCCACGCTGAATTGGTCGAAGCGGATGCCGCGTCCTTTGCCGTCTGGCTCGCCGATGTCCGGCACTGTGTCCTTCAGGCCGCCCACGCTGCGCACGATGGGGATGGTGCCATAGCGCATGGAGTACATCTGGTTGAGGCCGCAAGGCTCCACGCGAGAGGGCATGATGAGGAAATCCGAGCCGGCGTAGATTTGATGAGAGAGCGCCTCGTTGTAGTCAATCACGGCATTGAAACGACCGGGATACTGGTGCGCCATGGCGCGGAATTGGTTTTGCGTCCAAGGCTCGCCCGTGCCCAGCACGAGATAGCAGGCCCGCAGCCCGCTGTGGATGGAGCGCCGATAGGTGTCGGGCAGCAAATCCACGCCTTTTTCGCCCACAAGCCGCCCGATGAAGCTGATAAGGGGCAAATCTTCGGGGAATCCGAACCACTCGCAAAGCACCCGTTTGTTTTTCGATTTGAAGGCGGCGATGTTGTCGTTTTCCATGCGATGGTGTATCATCGGGTCGGTGGCGGGGTCCCACACATGGGCATCAATGCCATTGACGATGCCCCACTGCTTGCGCCACTCGTCGCGGAACAGTTGCTCCAGCCCGAGGCTGCTGCTGTGCAGCTCGTAGAGATAACTTTCCGACACGGTGGTGACGGCCCACGCCGTTTTGATGGCGGCGGCCATTGGGTTCACGATGCCATTCCAGTCCAAAATGCCGCGAGCGCCTGCTTCGTAAGGGGGCAGCAAGTCGCCATTGTTCCAGCTAAAGGCACCTTGATATTGCCCGTTGTGTATCGTGAAAACGGTCGGGATGGGCGCGAGCTGCTGGTAATTGGGGCAGTATTTCACCATCCAAGGGATGAGCGCGGTGTGGTGGTCGTGGCAATGCAGCACGCGCGGGCGCTCTTGCCACGGAAACGACATGAGCCAATCCAGCACTGTCTGCTGGAAGGTGATGTAGCGTTCCACCTCGTCGCCGTAAGGAGCGCCGGAAGGGTCGTTGTAAATGCCGGGGCGGTCGTACAGTCCCGGAATGTCCACCACGAAAAAGGGGAACCCGAGCGTGTTGCCTTTTTCCTGCTGCACGGTGAAGCGCCGCTCTCGCCAATTGACCCAGACGGAGCCGCTATACACCGTGACCCATTCCCGGCTGTGTATCCATTTCAGGGCGTACTTGGGGATAATGGCTGCGGAAAGCATGCCCGCTTGGGTAAAATACTTGGGCAAAGAACCGACCACGTCGGCCAAGCCGCCTGTTTTGGCGGCGGGGTAACATTCGGCGGAGATGTGCAGGACTTGTATCATTTTGCTGCTTTTGACGAAGAGTTCTTAATGTGCTAATGGAAGAATCACGCAAAAGCAGGATTCTCCAAGAGCGCGTTTCAAATTGTCTCGGAGAGCATCGGGATTAACACATTGTGCTTATCAGCGGTCGAGGGTCAAATTTGCGGGTAAAATACACACATTGCCTTCTTCCTTTCCAAATGACATTGTGGGAAAATTTTTGAAAAAATATACTTTGGCAAATGTTCGGTGGAACTTTGCTTTATTTGCCAAAAAAATTTTCAAACAATGAATCACAACTTTTCTCGTCGCCAATTCCTTAAAAATACCTCTCTTGCCGCCGCCGGAACGGTCTTGGCACCGCAGCATCTGCTCAACGCCCTGTCTTTTCCGCCGATACAACATTTGGGCGTGCAGCTGTGGAGCATCCGCGAGGACATGGGCAAGGATACGCCCGGCACGGTGAAGGCATTGGCCAACATGGGCTACCGCGAGGTGGAGGGCTTCGGCTATTCGGATGGCAAGATGTTCGGCATGCCAATCGCTGATTTTTCCAAACTATTGAAGGACAACGGTATCTCCATGCCTTCGAGCCACGTCATGTTTACCTCCAAATCTTTCGACGCGGCATCGAAATCGCTCACCGACTCGGCCAAAAAAGCCATTGACGACGCGGCCGCCATCGGGCAGAAATACGTCGTCTGCCCTTACATGATTGATGAAGACCGCGCTGCCGTCGCGGACATGGTGAAGGTGTTTGCCGCTGCCGGCGAATATGCCAAGAAGGCGGGGTTGCGTTTTGGCTACCACAATCACGATTTTGAGTTCACCAAGCGAGGCCCCGACAATCGCCTCATCGTCGAGTGGTTGCTTCACGAGGTGGACCCCAAACTGATGGCTATGGAAATGGATATTTACTGGGTAGCGTTCGCCCACCACAACCCGCTCGATTGGATAAATCTATATCCCGGACGCTGGGAACTTTGCCACGCCAAGGATATGGCAAAGACCGAAAAACGCGAGAGCATCGAGGTGGGCGATGGTTCCATTGATTTCACCGCCATTTTCAAACAGAGCCAAAAAGCGGGCTTGAAATACTACATCGTTGAGTTGGAAAACTATGTGACCACGCCTTTGGAGGGCGTGAAGCGGGCGCGTCAGAATTTGCTGAAATTGAAGTTTTGAGGATGTTGAGAGCGTGGAGGGGTTGAGCGTGAGACTGTTCAAAAAGGCAGGTCACCTTTTGCGAGCAAAAAATGGAGGCGCGAAGGAACACGCCACTGGGCATTTTCAAATTTGCCACGAAGTCACAAAGACGCAACGCAAAATGCTCATTGATTTGCCGCATTTTGTGCCTTTGTGTCTTGCGGCACAAAAATAATGTCCAGTAGTGTGGCGCAGGGCACAAGGTTTTGATTTTCAGAAATTTATGCTCTGAAAAATGCGGTTCGTGCCGCGTAAAAAGAAAACATCTCGACGCTCAACCCCTCCAAACTACTCGCTCCATACCTGCACCCCGCTGTTGTTGTTGCTCACGATGAAAATTCGTTTGCCACCCGCGCCGCGCAGCACGGCTAAGTCGCGGGCCTCCTTCATGGCCCAAAAACCGGTGTTCAGGTTGTTGGCCCAAGAGAAGTTCCCTTTCCCGTCGCCCAACAAAAGCGTGCCGTTTCCGGCGTCGCATCGGTTGGTTTCCACTTCAAGGCCGTATTTGTTGCCAGCCAGCAGCAGGTCGGTTTTGCCGTCGCCATTGAAATCGCCCACTGCAATGCCTTGCACGACAGATACTTGTGCCTGTATGGGCAGGCTTCGGCGCACGAATTTGCCGCCCTGATTTTCCCACCAGCAAGTTTCCAAAGTGTAGCAATAAAGATTGAGGGCGGCATCCAAGTCTTTTTGTGGCCACACCTTGTCCATAGTGGCCACGGAGTAGTCTTTGGCGTAGAGGAATCTCTTTTTCAGCGGTGGCATCTGCTTGTTGAGCACCTCTTTTTGCATGAGTGGGTATAGTTTTCCATCCTCGTGATAGGCCACGATGGGGTCGAGGGTGCCGTTGTTGTCGAAGTCTTTGGCGAAGCAGCGCAGCGGGGCATCGGCGGTGGCGGTGAGGCGAGTGTTCAGCCCCAAATTGCCCGTCACGAGGTCAAGGTCGCCGTCGCCGTCCACGTCAGCCACCGCAAGCCGCCACCACAGCCCGTTTGATTTTTCAAGTCCCCATTGAGCAGTGACATTCTCCAACTTGTTGTTTCTCAGTTTGAAAATGGTGACAGGCATCCATTCGCCCACCACGATGAGCTCGAGTTGTGGGTCGTTGTCCACGTTTGCCCACACGAGGTCGGTCACCATGCCGCAGCGCTCAAACTCCGGCGCCACCGCTGCGGTGACATCGGTGAATCGGTTGCCATCGTTGCGCAGCACGACGCTTCGCGGAATGAGCGGCCACTTGGCAGGGGTGGCGCGCCCGCCGATGAACAGGTCGAGGTCGCCGTCGCCGTCGTAATCGTGCGCGGCCACACGGAGCGCCACATCTTGGCTTTGAGGCACGGCGCCTTGCGCGCTGGCAAAATTGCCCTTGCCGTCCGTGTTGATATAGAGGCGGTTTTGCCAGGCCAGCGGCGAGGTGGCCTCCGCGCCGCCGCTCACCACAAACAAATCGAGGTCGCCATCGCCATCGGCATCGAAAAACACCGCGCCGTGGTCTTCGTAGATTTTGTCAGCCTCCCAAGTGGCGGCAGATGTGGGTCGGAAGGAGCCATTTGGCATTTGCACAAACAAGCCTCCCGGCTGGTCGAAGGCGTTGCCGATGTAAAAATCGTCGAGGCCGTCGCCGTTCACATCGCCCACTGCCATGAGCGGGCCGAGCTCGGTGATTTTCCACGGGTTGAGCGGCCATGCCTCGAAGTCGTTGAACTCGTTTTCCGTGTGGGCGAATTTGATGCCTGCCGTGTTGTTTTTTTCCGAAAACAAAGTGGTGCTGGGTTTGTCGGGGCCGATGTGAGCGACGTAGCCGGTCGCGTCGGTCTGCTTCAGCAGCAGCCGCTGATTGGCCGACACGTTGGTGAGGGTTTGGGTCTTCCCGTCGGGCCAGCGCACCACGAGTTTGTCCACTTGGGCGGTGTTGCCAAGCCCGAAGTGGAGCAAATGTTCGACGGAGGAAAAAATGCCGCGCGTGGGGAAGTTTTCGAGATACTGAATTTGCCCGTTGTTGTAGTGAATGATGGCGGAAGCGCCCACGGCAAACAGGTTGGGGGCATTGCCTTGCAATTTGATTTGCAGGTAGTTGGAGTTGGGCTGACCGCTGCTAAGGTTTTCATAGACGAAGGCGGGCTGCTCCAAGTTGTTCACCACCAGTTCGAGGTCGCCGTCGCCATCGAGGTCTGCCCATGCGGCGCCGCCCGACCATGCGGCGGGCACGGTCATCCATTGGCCGCTCACGTCGTTGAACGTCCAGTCGCCCTTGTTCTGAAAACAGAAGTTGCGGACTTTGAAGGTAGGCACGAGTTTCAGAAAGTCGTCGAAGTTGGGGTAGATGTCGCGGAGGCGTTTGCCGCTGTGTTCTTTTTTTATTTCTGGAAAAGTAAAATCTGCGAAGTCGCGGCTGGTCACTTCACGTCGGTAGCCATTGGTGACGTGGAGGTCGCGCAGGCCGTCGTTGTCCATGTCGAACAGCAGCCCGCTCCACGACCAGTCCGTTTGAAAAACACCGGCGAGGCAGGCCACATCGCTGAACGTGCCGTTGCCGTTGTTGCGCTGGAGCACGTTGCGCACCACTGGCTCGAAGTATCCGTGCTGCACGATAGCGGTGTGCTTGCTGAGCGAGTTGGTGGCAAGGAAAGACTTGCGGCGGGCGTTGTTGGCGGCCAACATATCCACCGCGTACAAATCCACGCGGCCGTCGTTGTCAAAATCCGTCAGGTCCGTGCCCATCGTGTGTTGTGAGCAATGTTGGAAGTAGTCGGCTAATTTGTTGGTGAACGTCCCGTTGCGGTTGTTGATGTAGAGCAAGTCGGGTTGCACGAAATCGTTGCCCACCAATATGTCCACGAAGCCGTCGCGGTTGATGTCGCTCACCGACACACTCAGTCCATAAGCCAGATTCCACACGCCCGCCTGTTTGCTGATGTCGGTGAACTTGCCTCCGTCATTTCTGTAAAAACGGTCGGTGTCGAGCGGGGCTTTAGGTTCGAGCAGGGGGATGTAGGTTTTGCCATCGGGTCCGAGGTTTGCTTCCAGTTTGTTGGAATGTACCTGCTCGGTAGGATAGTTGAGTATGTAGCAGTCGAGGTCGCCGTCGTTGTCGAAGTCAAAAAAATTGGCACCGGTGGAGGCGCTTTGGTCATCGAGTCCGAATTCCTTGGCGCGTTCGGTGAAGGTCACGATTTGCCCCTGTCCGTTTGGGGAAGGAGAGGTGCCGTTGTTGATATAGAGCTTGTTGCGGCGCTGCTCGTTGTTTTCCACCCCGCCTCGGCACACATAAATATCGAGCCAGCCATCGGCATTCACGTCGGCCACGGTGACGGCAGTTTCAAAACCCTCTTCGGATGTCACGCCCGCGGCATCGGTGATGTCGCGGAATTTGAGTTTCCCCTCGTTGAGGTAGAGGCTGTTTTTTCCGTTGCAAGCAACAAAGTAGATATCGGGCAAGCCGTCATTGTTGAAATCGCCTACGGCCAGCCCCCCCCCGTTGTACATGTTGATGTTGGTCGTGATGTTGTTTTCGTAGGTCTCGATGATTTTATTCTGAAAATCAATCCCAGTCGCCTCGGGCGACAGCAGTTTCAAGAGAGGGTTGGAGGCGGTTAGCGTAGGCTCTTCCACTTGTGTAGGCGCTAAGGCCGTATCACCTTTGCAGCCAGACACACCTATAATAATATAGGCACTGACCCAAAAAGTAAAAAGAGAAACTACAAACCGAGAGATAGGGTAAGGTCTTACTTTTGCCATGTCTGAAAAATTAGAACAAAACGTCTGCCACTGCGATTCCGCCAACTTTTCGCTCCTCACAATCATTTGATTTACCTAAGCCCAGTGAGGGGCGACGAAAAGCGACTGATAGTACGCAAGACACCGCAAAGGTATTTTCATCATGGGGATAATTCAGAAGTTTAAACAATGGCTTGCCGAACCAATTGACGGGCGGGTGCTGGGCCTGTTCCGATTGGTGTTTGGTTTGTTCATGGCCTACGAGGCGTACGTCTATTACCGGATGGGTCTGATAGACCAAGGATTGTTGGCTCCCAAGGTGCTGTTCAAGTACGATGGTTTGGGTTGGCTGCATCCAATTTCCAAACCAGTCATGTTAGTGGCATTGGGCGTGATGGGCGTGTCCGGGTTGCTGATAGCGGCGGGCTGGTTTTTTCGCTGGGCTTGTTGGTTGTTCGCGTTGAGTTTGTCGTTCATTTTCTTTCAGGAAAAAAGCTATTACAACAACCACATCTACCTTTTCATCCTGCTGGGCATTTTGCTGAGTTTCACGCAGGCTGACCGTTTTATGTCGTGGCGCAAAAATGCCTATTCGTCCGGGATGCCCGTCGTGGCGCGTTGGCAGCAGTTCATCTTTCAGGCACAAATCATCATCGTCTATTTTTACGGAGGCATTACCAAACTCAAAAGCGATTGGCTTTTCCGGCAAGAGCCGATCCGCTCCATGGCCGAGACCATGCCGTCAAGCCATTTGATGGCACCTTTTGTCAAATCGGAATTTGCGATACACGCGCTGACCTATGGCGGCCTGCTGCTCGACCTGTTGGCCCCGCTGCTGCTTTGGCATAAACAAGTGCGACGTTGGGCCTTGTTGCCTTTTGTCGGGTTCCATCTGGCCAATAGCCGCATATTTAGTGATATTGGCATCTTTCCTTACGTCATGCTGGCCTCGCTGATTTTATTTTTTGAAACAAGAGAAATCCCATGGCTACGTCGGTTGGTGAAAACGCCCGCGCAAGCACCAGCCTCCAAAAAGACCAAACAAAAAGACCCCCAGACTACCGCCTCCATATTGCCGGCCGAAAATCCACTATCAACGCCCCGCTGGGTAGCGTATGCCCTCGCTGTGTATTTTGCCTTTCAATTGCTTTTCCCTTTTAGAGGTTTTTTTCTTCCCAACAACATGGACTGGACAGGTATCGGGAAGAATTTTGCATGGCGCATGAAAGTGGATACCCGTGCGTTGGAGGCATTCGAGGTGACCATACACCATCCGACCACAGGCCAAGTGATGCCAGTGGAAGTGCTCACGTTTGTCAATCAGATGCAGGTGCTGAACATGACCCTCGATGTGCGTTCCGTCGCCGCATTTGCGCGAGCGATGAAAGAGGTAGCGGCGGAAAGAGGCGTGCCGAATGCAATCGTGAAAGCCCGCATCATGGTGCGCTACAATGGCCGGCACGCGCAGCTGTTTGTCAACCCTGATGTGGACTTGGCATCCGTGACTTATAGCCCCTTCAAAAAGTTGGATTGGGTGATACCCTTAAATAAGTAGAGGGCGCTTCGGCGAAAAAAAAATTCACACAGAGGGTGTACTTATTCCAAAACTGAAAATATATTTGTGGCCTCTTTTGTGCCCATTGGGGTAGAAGGGCTTTTTTTTAATCGCGTAAGTCTCATGAAAGGTAGGTTGTGTCTTGGCATTTCTCACGCCCGGCACGGATAACAAGACCCGCAAGTCGGTTATTTCTCACCTTCTTTTCATTCTCCCACATCCGATTCTTGGCAAGGTTTTTGCCTTTGATTCACGACATTCTTGCACATTTCTCCCGGTGGCAGAGCGATGTTGAGTTTGTCACTTTGCAATTGACTTAGTCCGACTTTTCATACTTCACACGGTACTCCGTCTTTTTTAATCTCATGAAAAAAAACTGTACTCAGTTTTCGCCATACGGTGATTTTTTCGAGCATTGATAGCGCTGGTCACGCCACGCTATCAATGCTTTTTTGTTTTCAAAAAAGGCATTCATAGACTCTAAGCAACTAAAAATCAGCGAGTTTTTGTTGCTCAACGCCTATGGAAATCATCAATCAAACATCTTTTTAACTTAAATTTTCACACATCATGAAAAGAACATTCGTAAAACGGGGTCTGATGTCGCTCGTCGCCGGGTTCTTCCTGTTTGGTGTACTGATGCTGACGGCTGTAAGCGCTCAAGCGCAGTCGGGGGCTACACCGTACACATGGAAGGGCTCTGACCAAGCGGTTTTGGTTCTCGAGCAAGAGGTCGCAAGCCTCTACAACCAACTGTCCAGCCTGCAGCCAGGTTCGGCCAACTACAACAACAAACTGGCGCACGCCCTCTACTACAGAGTGATTCGCCGGGAGGTGAACCAAGGCTCGTATGTGTCTGTGGCAGTAAATACCGCGTTGGACATCGTGACGAACAATGCCGGCACTTTTTCGCCCGCCGATGGTTCGGATATGTTCAACGACATTACTGTGGACGCTGCATTGAGGCAGCAAATGAAAAACAACGCTATCAATTTGCTGACGCTTTGAGTCCCTGATGTTTATTGGTGACCGAAGTTTTTTTTCTTTTTTTTAAAACAACAATCGTCTCATGGAAAAGAGAATAACTACACTTTTAGGGCTGATGCTCATGAGCTGTCTGTTTGTTACGCAGGCTTTCGCTCAGGCAAACGTCCTTCATCCTGTAGCGGGCAACCTTGGCACCTTCACTATTGGTGCAGGTGGCAATACCTTCTACAACTACTACGACAACGGCGGTCCCGCTGGTGTCTATGCAACCAACATTTTTAACTCTACCGTAACCTTCGCTCCAAGTGTTGCTTCCAACAAGGTGCGCGTTACGTTCACTTCCTTCGCTACTGAGGCAGGCTTCGACTTCCTCAGCGTTTACGACGGCCCCACCACGGGTTCTCCTTTGATTGCCTCGACTGCTGGCGCTACTCCGCCAACCAACCAGCCGGGCAACGTGGTGCAAGCTACCCTTACCAACTTGACGGGTCAGCTGACCTTCAGCTTCTTCTCCGACTTCATCATCACAGCCGCTGGCTGGTCTGCTGTCGTGGAAGAGTTGGTGGCGGGCTGTACGGTCAACGCTCCGGCGAACATTACCGTGAGCACTGGCCCAGGTGCTGTTGGCTGCACGGTCAATGTGACCACTCCCGCTCCGACGTTCAACCCGGGTGGATGCCAATCTAACTTTGTCATTCGTTACACGGTCAACGGCGGCGCTCCTATCGTGGTGCCTCAGCCAATACCTGCCAATATCAACCTCGGCCCCTTGCCCAAAGGTGTCAATGTCATTCAGTGGCAGGTGGCGAGTGCGGCAGGTGTGGTAAGTGCTATTGCCAACCAAACGGTGACGGTGATAGACAACACCCCGCCGATTATCACTTGCCCAGCGAACACCACGCTCAACCTGCCTCCGGGCTTCTGCTCGATTGCGTACAGCTATTCGGTGCCTTTCACCGACAACTGCCCGCTCACGGTCAATCAGGCTGCTTGGGCTATAGATACGGCTGCACCGCTCTTGGTGAACTCCTCGCTTTCTTGCGGTATAGGTCCGAACCACTACTTCCAAGTGCTCAACCTGCCTCCGGGAGCCTTTGCGACTCCGTTCCAAACGACTTTTGCTCGCATCGGCGTTAACAGCGCGTATCAGATAAACTCCACTTTCCAAGTTCGTCTGTGGACGCTGAACAACCCTGCTCTGCCCTACAACGTGACGCTCGCAAACCGTACCCTGTTGGGCACCTCGGCGGCACTGCCGTTGCCAGCGGGTCTTGGTGGTGGCAACTTCAACGTTCCCATCTCTGTGACCATCCCGGCTGGTTCCACTGTGCTGTTGGAAGTGATTTCCAGCGGTCCGTTCTCTGTGGGCAACCAAGGCGGTGGCGGTGGCCAGTTGACATGGCTCGGTGCCACTCCTTGTGGCATTTCGCCTGATGCTCCGCAAACGTTTGCGCAGATTGGCTTCCCCACCAACGATATGGCTGCCGTGTTGTACGGTCAGGTTACTGTGCCCGGCTTCGGTGTTCAGTACGCTGGTCTGCCTTCTGGTGCCGAGTTCCCGATTGGTACGACGACCAACTGCTTCACCGCTACGGACGTGGCTGGCAATACTGCTACCTGCTGCTTCACGGTGACTGTGAACGAGTTCCCCAACCCAATCACTTCTTTGGTGTGCAACGACTGGGTGAACGTGTCTTTGGATGCGTCTTGCACCATGACACTCGGTGCTGACCAAATCCTCGAAGGCGGCCCCTATGGCTGCTACGATGACTACATCGTTCAGTTGGACAAAGTGCCGCCTTTCGGCAACGGTCCGTGGGTGCCCGGCGTATTGGGTCCGCAGGACATTGGCAAGACCTACGCCGTGCGCGTGGTGGACCCCGAAACTGGCAACAGCTGCTGGGGCAACCTGCTCGTCGAAGACAAGTTGGCTCCGGTGCTTAATTGCCCAGAGGCAAGCATTCCTTGCAACATTGTGCCCAATCCTGCTCCAATTGACAACTGCCCGGAAATTTCGAGTGGCAATGTCGTGTTGTCGCAAAATGCCGCGTTCACCAACTATTGGACGGGTTACATGGGCAACGTGCAAAACCTTACTGGCTCTCTTATTGAAGTCAAAGCAATAAAAGCACAGGCTTCTCTCGCTGGTGCTGCTGCTGGTGTTTACAACCTCAGGGCATACATGAAAGTTGGCACTTACGTCGGCTTTGATGCCAATGCTGCTGCATGGACACTTGTGGGCGAAGTGAACGTCAACATCACTGCTGGTTTCCCCACTGTTTTGTTGTATGATATTCCGTTTACGAATTCATTTAGCATACCCGGTGGCCAAACAGCTGGTTTCTACATTGTTGTTAACAATGGTGCCAACACGCTGGTTCGTGTAGTAGCTGAGCTTGGCGCTGCTGATACCGACGACGGCAAACTGCTGATTAACAACCCGGGCAACTGGGTGAATGGTCTGTTTGGTGGCGTTGCGTTCCCGGGCGAACAGGTGAGACCACGTATTGACTTCACCTACAGCTCGAAAATTCCTGCTTGTGTGCCGCTGCCTAATGCCTTGACTCAAAACCAAGTAACCAAAGTTGGCAATACTTGGGTTGTGAACGCAGGCGCTGGTAGCCCCGTCATGGAGAACTGCTCCAACGTGACGCTGAGCTACATTGATAGCGAAGTGGCACAAGACTGCGCTTCTGGCTTGACGAAAATCATCAATCGCAAGTGGACGGCTGTGGATGCTGCCGGTAATACCCGTACTTGCATCCAGAAAATCAACGTGCTGCGTCCGAAGCTCGGCGACGTGGAATTCCCACCTGACTACGACGACGTTGACGAGCCTGCACTTCCGTGCACCGCTGGCAACCCCACGCCGCAGTATATCCAAGGCTTGGGTCTGCAAGGATTCCCGCTCGTGTTTGGTCAACCCGATGGCTGCACCATCAACTGGACCTACACCGACACGCGCATTGACATCTGCGACGGCACCTACAAAATCCTGCGCAAATGGATTGTTATTGACTGGTGCGCTGGCCAATCTGTGGAGCACAGCCAAATCATCAAGGTACTCGACAAGACCGGCCCCGCCATCTCGTGCCCAGCCGACCTGACGGTCTCGACCGACCCGTTCTCGTGCTGCGCCATCGTGAACCTTCCCGACGTGATTATCCGCGACAACTGCTCGCGCATCAACAACATCGGCGGGATGATAATCGGCATAGACCCGTTCACGCTGGACACCATCGGGATGTTCCCCATCGGCGGCCAGCTGACCAACTTCCCGGGCAACAACCTGTGGGACCTCGACACGTTGGGCGCCTTTGGCCTGACGCCGTGCCTGCCCGCCGGCACGCACACGGTCATCTACCAGGCCGAGGACGACTGCGGCAACACCTCGACGTGCTCGTTCCGCCTGACGGTTCGCGACTACGTTCCGCCGGTGGCGGCCTGCACCGAGTTCACGGTGGTGAGCATCGGTGTTGACGACCCGTACGACTGCTACGGCCCCGGGGGCTTCCTGGGCGTGCCGCCCGCCCTGGGCGACTGCGAGTTTGGCGGCGTGACGTGGGTGAAGGCCTCGACGTTCGACCAAGGCTCGTACGACAACTGCAACAACATCAAGTTCACGATACAGCGGATGGCGCCGTACTCTGACTGCATCAACTCGCTGAACTCCATCAACGGCTTTTTGCCGTGCGACGACCAGTTCCCGGACTTCCCGAGCGAGTTCGAGCGCGCGGTGGCGGAACAGGACTCCATCAAGTTCTACTGCTGCGAGGTAGGCACGACGCAGACGGTGATACTGCGCGTGTACCAGTTGGACGCCTTCGGCAACTTCGCCATCGGCCCCGACGGCACTCCGATACACAACACCTGCATGATAGACGTGCTGGTTCAGGACAAAATCAAGCCCGTGTGCATCTCGCCGGCGAACGTGACGGTCTCGTGCGAGGCCTTCGACCCGAGCCTGTGGGCGTACGGCAAGCCGACGGTGCAGGACAACTGCTGCCTCGACGAGAACCGGGTGTACCAGGGCCAGTGCGGCCTTGAGCACTCGGCGAGCTACGCGCTGTTCGACACGCTGTGCAACCGGGGCACCATCACGCGGACGTTCCGCGTGTACGACTGCCACGGCCAGTCCACGCAGTGCACGCAGCGCATCGTGGTGACGTACGAGCAGGACTACTGGATACGGTTCCCCAACGACGTCATCGTGACGGTGTGCGACGGCACGGGCAACTACGGCGCGCCGACGTTCAACGGCGCCCAGGACTGCGAGCTGCTGGGCGTGTCGTTCGAGGATCAGGTGTTCACGGTGGTTCCGGACGCCTGCTTCAAGATAGAGCGGACGTGGACCATCATCAACTGGTGCACCTACAACCCGAACGCCAACTGCGTGACGGTTCCGAACCCGGAGCCGAACGCGACGGCGAACTCACCGCAGAACCTGACGGGCCCGACGGTGTCGCCGTGCGGCACGCCCGCCCCGTGGGCTCCGACGAACGTGGCCATCGCCCCCGGCCAGGCGCCGACGAACTTCTGCACGTTCTGGTCCGCGACGGCGAACTGCTACCGGTACAAGCAAATCATCAAGATAATAGACAACCAGAAGCCGACGGTTGACTGCCCGGCCTCCCCGGTGGAGTACTGCGACCTGTCGGCGAACGACCCGCTGCTGTGGAACCAGTCGTACTGGTGGGACGGCGTGTCGCACGACCTTTGCGAGGGCGACGCCCCGCTGAGCATCACGGCGACGGACGCCTGCTCCGGCGCGAACGTGAACATCACCTACCTGCTGTTCCTCGACTTGGACGGCGACGGCTCGATGGAGACGGTGGTGTCGAGCAACAACCCGCCGGCTCCCGGCACGGTGAACTACAACAACCTCGGCACGCCGAACTACTCTGGCGGCACGCCGCGGGTGTTCGACGGTCGCCCGGTTCCGGCCGCGCAGGTGTACCGCTGGGCGGTGCACTACACGACGAGCGGCACGTCCCGCACGGCTGCGGTGCAGTGGAAGACACAGGCGCAGCTGCCGACGCCGGCCAACCCGAACGGCACGTCCGGCGTGGTTCCGCAACTGCCCTACGGGACGCACAAAATCAAGTGGACCATCTCCGACGGCTGCGGCAACGAGGAGACTTGCGAGTACCACTTCGTGGTGAAGGACTGCAAGGCCCCGACGGTGGTGTGCCTGCACGGCCTGTCGGTGAACATCATGCCGACGAAGATGATAACGCTGTGGGCATCCGACTTTTTGCAGTACGGCGAGGACAACTGCACGCCGTCGAACCTGTTGAAGTACGGCATCCGCAAGGCTGGCCAGGGCACGGGCTTCCCGGTCGACGCGCAGGGCAACCCCATCACGTCGGTGACGTTCACCTGCGCGGAGCTGGGCCAGCAGCCGGTGGAACTGTGGGTGCAGGATTTGGCGGGCAACGCCGACTTCTGCCTGACGTACCTTGACGTGCAGGACAACGCGGGCAACTGCGGCAACAACAACATCAACGTGGCCGGCGCGCTGAAGACCGAGGACGCGCAAGGCCTCGAGGACGCGAACGTGAACCTGCAGAGCGGCGCGATGAGCCACTTCGCGATGACGGACGCCGACGGCAAGTACCAGTTCAACGGCCTGGTGGCGCAGAACGCGCCGTACACGGTGACGCCGACGAAGGACGACAACCCGCTCAACGGGGTCTCGACGTTCGACCTGGTGCTCATCTCGAAGCACATCCTGGGCCTCGAGCCGTTGAACAGCCCGTACAAGATGATAGCGGCGGACGCGAACAAGTCGAACTCCATCACGACGTTCGACATCGTGGAGCTGCGCAAGCTCATCCTCGGCATCTACACCGAGCTTCCGAACAACACCTCTTGGCGCTTCGTGGACAAGTCGTTCGCGTTCCCCAACCAGGCCAACCCGTTCCAGACGCAGTTCCCCGAAATCAAGACGGTGAGCGGCTCCGCGGTTGACCAGTTGAACGAGGACTTCGTGGCGGTGAAGGTTGGCGACGTGAACGGCACGGCGATACCGAGCTCGCTGCTGTCAGGCGACGACCGCACGGCCGGCACGCTGCTGTTCGACGTGGACGACCGCGAGTTGCGCGCGGGCGAGTTGGCGACGGTGACGTTCCGCGCCGCCGAGCGCGTGCAGGGCTGGCAGTTCACGCTGAACCTGTCGGGCCTCGAGGTCGCCTCCATCGAGGAGGGCGAGAAGGTGCGGGCGTCGAACTTCGGCGTGTTCGCCGACGCGCTGACCACTTCTGTTGACGGCGACGCGGCCGAGTTCTCGGTGACGTTCCGCGCCGTGAAGGCCGGCCGCTTGAGCGAGATGCTGGGCGTTTCGAGCCGCATCACGCGGGCGGAGGCCTACTCGCTGTCGAGCGACCGCATGGAGGTGGCGCTGCGCTTCAACGGCGCGGGCGGCGCGACCATCGCGGGTGTCGGCTTCGAGCTGTACCAGAACCAGCCCAACCCGTTCGTGAACAAGACGGTCATCGGCTTCCACCTGCCAGAGGCGGCGGATGCCACGCTGACGGTGTTCGACGAGAGCGGCCGCCTGCTGTTCGTGCAGAAAGGCTCGTTCGCCAAGGGTCACAACGCCATCGCCGTCGACCGCGCCCTGCTGGGCACCAGCGGCCTGATGTACTACAAACTGGAGACCTCCACCGACTCGGCAACCAAGAAAATGGTGCAGACGAAGTGAGTCTCTGACTGAGGCAAGAAGTGGGGGGGCGAGCGATTGCCTCCCCGCCTCTTCGCCTTGATAGAAAAAAAGCATGAGGCGGTGGACGAGCCGACCGCCTGACGGATTGTCCGGGAAGCGATTTTCAAAGACACATACTTTAAAATCGGTTTTTGGGATGGCCTCTCTCCTAAAGTTGGAGGGGGGCTTTTTTTGTGGGAAAAAAAGATATGGGAGACTGCTTCGGTATAAGCATCAAAATTTTCTTGCCTTGCCCGAATCATATTTTGCGAAATGCCCCTTTTATTGTTTGTAACTTCCGATTCGAATCAATGTTAATTTTCCCAAAAGCAGAAACGAAATTTAATTTTCTGTAAATTTTGCTTAATTTTGCCCCATTAAAAGCGCGTTCGAGCATCCAATGCCGCTTACTCAACACTTCTCCGATATTGTTTTAGAAATGCCGACCCCGCTCGGCGAATGGAGAAGCCGCCCTGCCTCCCAACCAAATTTTAGCCTCTGTTTTTATTTTACGGATACGCGACAATGGCGCAGTGCGCCAAGTAGTGTTTAGTTTCGGCATTGAGCAGCAAGAGTTGTTCGATGTCTCCTTTGTTTTTTGGATAATCCTGTTTTGGCCGCCACACCGCAGCGCTAAAACGGAGTGTCCTTGTTTTTGAACATTCTCCTTCAACATTCATAACTCATCTTTGAGATAAACCATGTCCCTCTCTCGTTTCAATGCACTCCAAGCTATGGAGAACCGCATGGAGCCGTTTCCGGTAGAATTTGCGGAAGGCCAAGCGGAAAACATCGCGTCATATTTTGACATCAATGTGTTCAATGACGAAGCGATGAAAAAACACCTGCCCGAAACGGCTTACCTCAGCGTGAAAGCGGCTGTTCAAAGCGGCCAAAAACTCACTCTTGAAGTGGCTGATGAAGTGGCAAACGGCATGAAAAAATGGGCGCAAGAAAAAGGCTGTACCCACTTTGCGCATTGGTTTCAGCCGCTCACAGGCAAAACTGCCGAAAAGCATGACTCTTTTTTTACCTTGACCCACGATGGTCGAGTTATTGAGGAGTTCACGGGTTCGGCATTGGTGCAGCAAGAACCCGACGGTTCGTCGTTCCCTTCCGGTGGGATGCGCAGCACTTTTGAAGCGCGCGGCTACACCGTGTGGGACCCGTCCAGCCCGGCCTTCATCATGGAAGTGGGCGAGGGCATGACACTTTGCATTCCCACTATTTTTGTGACGTACGATGGCGAAGCGCAGGACTACAAGCTCCCGTTGCTTCGGTCGCAGGCATTTTTGGACAAAGCGGCTGTTGCGGTGGCGCAGTTTTTCGACCCGAATGTGACGAAGGTAACGGCTACATTGGGTTGGGAGCAGGAGTATTTTGTGGTGGACGAGGCACTGTTCAATGCGCGGCCTGACTTGGTGATGGCGGGCCGTACTTTGTTGGGACGCCCCGCGACCAAACACCAACAATTGGAAGACCATTACTTTGGTTCCATTCCTGAGCGCGTGTACGCATTCATGCGCGATTTGGAGACGGAAAGCCACAAGTTGGGCATCCCGGTTCGGACTCGCCACAACGAGGTGGCTCCCTCACAGTATGAAGTGGCACCTGTTTTTGAAGAAATCAACGTCGCGGTAGACCACAACCAGCTGTTGATGGACTTGATGGACCGTGTTGCGCGGCGGCACAAGCTGTGCGTGTTGCTCCATGAAAAGCCCTTTGCAGGTATTAACGGCTCTGGCAAGCACAACAACTGGAGCATGGGCTCGAACACGGGGGTCAACCTTTTAGGTCCCGGCAAAATCCCTGGAAGAAACCTGCGTTTCCTGACCTTTTTTGTGAACACGATAGCGGCTGTGCACAAATACGCCGACATTTTGCGTGCGAGCATCGCTCATGCGGGCAACGACCACCGTCTGGGCGCAAACGAAGCACCGCCCGCTATTATCAGCGTGTTCATTGGTGAGGCGATGACCCAACTGCTTGACCAAATCGCCAAGGGGAAAAACACGGATGGCAAAGAGGTGAGACGTGCGCTCGACTTGATTGCCAAACTGCCGAATCTTGAACTCGACAATACTGACCGCAACCGCACCTCGCCTTTTGCCTTTACGGGTAACAAGTTTGAAATCCGGGCGGTTGGCTCCAGTCAGAACTGCGCTGGCCCAATGACGGTGATGAACACCATGATGGGGTTGCAATTGGTAGAGTTCAAAGCAGATGTGGATAAATTGGTTGCCAAAGGGGGGGATAAGGACGAGGCAATTCTGACGGTGCTAAAAACGCTCATCAGAAAGTCGAAGGCGATATGCTTCGAGGGCAACAACTACTCTGAGGAGTGGAAAGAAGAGGCTCAAAAACGCGGCCTGAACAACTTCCCGACCACACCGGAGGCGCTGGATGTCTTGGGAAGCAAGTTGGCGCAGGACTTCTACGCAAAATCTGGCGTGATGAGCAAGGTTGAGTTGGAAGCGTTCCACACGGTGCAACTCCATGCTTATTGCACGAAATTGAGCATCGAAGCCAAGACGTTGGACGAAATCGTGCACTCAATGGTGATGCCGGCGGTTATTCGCTATCAGACTGAATTGGCTGACAATATCTACTCCATGAAGGAAATTGGAATGGACGATGCGATTGGCTATCAGAAAGATATGCTGAAGCGTGTGGTGAAGAACACCAACATCATCCGTGAAGGCTTGGAAAAACTGCACAAGGCGCTCGAAAAGGCTCATGAAGCAGAATCCGTGCGCGAAGAAGCAGGTATTCTTTGCCACAAGGCAAAGCCTCAGATGGAGATTATTCGTGAGGCAGTGGATGAATTGGAAGCCATTGTGGACGACCAATACTGGCCTTTGGTGAAATACCGCGAACTGCTGTTCTTGAGATAAGCAGTTTTGTCAATTGTGATTAGACATGAGCCACCCTGTATTTTGGGGTGGCTCATGTGTTTTTAAGCGTTCCTTACATAAAATAACGTGGGGCCGGGGTTATAGGCAACACAAAAAAGTCCCGTCCGCTTCACTTGGCCGGGCAAGCCCTTGAGTACAGGGCCTGACAAGGTGGTCTTGAACGAACAACACTTGCAATCTTTTGAAAATCATGGCCATCAGACAAATCCCGACAAATCAAGGTAGAAAATCCTCTGCGCGTGTCGCTCATCATTCCGCTACGGCGCTGGTGGGTTGCGCTTCTGGCATCGGGGCTATTGTTTCCTTCCGCTCTTCCAGAGGCTTCACCCTGCCTGCCAGCCAAATGCTCATTGCAATCAACGCCATGGATAGGTAACCAACCCAATCGTAGTGCTCGATGCGACCTTCGGCTGTTTTGTGCACAATAGCTCCTCCAATCAGCGCCGCCACGCCAGTGGCCAACTGTTGCATGGATGAGTTGATGCTCATGAAACCACCGCGCTGCTGTGGCGCGACCACCCCCGAAACAATGGCTTGCACGGGTATCATGCGCCCATTGACAACAATGAAAAACATACCGGAGATAAGCAACACGCTCCACAAGGGCATGGGCCAAAGGTTGGTGATGAGCCAGACGGGTATGAGCGAAAGCAAAGCGAAAACAACGAATACTGGGTATTTGCCGCGACGGTCAGCGATTTTTCCCACTAAGGGCGAAGTAAAAATGGTGAGTGCCCCTCCCACAAGGTATATGAGGAAAATGTTGCTTTCGCTATATCCCACGTTGCCGACCAGTGAAGGGGCGATAAAGGGTATGGTGACAAAATGCCCCATCATCAGCACGATGGAGAGAGTCAGTGCCTTCATCTGATTGGGTGTCTGGAAGATGTTGGTGAGCACATGAAGCGGGTTGCCTTTGGGTTGGGCATTGTTCAGATGCTTGTTGACTGGCGACACAAACGTGGCAATCAGGATGGCGACCAACACACCTACCCCTCCAATGGCGGCAAAGGGAATATGCCAACTAAATTTGGCTGCCAGCCACAAACCTGTCGGGACACCCGCCACCGATGCAAGCGAAAACGCCGTCATCAATATGCCCATGGCGCGTGCGCGGCGCTCATACTCAAATGTATCGGCCACGATGGCCAACACCTGAGCGCCAATCATGCCACCAAACAAACCTGCCAGCACTCGAGCCGCCACGAGCAACTCATAGTTGGGGGCCAAAGCACATGAAAAAGTGCCGATGACAAACCCTATATAGGCAAACAGCAGCACCTTTTTGCGGTCGAATCTATCCACGAAAAAAGCTGAGATAAAGCTCGAAATCCCTGCCGTAATTGCATAAGCCGAAACGGCTAACCCAAATTGTTGGGGGGTGATTTTCAGGAGGTTCATGAGTTGCGGACCCAAGGGCATCATAATCATGAAGTCCATGATATGGGTAAAATTGACCGCAGCGAGGATAAATAGCAGTAGGCGTTCTTTTGAATTCATAGCGCGGGGAGAAACAGCTGGTAGGTGCAAAGAGTTCGCAGGCAAAATGTTAAAGAGCGTGTGAAGTGAACCACACTACCGGACGTTATTTTTGTGCTACAAAGACACAAAGGCACAAAATGCGGTAAATCAATGGGCATTTTGCTTTGCGTCTTTGTGACTTCGTGGCAAATTTGAAAGTGTCCAGTAGTGTGGAAGTGAACAAGTTATCCTTCACACCTTCTTATACCTCCTGAATGTTGCTTCCAATCACCCATCGTTTGTCGCCAATGCGATGCCAGCCGTTGCTGCTGGTCTCGTGAATGGTGACGAGCGCGCCCTGTTTCAGCTCGGCCACCTTGGGGTTGTTGGTGCCGGGGCCTGAGCGTACGTTGAGAAAAGACGAGGTCACCTTGCCGCGACGGGTCGTGACGGGTGCATTGTTCCCAGCGATTACCTGAATAAAGTCAGCACTTGCAAAGCGCCCCTGCCCGATACGCCAAAAACCAGAGACTTTCTCGAACAAACTCACGATGTCGCCCTGATTCAATTCGGCTACTTTGGGGTGAGAGGTGCCAGGGCCAGAACGCACATTCAAAAATTTGGAAATGACCTTGCCGCGTTGTGTAGCGGTGGAGGAGGGAGGCTGGGAGGCAGGGGTAGGGGGCACGTTGGCTTGGCCACCGACGGCCATTTTCACGGCTTTGAGTGCGTTGATGCGGCCATAGCCGAGATAGGGAGAATGGCCATTTGCATTGTAGCCGCTGCCGATTTTGTCAGTGCTTTGGCGCAGGATGTCCCTGATTTGGCTCAGGGTCAGGTTGGGGTTGGCGCTCAGCATAAGCGCACAGATGCCAGCCACCAGCGGCGTGGCGCTGGAGGTGCCGCCGAAGCCGCTGGTAAAAGTGTGCATCATGCGTCCCCTGTCGTCCACCTCTATGGTGGCGGTGGTGATGCCCACGCCGTCGTTTCCGTTGGTAGGGGCACACAGGAAGGCATTTGGACCGTAGAAAGAATAATCGGAGCGTTCGTCGAGGCTATTGGAAGCGGTGACGCAAATACCTTCTGGGTGCGCGGCAAAATCGCTGATTTGGCGAGGCACGTTGTTGGAGGCAGGGTTGGCGTTGCCAGCTGCGAAAAACATGGGCACCCCTTTGCCGCCGCGCCCTTCGCGGGCGATTTTGTTCAGGTAGTTGGAAACATAGGTAGAAAGCGGCACAGGTTTGGGAAAGCCGAGGCTGCAAGAAATGATGTCGGCACCATTGAGCAGCGCGTGTTCAAAGGCATTTTTGATAGCTTCGTCGCTGAGAATGTCGAGTTTGATGGGGATGATGCGGGCGTTGGGTGCTGCGCCCAGTATGCCTTGCGCATCCAGCGCGCCGGCGGCGACGGCAGCGCAAGAGGTGCCATGACTGAACACGCCCCAACTCCCGTCGGCTGCCTGATACCAAGGGGAAGCATCGGCGCTTCGATTGGCGGCGTTGAATGGGTTACGGACTTTGGTGCCATCGCCGCGCAGTTGCGGATGGTCGGTGGCAAAACCCGTATCAATCACCGCAATCCTGATATTGCTGGAGCCTAAGCTGCCTATGAAAGCCCATGCCTCTTTCACTTTGGCATCGGCACCGCGCTTGAAGTGGGATGCGCCAAAAATGGCGTTTGGTATGTCAACAATCGGGATGGCACCGCCAGTATTCTCCAGATGCCATTGGGTAGCGAAGAAGCGGCCTGTGGGCGGTGCGAAATTGTTCGTGACGGGTTTGGTCACAAATTCAGGCTCCGCCACCGCCACGATTTTCTTTTTCTGCATGAGCATCACGCACTTGATGGGGTTGGGGGACTTTTCCGTGACGCTCACGCGATATGCTTCCGGGCTGACGATTTCAATCACATTCAGGCCGAGCTCATCCATCAGGTCGCGTTGCTTGTCAAAATCGGTGCCGGGTTTGAATTCGAGGTAAATGTTTCCCGTGGGGATGAAGGGCACCTCTTCGTCGCCGTCCACGTTCCAGACGTGGGTGCCGATGGACACGTCGGGTTGGGCGCGGAGGTCTTCCAGTTTTTGGTCGAGATTGCGCTTGGCCTGAAACACCTCAAACCCCTCAAAATCATCAGGCGGTGCCGCTGTCACGCCGCGTTTGGCCGCTTTCTTTTTCACGCCGTACTGTACAGCGCCTTTGGTCTTGCTTTTGGTCAGGCTGATTTGAACACCACCGTAATTGAAGGTGGCTTTATCTGTTTTTTTCGATGCCATCGGAACACAGGGTTTTAAAGTTGAAAAAATACTTTGGAAACATGGCAAATGTAGGACTTTGAGAGGCGTTGCGGGGTTGCTATATTTTAGAAAAACCGTAAAAACTTAGGCAGCCCCAAGCGCATAAGACTCGGTTGGCAGGCTTTTAGGTTTTTGACAGGATTTACAAGATTTACAGGATTTTTGGCGGCGAAGCCACTTTATTGAACCTATAAATTTTGTAAATCCTGTCAAAAATTGAATGTCTGCTGTCCTGCCTAAGTGTTTACGAAAAACCTAAAAAGCGTGTTGCCGAGTATTTGACGAGTTGATATATTTAAAAATTTTGAAAACGCAATAATTTATTATTTCATACGCTGTAAAAGGCAGTTTTCGCCAATTTTTTATCAACCTAACAATCCATATGCAAAAAATCCTCCTTGCTCTTGCTTTTTTGTTGGCACCCCTTGTCTCGCCAGCCCAAGCCACCATCTCGTCTGTTTATTTTGAATTGGGCAAACACGAACTCAGCGCCACTGCTCGGCAAACGCTCGACGCACTGGCGCTGCAACTGCTCGTCGCTCCCGACTACATGATAAAAATAGAGGCATGGACTGACGACCGCGGTTCCGAATCGTACAACCAGCGCCTCGCCACACAGCGTGCCGAGGCCGTGCAGCAATACCTCGCCGACAGGGGCCTGCTGCCCGGCAAAGCCACCGTGCGCAGTTGGGGCAAGCAGAATCCTGCCTACGACAACTCCACCGAAGAAGCCCGCCAGCTCAATCGCCGAGTGGACGTGACTTTTTCCCCGGTTTTCTTTTCCGACTATCGGGCGCTGCAAACTCGACTGTCGGCACCAGCCGAGCAGTTGCTGCGCATCCTTCCCGACCGCGAGCAACAAATCACGGCAGCAAAAGGCACCATCATAAAGATACCGCCGCAGGCTTTTGTATTTGAGGATGGTACTGCTCCCACTGGGCCTGTGGAACTCATGGTGCGCGAGGCATTTTCGCCTTCCGATTTTGTTCTGCAAAATCTTACCACCTTGAGCGATGGCCGCATCCTTCAAACAGGTGGGATGGTCTACATCGGCGCACAGGCCGATGGCAAGCCCCTCCGGCTGGCGGAAGGTGCGTCGCTTACGGTGGCGCTTCCAACGCGACGTGCGGACCCCAACATGGAGCTGTTCTACGGCGAGACCAACCCCGATAACAGCATCAACTGGTTGCCTACACGTCAATCCTTTCGGCAAACGATGAAAAAGCCTCGCACGGAAATCGAGATTGACCCCGCGACAAGCGCCCGCATCGTGGCGCTGCAAGTGCCCGAATACCCCGAGCCTTTGGTGCCGAAATTCTCTGGCGACCTGCCGCCCATGCCGCGCAAGCCCGTCGCCCCCATCGCGCCCAAACCACCCCAAAAACCAACTTGGGAAAACGCACAGCGGAAATATGGCTACGGCTATGGCCCCGTGATGAACAGGATGACTAAAAAACGGCTCAAAAAGGCACAGAAATACTATCAAACTGCTTTGGCAAATTACGAGCGCGACTCGCTTAGCTTCATCAGGCTTCAGCAACGCTACTTGAACAACTTGGATAAACATCAAGCCGCGCTTGTTGCATATGAGACAGCTGAACAGAAATGGAAGAACGAGGTCGTTGACCGCATCAGCGCAATCATCCAGTTCGACCGCGAGTACTACCTGCACGAGTACTCGAAAAACTTGCAAACAACCATCCGGTATGTGGGCAAACACATACAGCGGTATGAGCATTACAGCGACTTGGAAAATGCGGTGGAAAATATCCTCGAACGAATGATGCGCTACAGAAACACGGATGGTTTGGCAACGGCCAATGCGAACAGGTCTGTCACAAAGGCGCTTTATCGCCAGCATATCGGCTCGAAAATCATGGATAGCCCCGGCTATTTCAGTCTTACTGAACTGGCTCGAAGGAAATGTGGCCCCGACACCTTGCATCGTGTCACTCACAGAATGCGCATGAATTGTGGCCTTGTGGCTATTTCCGATAGCCTGCGAGCAAACATTCGGGAAAAGGAATTGCTCGAAGCAGCTACGACACAAGATGCCGCCGTCGCGCTCAATGCATACGTCGCCGATGTGACCCGTTTAGGCTGGATTAACTGCGACAAATTCTTGGACGACCCGGCCGAAAGGGTACAGCTAGTAGTGAACGAGCCGGAGGATGCCATGATTTATGCGGTGTGCCGCGACATCAGCAGCATTCTGCCGCTCAACCGATACAAGGACGGCTCATATTCCGTGTCGGGATTGCCCAAAGGGAGAAAGGTGTCGGTCGTCTCTATCAAATTGAAGGAGGGAGTGCCATTTTTTGCGATGCGCGATGCGCGGGCTGGCGACGCTGACGCATTGAACATGGAATACAAGAGCATGACGCTACGCGACTTGAAAGAAGAGCTGAAAAAGCTGAACATTTGAAAAAGCGCCAGAAACCCGCATCGCTTCACGACGAAAGGGCCGCGGCATTCATGCCACGACCCTTTCGTCCTTCATTCTCAAGCCCTTTCAACAGGCAATTATTTCACGTCGGCAAAGAATTCTTTCACTTTGTCTTTGTGAACAATCATTTGTTTGTAAGTGTATTTGCCTGTCACCGGGTCTTTCACGGCTTTCACCACTTTCACGTGGTCTTTGCCGGAGCCTGCGTTGGCAGCACGCTGAGCAACACGGGCGTTCTTTGAAACTTTCTTTGCCATGATTACTTAATTTCGCGGTGAACGGTGTATTTGCGCATGATAGGGTTGTATTTTTTCAACTCCATGCGGTCGGGCGTGTTTTTGCGGTTCTTCTGCGTGATATAGCGCGAAGTGCCCGGCAAGCCGCTGTTTTTATGCTCGGTACATTCGAGGATGACCTGAATGCGATTGCCTTTGCTTTTCTTTGCCATGATTTTTTTATTTCAACAATGAGCGATGAACGAACGAATAACGAAGTGTGTGCGGCAGGCAATCAAAGATTGCCATGATAGATAATCTCGCCTTTTTTCTCCAGCTTCTTGATGTACTGGTACAAGCCTAATTTGGAGATGGTGCGGATGGCCGAGGCGCTCACTTTCAGCGTGACCCATTCACCTGTTTCAGGCATGTAGAATTTTTTGGTTTGAAGGTTAGGATAGAAGCGGCGCTTCGTTTTTCGGTTGGAGTGGGAGACGTAGTTGCCGCTCATCGGCCTCTTGCCCGTCAAATCACAAACTTTAGACATTGAACTTGAATTTGAGTGTTCTAATTGATGGTTTCAAAAAATGAGGATGTATCGGCATTTTGATACACCCTCAAACACTTCAACTGTGGTGACTCCGAGAGGACTCGAACCTCTAACCTTCTGATCCGTAGTCAGATGCTCTATCCATTAAGCTACGGAGCCATTTTTCGGGGTGCAAAGATAGCGCAGGGCTGCCCGAAAAACCAAGTAGGTTTTTAAAATTTTGGAAATTTCCTGGATACGACAAAATCGTTGCGCCCAATGCTCATCACATATACCCCTGCTGGAAGGTCTTTTGCGTCGTATTCGACGTAGTTGACCCCAAACTGTTGTGGCGTCAATTCCTGCTCATGGAGCAGTTGGCCGAGCATATTGAACACGCGAAAACGATATTTCTCAAAAATGGGTGTCTGATAATAGATTTTGAAAAAATCGCGGCCATAGGTCTCCACCTCCAAGATGCTGAGCGGCCCAATCACCCCGTCGCAAAGGTCACGAACGGCGCTGGTCGCATTGCCTATGTGCAAATAGCCGCCAGTCTTGGTCACGTCTTTGAGCGATGTCTCGGGTTGCACATTGTCGAGGATGAGGTCGCGCATCCGTCGGGCGCAGGCTACGGGGTCGGTGAGCGCGTCGGAGGTGAGTTTGTCGCAGGGCATGCTGTAGAGCAGGGCTAAGGCCCCCGTCACATGTGGGGCGGCGGCTGAGGTGCCGCCAAAGGTGCTATACGTCGGGGTGTTGTTGGGGGCTTGCACGACCGTCGTGTAGGAATCGTTGCCCGGAGCGCCCAAGTCAATCGAAATAGCGCCATATCCGGTACTGGGTACTCTGGTGCCGAGTTTGTTGGTGTTGTTCACTGCAATCAAAAACTCGCTGGGGCAGGTGGTGGGCATATCGCCTTCCACGTCCACGTTGGTATTGGTGTTGGTGGTGGCGCCGATGCTGATGATGCCAACTTTGCCCAACGAGTCATACACGGCGCACCAAAGCGGGTGGTTGACGGCCTTAGCCTTGTCGAGGCCAAATGAGGCGTTGGTCGTGACGACGAAAGCGCCTTGTGCCCCGTTGGTCTGATTGTAAAGCCGGCGGGCGGCTCCGGTGTAGTAATAGGCAGCTATGATTTCGGACTCGAACTCAACGTTGAAAAGGCCCATGAGTTTGACATTCCAGTTGACCCCCGTGACTCCGATGCCGTTATTGCCCCGCGCACCGACGATGCCACAGACCGAAGTGCCGTGGCTACTGTTGGTGGTGCCTGCGTTGTCGTTGCTCGTGCGAGGGTTCCAGCCGCCATGGTCGTCCACATACCCATTGTTGTCGTCGTCCACATTGTTGTTGGGGATTTCAGCGTGATTCAGCCAGCGATTGGGCACGAGGTCGGGATGGGTGAAAAAGATGCCCTTTTCCAACACCGCCGCCACGATGGTGTCGCCATTCAGGGTGACACCGCCAGTGGCCGATTCCCAAGCATCGGGCGCGCCTATGAGCCTCATGCCGTCTTGCCGCCACCATTCGGTATCGTTGGGTTCCAAGCCGCGGTCAACGGTGCGGTGGTTGAATTGAGCTGCTTGCACATTGGGCAGGCGACGAGCCGTTTGGAGCATGGCTTCCGCATTTACTTGGTTTTCATCAAACTGAAAAAGGTAAATATGCCATTCAGGGGCAATGTTGGCCTCCATTTCCACAGTGCCACGTCCTGTTTCGTTGAGCAAAAGGAGAGTGCGTTGCACATCGGCGCTGGGCGAGAGCTGCACGAGCAACTCACCGAGGCGGCGTTCATGCCCGTCAAGGGTGAGCCTGGTGCTTTTTCCCGCATCGGCTTGCCCGAAGGTGAGCGCCGTGTGGGTGAATAAAAAAAGCAAGACGATGACAATGTGTTTCATGTTTTAAATTTGTCTGAGCTGGCGGAAAATGAATAGTGCGGTCAAAGAAAAGAGAAATTCGGGAAAAGGTTGGGTTTTGACTGGCTCGAATTTGTTTGTTTCAAGCCAAGTCCAATGTTTCTCGTAGTTTTTGGAAATAAGCCGCCGAATGTAGCAGCCTGCTTCCATACCAAGAAAACATCTCTCCGTCAACAAGTTGGATTCGCGCATTGGGGCAAACTTCCCGCAACGGCTCAAAGTGTTTTTCGGCAAATGGGTAAGGCTCGGACGAGAGCAATATGACTTTGGGTTTGGCTTCGGCGAGTTCTTCCAACGTGATTTCGGGGTAACGACTTTTGTGCGAAAAAACGTTGTGAAAGCCCGCAACGCGCAGCATTCCGTCAATGAAAGTGTCGCCGCCCGCTACCATGTAGGGTTTTCGCCAGATGAAATAGGCGGCGGGGCAGCGGGTGGAAGGTGGAGGGCAGAGGGCAAACTCTGTTTTTATTTTTCCAATCAATTTCTGAGCCTCGACGGCTTTCCCGACCACTTGACCCACCTTCGCCATCATGTCGCAGGCCTGTTCGAGTGTTCGCACATCGCTGAGCCAAACGGGGTAGTGCGCGGCGAGTTCTTCTATCTGAGTGCGCTCGTTTTCCTCCTTGTTGCCTATGATGAGGTCGGGCTTCAGGTTTTTTATTTTTTCAACATTCAACGTTTTTGTTCCTCCAATACGGGTCTTTGTCCCAAACCATTTGCTCGGATGGACGCAAAACTTCGTGATGCCAACGACTTCATTCTCAAGGCCTAAATCCGCCAACAACTCTGTCTGCGAAGGCACGAGCGACACTATGCGGCGCGGCGGCCAAGCAGGAATTTCGAGTTCTCGATTGAGTTGGTCGGTGAAAGTCATTTCGGTATTAAAAGTCATTAGGGGGGCATTTTGAGGGTCATTAGGGGTCATTAGGGGGCATTGGGGGTCATTCATTTTTTTAAAAATGACTTTTATCGTCGGGGCAAATCAGTTCTCTGGGTAGAGGGCTGGACAAGGTATAGTCAACGCAAATCAGCCCCGTCCGCTTTGCTTAGCCGGGCAAGCCCCCTGATTATAGGGTCTGACGAGGTGGTTTTGAACGAACGGCGTTCGCAATCCTTTGAAAATCATACAAATCAATCAAGGGCATCCTTGCCTTGCCTACGAGCAGGTTCAAATTTCCTTTAATCTGGGCATAATGCTTTACTTTAATGACCCCTAATGCCCCTCAAAATGCCCCCCTAATGACCCTCAATGCCCCCCAATCTCTGCCTTATCGCCTCGTACAACACGATGCCGGCGGCGACACTGACGTTGAAAGAGTCGAAGTTGGTTGCCTGCGGGATTTTGACGACCGAGTCGGCCATTTTTTGGAGCTTCGGGTGCACGCCCTCGCCTTCCGAACCCATCAGGAGCGCCGTTGGCACGGTAAAGTCTGCCTCGAAAATCGGCTTGGAACGCTCGCCCAACGCGGTGGCAACAACCTGCACGCCAGAGGCTTGCAACATTTCCACCGTGCTGAACATACTCCTGACCCGACACAGCCGAATCCGCGCCAACGCTCCGGCAGAGGCCTTCATGGCCTCCTCATTGGCAGGTGCGGAGCCTGACTGCGGCACCACGACCGCATGAACGCCCATGCACTCTGCCGAACGGCAAATCGCGCCGAAATTCCGCACGTCCGTCACCCCGTCGAGCAGGATGAGCAGGGGAATCTGGCCTTGCTCGAACACGAAGGGCAGCACATCTTCGAGCGACTGGAACTCTACCAAAGCCAGATAAGCGACCACGCCTTGATGCGTGCCTTTGGTCATTTTGTTGAGTTTTTCGCGGGGTACCACTTGGAGCGGTATGCCGTGTTCCTTCGTCAGGTGGCGAAATTCCTTTTCCATCTCCCCGCGTATGCCCTGTTGGAAATAAACTTTTTCCACCGCTTTTCCGGCGCGAATGGCCTCCGCGACGGGGTGGTGGCCGTAAATCAGGTTTGAGTCTGCCATGTTGTGGGTGAGCCAACCAAAAGTTGGCGGCACGGGGCAAAAATATACCTTGACTCGTCAAGATTTATCTGATGCGCAGAATTGCGCTCTCTGATTTTAGATGAATCGGGACTTCACATAACCTGCGGCGGTGTCGGAATTCCAGCGGACTGACCGGGCAACAGACTTGGGCAGGGAGGCGTTTAATGCGCGTTTGGGAGCCTTGGAGCATTGTTGAAAATGCGCAGGGATGATGACTAAAAACTAAAGACACAAACAACCATGGAGTTTCTCAAATCCCGTTTCCGCAACGAACAGCAGTTCCGACTTTTTGCCATGCTTGCGCTGGCTTCGTTTTTCTGTGGCTTGCTGGTGGCTGGTCGCGCTTACATTATTCGGCACGATTTGACGCACATCAACACGTTGAAAGATTTGTATTGGTTTCGAGCGCCCACGTTTTTTTTCCTGCTGTGGAATTTGTTTTTGGCTTGGGTTCCCTACCTCACGGCGCTGAAAGTGGAGCGATTGCAAAGGCTCGGAAGCAGCCGTCTCTTGTTGTGGCTTGGGCTAATCGTTTGGTTGGCTTTTTTGCCCAACGCGCCTTACATCATCACTGATTTTATCCATTTGCGCCACCGCCCGCCAGTGCCATTCTGGTATGATTTGTTCTTGTTTTTCACAACAGCCAGCTTGGGGCTGATACTCGGCCTGCTTTCGCTCTATGAAATCCACCTCGTTTTGAAACGGTGGTTTTCGAAAACCTTTGCTCAATTGCTGATTTTGTCGGCCATCGGTCTTTGCGGGTTCGGCGTGTGGCTGGGGCGTTTCCAACGCTGGAACTCTTGGGACATCGTGACACGCCCAGATGCGCTGTTGCTCGACATCGCCAACACGCTCGCCACTCGCCATGCACTCGTGCACGCTGTGGGTATATCAGCCTTGTTGTCGGGAATTTTGCTCATGGGATATGGTTTGCTCACGGTCATGCTTGATGATAGCAAGACCCACTCTGGCAAAACCCGGCCCTTGAAATGAGGCCTACCACACATTCAGCACTTCGGGCTGCTCTTTGTAGAGCTCTTTCACCGCAGGCACGAGCCATTCGCCGCCAAAGGTGACGGTGTGGTGATGGGAGAAATAGATTATCCACGCTGCGCTGGCATCAAACACCACGCCTTCGTAAACACCTTTGAAGATGGATTCCGGCACAATTTCAAAAAGCCCCTCCTCGCAATCGAGCATATAAAGCGGTGCTTCGTGACGCTGGCGAATCATCTGGATGACTTGCTGTGTCTTTTCCTCCGCCATCCCGTTGAGAAAAACGACTTGGGTGGGGGAAGCATCGGTGAGCGGGTTCCAAAAATTGGAATCAAAATTCCATTTTTCCTTTAAAATGCGACGCAGGAGGGCTGCTTGCTCTCCGCGGACACGCTTGGGGGCAGCCCCATTGAGCACTGGCTCTGGCTGGAGCGGGTCGCCGGGGAAAAGCACGGGCAATTCGTGAGCGATGGTGCGGGCCGATTTTTCCACCACGCGGAAGAGGGAGCGCAGGTATTCCGGCACGTTCGGGTCAATCGGAATATGCACCTGTTTTTCGCGGCGACCGATATGGATGTCGAGGAGGAATTGCACGGGGGCGGCGGCGGCGACACGCTCCACCGTTTCGAGTGCCAAATCCGAGTTGAAAATGGTGAAATAATAGAGATAATTGCCGGAAAAACGGTCGTTGCCGCGCGGGATGCCGTTGCAATGCGTCTCCAATGCTTCCTGAATAGGGTCAAGATAGCCCGTTGTGAGGTCGTCGTACCATGGTGCTCCGGCGGGATAGCCATGCCATCGGCGCATCTGAAAATGGAGTGTGAGCACAAGCACTTCTTGGGGGGCGGGTTTGCGCCAGCCTTGTGCCTGCCACTCGGCTCCCGCTGCACGGAGGGCTGCTTGAGGGTCGGTTTCTGGAGCGAGGGAAGCGACTTCCTCTTTTTCGGGGGGCAAGCCACACACGCCAGTCTCGGTGCGGAGCTCACTCCCCGACTCGGCGGTCAGACGGACATAGTGCCAACGGCTTCCGTACTGCTGATAAAGGATTAGTCGGTACAAATTCATGGGGAAAAGGTAACGCATTCGCGGTAATCTGGAAAAATTATATCAATAATGGAAAGAAAAGTTCGTGCCAGTAATTGAAAATAAAAGGCAAAAACTTAGCGAGTCCCCCTCTCCCCGCCAAAAGGCGGGAGGGGGGGGCGATACGAGCGGCTAAGTTTTTGCAATAAAAGATAAATGGCCTAATGCTTCCGTTCCCCAATCTCACTCGCGTTCCTCCTTTTTCTCCGACTGAAATATGTGCCGAAACCGACTCGGCAACAACCTGAACTTCTGCCCCAGCCATTTTTCCAAAGTCAGCGCCACCAGCGCGTAGCCTTCCGTGACACCCGGCATGGGTACCACCACGATGACAAAAAACGGCAGGAACCGGGGGATGTCCTTCAACTGCTCGATGGCCGCCCGCAATTCTTCAGGTGTGGGGTGGCGGTGCGCCGGGGTGAGCCGCAGCTTGCCCGAGCCGTGCCGGGCGAAGGTCTTGAGCATAAGGGTCGTCTCTTTGCCTTCCATGACAAGGGCCCAGAGCAGGCGTTGCGGGAGACGGGTTATTTCGCGGAGTTTCATAGCGGCACAAAGGTAACGCCAACCCACAGACTATCATGCAAGACATTCAACTCGCCATCGAACTCGGCGTTGAACTGATGTGAGACATCGTGGCTGCCATGCCCGTCCGCGAAAAAATCCTGCACGAGATGCTGAGGCCGAGAAGGGAGGGAGAATGAGCAAGGCCTTAATCCTTCAAAACACTCAAATCAAACTCAAAACCCGGCAATACGTCTTCTCCTGACAGTTTTTTATCGAAGCCTGCGAGAGTTTCTGTGCTGCCGTCGGCGCGGTAAACCCAGACGGATTGAGATTCGGGGTCGAGCAGCCATGCAAGGCGGACGCCGTTGGCTATCCAAGCATCGGTCATTTTTTCTTTTAGTTCCGTCAGCGAATCACTCGGGCTGCGTACTTCAATGACGAAATCGGGGACGATTTTGGCGAAAGATTGCCGCTCTCGTTCTGACAGGCGGTCATATTTTTCACTGGAAATCCATGAAGCGTCCGGCATCCTTTTGGAGCCATCGGGAAGGGTGAACATGACAGAAGAACTGAAAGTTTTCCCGAGTCTGGTTTTGCGATTCCAGACAGTCAAATCGGTACCGACCTCAAGTTCGCTGCTGGCAGAATCAGGAGAAACAGGGGGCATAACAATTACATTTCCGTATTTGTCTTGTTCGATTTTCAGTTCGGGATTTTCCCGGCAAAAAGCGTAAAACTCTTCGTCGGTCATTCTTCTGGGCTGGAAATGCCGCACCTCCCATTCGCCGAAACGGAGAGAAATTTTGCCATTTTTGGGTGGTGGAGTGAGGACTGCCGCTTCCATACTTGCTCGATTTTGGATAAAAGTAAAGCGAGAATTTTGAACCCAAAATTACAGATGTTTCCCGAAAAATAAAAAACGGCTTGCCCGGCAAAACTGCCAGACAAGCCGCTTGTGTCGGTAGTACAGTGGATTTGCAAATCCGCCGTAACTTTCAATTGGCTACACACTGCAAGTTCGCTACTTTCGCCAACTGAAAGTTGGCGTTACTGCGCGCAGGCTCTCATGCAAGACATTCAACTCGCCATCGAACTCGGCGTTGACCTGATGTGAGACATCGTGGCTGCCATGCCCGTCCGCGAAAAAATCCTGCACGCGATGCTGAGGCCGAGAAGGGAGGAAGGGTAACTACGCGAGCAACAAGCCTTGCACCCGAGAGAAATGGCGGATGTTCACGGTCTTGACAGGCAGGTTGTCGACGAGGGCGGTAGCGGCGATGAAAATATCGGTCGCTTCTATCATTTGCCCTCGGCTGCGGAGGTCGCGGAAGATTTCGCCGGCTTTTTCGGCTATTTCAGTTGTAAAGGGCAAAATGAGCAATCCTTGCAATTCATAGCGCACAGAGGCCATCTTAGAAGCATCGGTTGCTCCGGCAAACAGTTCATAAACAGTCACGGATGAGACATATCGCAGCCCTGTAGAAGAAAGTTTGAAGAGCGTAGTTTTTGATTTGTCCTTCGAGCGCAGATGCTCGATGAAAAGCGTTGTGTCTATTACTATTCTTTGATTTTCCAGTTATTGAGAAGTTGACGCGCTTCTTCGATGGGAGCAATATCTTCGTCTGACCAGACACCGACTTTCAGCAGGTTTTCACGATAAGCCTCGACATCAAATTTGGCTTTTTCTTTCTTCTTTTCAGAAATCAAAAAATCCAAATAGTCAAGCAGTTGTTGCTTGGCCTCTGGGTCCAAGAGTTCAAATTTTGAAAGCAATTCGCCCATAATGCGAGAATTTTGAACCCAAAATTACAGATGTTTCCCGAAAAATAAAAAGCAGCTTGCCCGGCAAAACTGCCAGACAAGCCGCTTGTGTCGGTAGTACAGTGGATTTGCAAATCCGCCGTACCATTTACACTTCCTCCAACTTCTTCGTCACCACCTCTTTCCCGTTCATCTGGGACTTTCTGCCGAAGAGCAGCCCTGCCCCATCGGCATCTATCAGCACCGTGTCGCCTTTCACATAGTCGCCGGCGAGCAGGTGTTTGGCGAGTTCGTTGATGAGGTCGCGCTGGAGCGTGCGCTTGAGCGGGCGCGCTCCGTACTGTGGGTCGAACCCATTGTCCACCAGCGTCTGGGCGGCGCTTTGGGTGAGTTCGATTTGCAGTTCCTGCTTGGCCAGCATCTTGCGGACGTTTTTCAGGAGGATGTCGAGAATTTGCGCCATCTGGTCCTTGAGCAGCGGGTGGAACACCACCACCTCGTCAATGCGGTTGAGAAATTCGGGTCGCAGATTCATTTTCAAGGCATCCATCACAGCGGCCTTGGCAGCTTCGAACACCTCGTGCTTGCGCTTGTCGGGCATTTCGTCGTAGTCCTCGAATGCCTCGCGGATTTGGTCGCTGGCGAGGTTGGAGGTCATGATGATGATGGTGTTTTTGAAGTTGGCCGTGCGGCCTTTATTGTCGGTCAGGCGGCCATCGTCGAGCACTTGCAGGAGTATGTTGAAGGTGTCCGGGTGGGCTTTTTCAATTTCATCCAGCAGCACGATGGAGTAGGGGCGACGGCGCACGGCTTCGGTAAGCTGGCCGCCTTCGTCGTAGCCGACATAGCCGGGCGGTGCGCCCACGAGCCGCGACACGCTGTGTTTCTCCTGATACTCGCTCATGTCAATGCGTGTGATGGCTTTTTCGTCGTCGAAGAGGACATCGGCGAGGGCTTTGGCGAGTTCGGTTTTGCCCACGCCCGTCGGGCCGCAGAAGATGAAGGAGCCGATGGGCTTGTCGGGGTCGCTGAGGCCTGCGCGGCTGCGGCGGATAGCATCGGCGACGGCTTCCACCGCTTCGTCCTGACCGATGACGCGCTTGTGCATTTCGGCTTCGAGGTGGAGCAGGCGTTCTTTTTCGCCTTTGAGCATCTTGGCGACGGGGATGCCCGTCCAGCGTGCCACCACTTCGGCGATGTCGTTGGAGGTGACCGTTTGGGTGGTCATGCGGTTTTCGGGCGCGAGTTCGGCGAGTTTTTCCTCAGCGGCCTTGAGCATGGCTTCTTGCGCCGGGATGTCTTGGTATTTGATGCGGCTGGCGACTTCCAGATTGCCTTCGCGCTCGGCGCGTTGATATTGCAGGTGTAGTTCCTCCAACTTCTGTTTGCAATTCTGAATGGCCTCCACGATTTCTTTTTCCGACTGCCATTTTGCCCGCAGGCCGTCGAGTTTTTCCTGCACGTCTTGGATTTGCTTGTTCATCGCCTCCAGCTTGCGCTCATCTTTTTCGCGCTTGATGGCCTCGCGCTCTATCTCCAACTGGCGCAATTGGCGGTCAAGTTTGTCCACCGCTTCCGGCACGGAGTCGAGTTCGAGGCGGAGTTTGGCGGCAGCTTCGTCTATGAGGTCAATCGCTTTGTCCGGCAGTTTTCTTTCGGAAATGTAGCGGTGGGAGAGTTCGGCGGCAGACACGACGGCCTCATCGAGAATTTGCACTTTGTGGTAGTTCTCATATTTCTCGCGCAGGCCGCGCAGGATGGAAATCGTGTCTTCCATGCTTGGCTCGTCCACATAGACGGACTGGAAACGCCGCTCAAGGGCCTTGTCGCTCTCGAAGTATTTTTGGTATTCGTCGAGCGTGGTGGCGCCGATGGTGCGGAGCTCGCCACGCGCGAGGGCGGGTTTCAGGATGTTGGCAGCGTCCATCGCGCCTTGCCCGCCGCCCGCTCCGACGAGGGTATGGATTTCGTCAATAAACAAAATGACCTGCTCATTGCTGTCAATGACCTCTTTGATGACGGCTTTCAGGCGCTCTTCAAATTCGCCTTTGTACTTCGCGCCAGCGATGAGGGCGGCCATGTCGAGGCTGAATATCTTTTTGCCCGCGAGGGTTTCGGGGATGTCGTGGCGGACGATGCGCCAAGCGATGCCCTCGACGATGGCGGTTTTGCCCACGCCGGGGTCGCCGATGATGACCGGGTTGTTTTTCTTGCGACGGCTGAGGATGTGCAGCACGCGGCGAATCTCCTCATCGCGCCCGATGACGGGGTCGAGTTTGCCCGATTCGGCCAGTTCGGTGAGGTTGATGGCGTATTTCTGGAGGGCATTATAGACTTGCTCGGTGGTTTGGTCGGTCACTTTGCGGCCTTTGCGGAGTTCCTTGACGGCGGCGGTGAGGGTTTCGAGTGTCGCGCCGTTTTCGCGGAGCAGGCGGGCGGTTTTGTCGTTGCCTTTGGCGATGCCGAGCAGCAGGAGTTCGAGGGAGATGTACTCGTCGCCGAAGTCTTTGAGCATGGCTTTGGCGGCGGCGACAGCTTTGTTGGCCTCGTTGGTGAGGTACTGCTTGTCGGCGCCCTGCACTTTGGGGGTTTCCCACACAAGTTTGTCGAGGTCTTGCTCGAAGCGGGAGAGACTGACACCGGTTTTTTTCAATAAAAAATCGGTGACGGAGTCGTCCACTTCCAGCATACCCTTGAGCAGATGGGCGGTGTCCACGCTTTGTTGCTCGTAGCCGGCGGCGATTTGCTGGGCTTGAAGTATGGCCTCTTGGGCTTTGATGGTGAAATTATCGTAGGTCATTTTTGTTGGTGATGCGTTGAGTTGGTGATTTGTGGAGTTATTGACAAAAGTTGATAAGGGTTTATGAGTTTGATAACGCAGCGTACGCCGTGATTCATCAACCGTTATCAACGCTGTAAACCTTCATCCACTCTTTCTCAAATTTATTTCCAAACCCAAAAATGAGGAGAGTGGCTGAAAAAGTGGCAGGTTGGGTTGAATTTTGAGGACTTTTTGGCGGGGGAAATTAATATAGGGTGACGATTTGGCGCTAGCCTTTTCTATGCGTGTTTGGCAAGCGCTGCGGTTGGTTTAATCATGGCTTCTGTAAATTCGGTATTAAGTTTTTCAAAACCCCTTGCCGAGGGCGGTCTCTTTTTTTTTTTTTTGCATCAAAATATTTTGTTTCTCAATTTGAAATCATCTCATCATGCAAAAAAAGAATCTTTACATCGCACTTGCCGTGGTGTGTTTGTTGGCTTGCCTATCCATTTGGTTGGGGTGCCAAAAAGAACTAAACGGCAACAACGGCTCAAGCGGAGTGCTGAATCGAACGGACTGTGTCCTGTTTATGAGTTTTGAAGTAGAGACCACCACGGCAGCTCGCACGGTGGTTCCTTCGGATTTTGCTCAATTGGAGCCTATTGACCAAATCATGGCTCTTCCGCACCGGGAGCGCTTTGCCGTTGAGGTTTGCTACAAATCATCGGGACAAAAGGACCTGTCCATGACGCGGCTAACACCAACGGAGCCAATCAATTACCCCAAAAATACGGCTGATGGGTACTTAGCGCCGGATTACAGCCGCTTGATTGTTGTGAATGGTGTTGCGACCTACTACGACCAGTTCAATAACGTGATGCGAAGCGGGTCACACAGCCCCGATGCCGATGCTGTAATACATATTTTGGACATGGTGGCCAATCGCAAGCCGCTTACCGATGCGGAATTCAACCAAGGCCTCCAAATCATGCGAGATAGTGGCTTGGCGATACAGGAACATCAAAACAATCTGGTCACTATTCGTTACAACTACCCGGACGGCTCCTATTCCGTTCAGGCTCTGGACAAAAGTACTCGTGCCGCCGTCGGCAACCTGCATTATGGGCCTAACGGAAAATTGCAAACGCGCTCTATGCTTGATGTGGAAGGCACAGCGCAAAACCCCATCGTCAGGCGCGCTTATATGGAATCGTTCATCACGTCCATGGTTGGGGATATCCCCATGAAAGTGGAGCAGTACTCCAAGTTTGACAATTTCACGCTCACATTCAATCAATAAACGCTTTTCCAGTCATGAAACAAATTGCTTCTTCAATCATATTGCTCGTGCTTGTCACAGCGCTGAACGCTCAGAACAGAAATACTTTGTGGCTAAATGGAAATGGAGCCACTTCTGTAAGCTGGAATAGAGCTGTCACGGCTGCTCAGAATGAAGGTTACGATTTCAATAGAGTCAATACCTTTTTTTATGCCCCCCACCTAAACGGTGTCGTCGGCTCTGCGAATCAAATGAACGCACAACTGAACGACGAAAACTATACAGATGTGCTGGGTATCGGCCATGACGGCGGCGGTATTATCCTCCGCCAAATGGCAAATGCTCAAGATAGCCGCCTTTCTGCCCTAATCCTTGATGGCGTGCCAAACCAAGGGTCGAGGGTGCTTGAGGCAATGTTGCCACAAGGTACGACAAATCAAATGACCACGCTCATCAACCAAGTGCTCGCATTCAAGTCCAATGCCAATCAATGCAATGCCTGCCGAATTGTGGAGGCATTTCAGGATTGGGTGAATGCGGTCAATGCAAACGAACAGAAGTACAGGGAATATCAGCCTAATAGCCCAGTAATGAACAATTTAGGCACTCCCTCAATGCCCTACGCGGTCATTTGGGGCAACGAGGACGAAGATGCCTTGGTGCTTACCCGGCTTTTGGGGTCAAGGGCACAAGCGGTGCTTTGGGGCGATGACACGGGTTATCTGGAATGTTACCGTGATGAAATAGAAGACCGCCGCCGCTTGATAAACGATGCCTATTTCGACGGGTTGGCACAGTCGGTCATAACTGCCGCCAGCGCGGTCGGAAAATTTTTGAAGCCCACCGGCCCGAATATCGCGGACGGTGTATCCAAAGGCCTTGAAGCCATTCACAAAGCTATTCAAGCGGCTCGCAGACGCGACAGGGAAATGGCCGAACTGCTCGAATGCGAGATGGTTCATCAAGGCCTGAACGGTTATTGGAACCTCATAGTAAGCGATGGGTACACTCCTGTCACCACACACATAACCGAAGAATATGACTGTTGCGAAACCTGTTATGGCGAGCCGGATGCCCAAGTACAAGGCTATTGTTTTGCTTGGTGCATGACGTTGGAATGGCCTTGTACGCGGACATATACGGTTACTCACTACGAATACGAACCACACGACGGCCTATTGAGCAAATCCGAACAACTGCTTGCAGGGGCCGCAAAAACATACGAAGCCAAAAAAGCCAACCATTTTCAAGAGCAATTCTGGACGCAACAGCCCATCAAAGATGCGTTTGTTGATTTGTTCAACGGCGGAGCGGGCGCTGCTTTCCAAGTGCCAAAGTAATACTACCCAACAATTTTGTCAGGGCTGACGATACATTCATTCGTCAGCCCTGACATTTTTGCATTTTATGAGAACCATACTTTTTTTGCTTGGAATGTCTGCCTTGCTATGCTGTGGCAAAAAACAAGTTGAAAAACCCGTACTGATTTGGCGAAGCTCGCCCTTCGGGAAAGTCCAGATTGAAACAATTTACCCCATTTTTCATGACAATAAAATAATGGTCACGCATAGCACGGAACACGCCCCGTTCACCATTTGCGCCTTGTCAACAAAGGACGGACACATCATCTGGCAGTATCAAGATACCGCCGTCAACCCAAACGTGCTTTACTATAACCTCAGAGCGTATCAAGACGGCAGCACCCTGCTTATCCCTATGGGCAACCGCTTGATGGCATTTGATATGCAGAACGGCAAAAAACTGTGGGAAAACACCATGCACGACGCTGCGGAAGATTTTATAGAAGGCATTGGCTCGCTTGCTTTCCGCATCTACTACGACTTGGTTGAGCCTAAAGCATATTTATATTGCATTGACACAAAAAGAGGCGATGCTTCCCTGTTTCAAGTTTTTGAAATCGAACAGGGCCACAAGGCATTTTATCGAACCCCACGCCCACTAATCGGTCAACGCGGCGATACCTGCCTCGTTTTCACCAGTATTTTTCAAAACCTACAATCAAAGGAAACATTCGCTGGTCTTAATTGGATGGACTATCAGAGCAAGTCAATCACTCAACGCGACACTATCTATCCAATCAATTATCAAGGTGAAGGTGTTACTAAACAGCCATTGCTCGACCCAGCAGGCAAACAACTTTACTTTGTGGCAAACAATGAATTAGTTTGTTACCATGCTTGGACTCGAAAGGAGCTGTGGCGAACCGAAATGCCCCGCGACATGCTCACCTCTTTCCCCGTCGCCGACAGAAAAAGAGTCTATTTCGCGTGTGAAGACGGAAAAGTTTACGCTGTTGATAAAAACAATGGCAACATCCTTTGGTCAACTCATGTATCGGGAACCCCCAGCAGGATTTATGACGACGGCCAGTCGCTTCATGTAATAGGCGGCAGCGACGGGATATGGCACATCTTGGACAAGGATACTGGAATTGAAACCTTCCAGACAGAATCGCCAAATCGCGTCAACTACCCGAGTATTTTTTTCCGACGTGCGTTTTCAGTTTGTCCAGACAAAAACGCCGCGATTTGTACCGATGGAAAAGATTTTTTTTATTATCAGTGGTGAACCATTCAGGCTGAAAAAAACGCTGCATTTGCCTATCTAAGTACCCGGACAGATTTATTTCACACAACGACACGGGGACACTACGATTTTATTTTTCTGATAATCAATTCTTTGTGCCGTTGTGTCGTCGTGTGAAATGCTTGAATAATTTTGTCTCAGCACTTACCTTGAATAGAATTGATAAACGCAGGGCATTTGGATTTAAAATTTGCCACAAAAGCGCCAGAACACAAAGATTTACGGGGCAATTTCGTAGAGACTTTGTGGCAAGATTAAGAAACATGGTTATAGTCAACGCAAAGTGGTTTTGAACGAACGGCGCTCGCAATCCTTTGAAAATCATACAAATCAATCAGGGCTATCTTCAAATCTTCTTTAATCTGGGTATAACGGCGTGCACAGCACAACTTTAAACAATCAATTGGCGGCTATCCCTCCACTCCAAACTCCTTCATCAGCTCCAACCCGTAGTCACGAATCACCTCCACCACCCGGATAGCCCTTTGCCCCCGCTCCGTGAGGGCGTATTCCACTTTGGGCGGCACCACAGGATAGACCGTGCGGCTGACGAACCCTTCCTCTTCCAACTGGCGCAACTGCGTCGTCAGCATCTTGTGCGTGACGTGCGGGATGTCTTTTTTCAATTCGCCGTAGCGCATCACACGGTCTTTCAAGCGCCAAAGGATGGGCATTTTCCACGCGCCGCCGATGCGGTCGAGCGCGAACTCGACCGGGTTGTAGTAGAGTTTTTTGTTGTAGAGAAAGTCGGGCATTTATGTTGAACAGGTTGATTCGTGGAAGATAGGCTCACATCAGATGGCATTTTTTGAAAGCAAATACCACACTCGCTCACCAAAAAGTGAGTGACGCACTTCGCAGTAAATGTATTGCCATTGGCCGCATCGCGGGGAAACATTTGCACCGTCAATTTTCAAAACGGTTCAAAAAAAATCCTTCTAGACATGAGCGCCAATATCAACATTGCCCGCCCCAAAAAAATCGCCCTCATTGCCGCCAACGCCTCGGTGAGCAAGCAAACCGGATGGCCCATCGGCTTCTGGTGGGCCGAACTCACGCACCCCTACTGGGAATTCACCGAGAACGGCTACACGGTGGACATCTTCTCGCCCGAAGGCGGCGCCCTGCAAGCCGACGGCTTCAGCGACCCGGAGGACGCGAGCGGCTACTCGGCCCACGACATCCTTTCGCTGGGCTTCAAAAAATCTGCCCAACACGCCGCCCTGCTCCAGCAGACCCGCCCCATCTCGGCCATTCGGGTCGAGGACTATGACGCGGTGTTTCTCACCGGCGGCCAATCGCCCATGTACACTTTCATTGACAACGAAGCCCTGCACCGCCTCGTCGTGGAGTTCTACGAAAAAGAAAAGGTGCTGGGCATCGTGTGTCACGCAACTTGTGTGCTCCTGAAAGCCAAAACCGCCGATGGCAAGCTGCTCGTGGACGGCAAGACCTGGACGGGCTTCGCCGACAGCGAGGAACAGTACGCCGACAATTTCGTCGGCCAACGCATCCAGCCATTTTGGATTGAGGCGGAGGCAAAAAAACTGCCCAACACCAATTTCATCACAGGCGGCATGTTCAAGCCCTTTGCCGTGCGCGACGGGCGGCTCATCACGGGCCAGCAGCAATTCAGCGGCGCGGCAGCGGCCAAGATGGTGGTGGAAGCACTCGGAGTGTAAGAAGGTCGTCAAGAGGCAGTCGTCGTGGCATACCTAAAAGTTATACCCAGATGAAAATGATTTGAATCTGCCCGTTGGCAAGACAGGGGTTTCCTTGATTGATAACAGTGATTTTCAAGGATTTAAACGGGCATTTTTTCGCAAACCACTTTTCGTTGAGTATAGTCAGGCGAACGAAATATGAAAAGAGCATTGGAAAAATGAAACGGTTGAAAACATGGGCGGCGGTCGTGGCATTGAGCTGCTTTTGTCAGGCCGCCCTTGCCCAAATCAACGAGAGCGACACCCTGCTGCTGCAATACGCCAGCGCCGTGGGGGGGAGCTGGCAGACGGGCAACCTCGATGCGCTGGCCTTTCGCGCCAAAGCCGAGGCCAGCCTGGCGCCAGCCCCCTTCTGGGCCTTCAAGACGCAGAACTCGTACCGCTATCAGGAATTTTTCGACCGCAAGGCCGACGAGGATATTTATAGCCGCAACTTCCTCTACGGCTGGCAGCAGCGCCGGGTCTATCCCTTCGCCATGTTGTTCGTCTCCACCAATTTTCGGCGGAAAATCAACTTTCGGCACTTCGAGGGCGCGGGCGCGACGTGGCAGGTCGTCAGGCAGCCGCAGCACACGGTGAAAATCTCGCTATCGGCGGTGTACGAGCTCACCCGCTTCGCCGACGATGCCTACAACTATTCGGAATACGACGGTTCGCCCAATATTCAAACTTGGCGTGCCACGACTTGGATTTTTGGCAAACACGCGCTGGCAAACAATCACCTGCGACTCCACTACGAAGCCTTCGTGCAGCCCTCGCTCCAACGCGCCAACAACTTTCGCTGGCAGGCCGAAATCGGCCTCGAATGGCCCATCTGGAAAGGCCTTAGTTTTTCGGCCAACTACATCTTCGCGCACGAAAACATCGTGGTCAGCACCGTAAAACCCAATGACCGCCTGCTGACATTTGGCATCGCTTACAATGGGAAAGTAAAGTCAACACCATGATAGTCAAGCGCATTTTCAACCCGCTCAAAGTCGCCCGCTACCTCCGCGCCGAGTTGGCGCTCTCCGTGGGGGTGTCGTTGGGCGTGTATTTTTTGTTCCAAAAAGGCATCGCCCAAGTCGGGCTGCCTTTTTCGATAGCGGCCATTTTGGGCAGCGCGTTGGCGATTTTTGTCGCTTTTCGCAACAACAGCGCCTACGCCCGCTGGTGGGAAGCCCGCACGCTTTGGGGCGGCATCGTGAACAACAGCCGCATCCTGCTGCGTCAAATCATCGCCAACGCCGACCACGCCGTGGCAACTGGCAAGGCTAGCCCCGAACATGCCGCCGCTTTCAAGGCCGAAATGGCCTACCGCCAAATCGCCTTCGCGCACGCCCTGCGCCTCCACTTGCGACAGCAGCCGCACGGCGACGAATACCGCCATTTCCTTTCCGAAAAGGAGTTGGCGGCGCTGCAAGGCAAGCAAAACATCCCGAACTTGCTGCTCCAGACGCAAGGCATTCGCATCAAGGAAGCCATGCGCACCGAACTGCTGGGGCCGTTCGACAATATCAGCCTTGAGCCGACGCTAGCGGGGTTCAACAATTTTCAGGGAAGTTGCGAGCGCATCAAAAACACGCCCCTGTTGCGCCAATACGATTTTTTCACACGGCTTTTCCTGCTGGTGTTCATGCTTTTGCTGCCATTTTGCCTCATCGGCGATTTCGCCAAAATGAACATCGCCGCGCTCATGCCGCCAGTGTCCGTGTTGATTTCTTTTGTGTTCGCCACACTCGGCAAGGTGGGCGAGGTCAATGAAGACCCGTTCGAGCACCGCATCACCGACGTGCCCATGACGGCTATATGCAACACCATCGAACGCGATTTGCGGGAAATGCTCGGCGAGCAGGCATTGCCCCCGAAAATGGAAGCGCGAGATGGGTATTTGTATTGAGGACATGCCATCATGGTCATCTGCCTAATCATAGCGAATCAAGGTATAAAAGCAACCTTGTCATGAACAAAAACCGCATCGAGGCATTCAGCGACGGAGTCATTGCCATCATCATCACCGTCATGGTGTTCGATTTGAAAATCCCGGAAATCGCGGGAGATTTCTCGGAAAAACACTCGTGGCTGGCGCTTGGCGCTTTGCTGCCCAAATTGGGTGCCTACGCGATGAGTTTTGTGGTGCTCGGCATCATGTGGCTCAATCACCACATCATGTTCGACCAAATCCGGCACAGCACTTCCAAGCTGGTTTGGTACAACAGCCACTTGTTGTTCTGGATGTCGCTCATTCCGTTGCCGACGGCATTTTTGGCCTTGCATCCGCTGATGCCGCAAGCCTGTATGTTTTACGGCATCGTGCTGGGCGGGTCAGCCCTCGCATTCACCTTGCTGCGCAAGTACGCCACCACCACCGCACTCATGCCCCACCACCACCGCTACCACACCAGCAACCGCGTTGCCACGGCGCTTTATTTTTCGGCAGCGCCATTAGCCTTCGTCTCGCCTTATTTGTCTTACCTGATTTTCTTCGCTATCCCAATCTGGTATTTTTGGCCAGACAAATTACATAGGCCTGATTGAACCAACCACCAACCAGCAACCAGCAACCAGCAACCAGCAACCACCAACCAGCAACCAACAACCACCAACCAACAACCAGCAACCACCAACCACCAACCAGCAACCACCAACCACCAACCACCAACCACCAACCACCAACCAGCAACCAACAACCAACAACCAACAACCAACAACCAACAACCAACAACCAGCAACCAGCAACCACCAACCAACAACCACCAACCACCAACCAACAACCACCAACCACCAACCACCAACCACCAACCAACAACCACCAACCAACAACCACCAACCAGCAACCACCAACCAGCAACCAGCAACCACCAACCAGCACCAACAACCAACAACCAACAACCAGCAACCAGCAACCAACAACCAACAACCACCAACCACCAACCAGCAACCAGCAACCAGCAACCAGCAACCACCAACCACCAACTACCAACCACCAACCACCAACCAGCAACCAACAACCAGCACCAACAACCAACAACCAGCAACCAACAACCAACAACCACCAACCAGCAACCAACAACCAGCAACCAACAACCAACAACCAACATGCACATCGCCATCATCGGAACCGGCAACGTCGGCGGCGCGCTCGCCCAAAATTGGGCCAAAGCTGGCCACACCATTCACCTCGGCATCCGCGACTTGAACAATTTTAAAGGAAAAGAACTCCTCGACTTGCCCAACATCACGGCGCACACCATCGCCGATGCGGTGGCGGCTTCGGAAGTCGTGCTCATCGCAGCCACACCGCCAGCCATTTTTTCAGTCGTGGAACAAATGGGCAAGGTGGAAGGCAAAGTCATCATTGATGCCATGAACTCCGTCAGGGGAGGCCCCGAACCTTACGCCAACACCTTCGAGGCGCTGAAAGACCTGGCCAAAGGCGCACATCTCATCAAGTGTTTCAACACAACGGGCTTTGAGAATATGCGCGACCCCAAGTATCCCGGCGGGGCGCTCGATATGTTCATGGCAGGCAGTTCCGAAAAAGGCAAACAAGTCGCCCGCCAGTTGGCGCTCGACGCGGGTTTTGCCGAATGTTACGACTTCGGCGGCGACGACAAGGCGGCGCTGCTGGAACAATTCGCGTTGGCTTGGATAAACCTCGCCATCATGCAAGGGCAAGGGCGGGGCATTGGCTTCAAGGTATTGCGGCGTTGAGGAGGCCGCCCTATCGCGAGAACGTCGGAAGGGTTTCAAACCCTTCCGACGTTTAAGATTAACCCTTCCGACGTTTGTTGTAAATTTAATTTAGCCGCGTACATTTGCCCAATCCTTATATTTGCCGCGCCTCCTCCCCATAGATTTTTATGCTTGACCAAATCAAACGCTCACTCAAAGAAGACATCAGCGCTCCCCGCTACGGTGAAGCCTTCCGGCGTTTGAAAGAAGAAATTTTGCTGCCCAATTGCGACCTCTACGACGACACCGTCCTCATCGAGGGTCGCTACAATGAAGCCAACCGCGCTGGCCACCTCGGCATCATTGATTTCCGCGAAAAAGACCGCAGTTTCAACAACATTGCCGAAGCCCTGCTCTGGCTCATCGGTCGCATGGGAATCGCGGATTTGAAGGAGCAATGGAAGCAGGAAGCCGCCAAGCACATCGCCATACCCGAATACCACGCCTTCACCTGCGACCGCTTCGAGCAAAGCGACCAGTTCCAACTCGTTTTGATAGAAAACCCGGCGAGCAAAAAAATCCACCACTTTTACCTCTATGGCGATGCGCGGCAGGCACACGAAAGCTTGCATGAGCGGCTGGGACGCGATTTGAGCGGACACCTCCTGAATTGGGAAGAAGGCGACTACGAGCCGGAAACCAAAATCCTGTTCAAAACCCTAAAACCCGCCGTGCACCGCCACCCTGTGCTATACAAAAGGGAAGTCGTCAAAACCCTTTTCGCCAAGTTTTTCCCAAAAATCAACGAAAAAGAACCCATAGACACCAAAAATGTGTCCCACCTGCTCGGCAGCCCATACTTGAAAGATTTTGGTGCCGACGACCTTGTTTTCGTCCTCATCACCATGGACGATGCCAACTGGAACAAGGACGTGACACCGCTGGCCGTCGAAACATTCATCTCCTCTTTTCTCAACGTCGCATTGCCCGCAAAAAAAGCCCCGCGCTTCTTTTTCTTCTTCGGTATTGAATATCAAAAAGAAAACTCCAAAAAGCGGGAAGAAGTGGACGAAGCCATTCAAAACCGCAAATTAGGCGGCGAGGTACTCGACGAACTCCAACCCGTGCCTACCGACGAAATCACCGAATGGTTCAGCCGATACCGTAAAATCATGGTAGAGCGCGGAAAAGAACCCCGCGAAATGACCGAAGCATTCTTCGGGCAACACCAAACACGCGACATGAAAGAAATCGAAGCCGTACTCTTCGAACTCATCTGCATCCACAACAAAGGTTTGGCTATCCGAACCGAAAACCTGAAACGATAACACTATGGCAAAATACATTCCAAGCCCCGCACAGCAGTATGCCCTCGATGCAGCCATTGAAATGAACCAGCCCTTGCTCATCACCGGAGAACCCGGCACCGGCAAAACCGAAATGGCCGAGTGGGCGCTGGATTACCTGAACCAAAAAAACAACAATACCTACTGGCCCGAAGTGCTGCGCTTCAACACCAAAACCATTTCCAAAGCAACCGACCTGTTCTACACCTACGATGCGCTCTCGCATTTTCAGGCAGCCAACATGCGGGGCGAGCAAGCCGCGTCGGTAGAGCAGTTCATCACGCTCAACGCATTCGGCAAAGCGGTGGCCTACTCTGACCCCGCGCGCACGGAACTGGCCGAAAAATTCGGGTTGGTCATGCCCCAAACACCCATGAACTCCGTCGTGCTGATTGACGAAGTGGACAAAGCCCCCCGCGACTTCACCAACGACCTGCTGGACGAAATCCTCCACTACCGCTTCGCCATCCGCGAAATCCCCGGCTTCGAGGCGCAAAAAGCACCCGGCAGCAATATCGTGGTCATCCTGACCTCCAATTCGGAAAAAAACCTGCCCGACGCCTTCCTGCGCCGCTGTGCTTTTTTCCACATCGAGTTCCCCAAAGGACAGTTGCTGCGCGACATCGTGGAGTTGCATTTGGGCAAAATCACCCCCGAAACCAAAAAAGGCTACGACCAATTGTTGACCTTTTTTGAAAAAGCGCGGGAAAAGTCGGTACGCAAAGCGCCCGCCACCGCAGAGTTGGTGGCATGGCTGCGCATCCTCGGACTGAAAGGCTACCTGACATCCAACAATGCGGACGAACGCCGCAAACTGCTCGAACACAACCTCTTGTTTTTGGTGAAAACCAAAGACGACCTCGATGCCGTGAAGGAATTGTTGAAAAACACCGAACTGTAATGATTGAAAATATTCAACCCCTCCGAGATTGGGGCGTGTGCATGACCTCGGCGAGGTCAAATGTTGGTAGTAGCATCATCAGGTTCAACATACCCCATGCCGACCTCGTCGAGGTCAAATGTTGGTAGCATCATCAGGTTCAACATACCCCATGCCGACCTCGTCGAGGTCAAATGTTGGTAGCATCATCAGGTTCAACATACCCCATGCCGACCTCGTCGAGGTCAAATGTTGGTAGCATCATCAGGTTCAACATACCCCATGCCGACCTCGTCGAGGTCAAATGTTGGTAGCATCATCAGGTTCAACATACCCCATGCCGACCTCGTCGAGGTCAAATGTTGGTAGCATCATCAGGTTCAACATACCCCATGCCGACCTCGGCGAGGTCAAGTGTTGGTAGCATCATCAGGTTCAACATACCCCATGCCGACCTCGGCGAGGTCAAGTGTTGGTAGCATCATCAGGTTCAACATACCCCATGCCGACCTCGTCGAGGTCAAATGTTGGTAGCATCATCAGGTTCAACATACCCCATGCCGACCTCGTCGAGGTCAAATGTTGGTAGCATCATCAGGTTCAACATACCCCATGCCGACCTCGTCGAGGTCAAATGTTGGTAGCATCATCAGGTTCAACATACCCATGCCGACCTCGTCGAGGTCAAATGTTGGTAGCATCATCAGGTTCAACATACCATGCCGACCTCGTCGAGGTCAAATGTTGGTAGCATCATCAGGTTCAACATACCCCATGCCGACCTCGGCGAGGTCAAATGTTGGTAGCATCATCAGGTTCAACATACCCCATGCCGACCTCGGCGAGGTCAAGTGTTGGTAGCATCATCAGGTTCAACATACCCCATGCCGACCTCGGCGAGGTCAAATGTTGGTAGATAAATTCAATTAAAAATATGGCAGATGTTTTTTCTCAAATCTATATCCAAACCGTGTTTGCCGTCAAAAACCGGCAAGCCCTCATCCGTCCAGAGTGGGAAGAAGAACTCTACGAATACACCACAGGAATCGTTCAAAATCGTGGAAACAAAATGCTGGCCATCAATGGTATGCCCGACCATATTCACATATTCATCGGCCTGAAACCCTCGGAAACCATATCCGAGTTGGTGCGGGAAATAAAGATTTCCACCAATGATTTTATCAAGGAGTATCATTCGTCAAAACATAAATTTGATTGGCAAGCAGGATATGGAGCGTTTTCGTATAGCCGCTCTCATCGTGATGCCGTGTGCAAATACATTTTGAACCAGAAAGAACATCACCGCAAAAAGACATTTGAAGAAGAATTTATGAAAATGGTCGCCGATTTTGAGATCGAAATCGGGAAGAAGCAAATGTTTGATTTTTTTATACCGGATGAATCGTAGGTACCAACATTTGACCTCTCCGAGGTCGGGATGGGGGTGGCTGACACGCTGGGTCTACCAACATTTGACCTCTCCGAGGTCGGGACGGGGGTGGCTGACACGCTGGGTCTACCAACATTTGACCTCTCCGAGGTCGGGACGGGGGTGGCTGACACGCTGGGTCTACCAACATTTGACCTCTCCGAGGTCGGGACGGGGGTGGCTGACACGCTGGGTCTACCAACATTTGACCTCTCCGAGGTCGGGACGGGGGTGGCTGACACGCTGGGTCTACCAACATTTGACCTCTCCGAGGTCGGGATGGGGTATGTTGAACCTGATGATGCTACCAACATTTGACCTCTCCGAGGTCGGGATGGGGGTGGCTGACACGCTGGGTCTACCAACATTTGACCTCTCCGAGGTCGGGACGGGGGTGGCTGACACGCTGGGTCTACCAACATTTGACCTCTCCGAGGTCGGGATGGGGGTGGCTGACACGCTGGGTTTACCAACATTTGACCTCTCCGAGGTTAGGAATAAAAGCGAAAGGTCAATTTAATGATACGACCATGAAAAAGATATGCGAATGACCTCTCCGAGGTCGGGATGGGGGTGGCTGACACGCTGGGTTTACCAACATTTGACCTCTCCGAGGTTAGGAATAAAAGCGAAAGGTCAATTTAATGATACGACCATGAAAAAGATATGCGAATGACCTCTCCGAGGTCGGGAATAAAAGCGAAAGGTCAATTTAATGATACGACCATGAAAAAGATATGCGAATGACCTCTCCGAGGTCGGGAATAAAAGCGAAAGGTCAATTAATGATACGACCATGAAAAAGATATGCGAATGACCTCTCCGAGGTCGGGAATAAAAGCGAAAGGTCAATTAATGATACGACCATGAAAAAGATATGCGAATGACCTCGGCGAGGTCAAATGTTGGTAGCTAATGTTAAAAATGCAACCGCAACACACACATATTGCCCTACCGTTGGAGCAATTTTTTGCCCAACTCCACGCCGCCGGTTTCCGCATGGACACCGCGCGGAAGATGCGGCTGTTGCGGGCATTGAAGTCGCACGGTGCGGAGCATATCGGGAACGTCGAACAATTAAAATACGCCCTCGCCCCCTTCGTCGCCACCACGCCGGAGGAGCAGCGGCGGTTCTACGAATTCTTCGACGCATTCTACCGCGATTGTGAGTTAGAAGCAGATAAATGGGCGGACGGTGAAACAGACCCCGGCGAACCGCCGTCGCACAAACCGCCGCCCCCCGGCTTTTGGAAAAAACACCGATGGTGGCTCGCCCTGTTGCCCGCCCTGTTGGCTGCTTGGTTTGCCGCACCCTATATCAAAAACTGGCTCACCCCCTTGCCGCCGTCTTTACCGCCCGCGCGTATCGAATATGCCGGGCCTGACGACAACATCCGCCGGGAAGGCCAGCAAAAACCGTTCAAAAACGCCACCACCGACATCCACCCCGACTCCTGCCGATGGGAAGTGCGCGACGCTGAGACCGGTGCCTTGGAACACGCCGATACTGCCCTGCATTTGGACTGGGCGGCACAAGGCTACGGAAGCACCAAAAAAATCATCCTGAATGCCGGGACGCGCGGAAAGGACTCCATGCAGGTGAACATCCACTGCGCCAACCCGCCCGCCATGCCGCTCTGGACAGCTCCCGAATCGCCGCTCTTGCAAGGCCGCGAGTACGAGTTTGCCGTCGCGCCGAAAGAGAAAAACGCCCGTGTGCAGTGGTTTTTACAGGGGAGCATTGGGGGAGGAATCAGAAGAGACACCACCATCTGGGCTACAAAAATCCGCTACGCATTTGAAGGAAACGGCCCGGCCAGCGTGACATGCAAAGTCTATTTCAACGAAAAAAACTGCTACGCGGAAGAAGTGCGCTCGTACACGGTCGGCACCGACAAACCCATGCTCCCGCTCGCCGACCTGCGCTACGACACCCCGCGCACCGAAGCCCGCCTGAAAATCTGGGTCTGGCTCTTGTTCCTCTTGCCCCTGCTCCCTGCGGGCTGGCTGATTTGGCGCTGGTGGCAAAAACGCCACGAAAAACCCCAATTGCTCACCGACGACGAACTCGCCGCCAAACACCCGCTCCACGACAAAGCCCCTTACCTCATCCCCTACCTGCCGCAAGACGGCAAAATCAGCACCCCGCCCGATTTCTTCCGCATGGCCGACGTGCTGCGCCGCCGCGAAGAAAGCGAACACCGCGAGGTGGACGTGCCAGCCTCCGTGCGTGCCACCGTGGACAGCGGCGGATTCCCGACCCTGCTCGAACGGCGCAACACCACGCCGCCCGACTACCTCTTCCTCGTCGAGCGACCCTCCGCCCAAGACCAACAGGGGCGGCTGTTCGAGCGGCTCACATCTTTTTTCCGCAAACAGGATGCGCCCCTCACCGTGTTTTTCCACGACGGCAACTTCCACAGCTTCTGGAGCGACGAAAAACCCGACGGCGTGTCCCTCGATTTTTTGCAAAAACAACACGCGGGCTACCGGCTCGTGCTCATCGGCACGGGGCATGGGCTATACAACCCCTACGATACCCGCCTGCCTGCGCTGCGCCGCTCGCTGCTGGATGCCCTCCAGTTCTGGAAAAAATCGCTGCTCCTCTCCACCCTCCCCGTCAGCGGCTGGGCGGCGCAAGAAGTGCTGCTGCACCGCCATTTCCTGCTCTATCCCGCCGACACGGAAGGCATACGCGCCGGCCTCGAGGCGCTGGACGCCCTGGAAGAACACGAACCCGGCCCCTACACCAAATGGGAAGAAACCCTCGCCCGGCACCGCAGCGACCCCAACCCGCGCCTCCAACTTTGGGATACAGTGGAGCAGCACCGCGACTTTCTTACCCCCCGTAGTGTCAACGAAGGCGGGTCGCCCTCCAACGGCAATCTCTCAACCTTCATCAAGGCTTCGGCGGGCAAACCCACAACCAGCAACCAACAACCAACAACCAACAACCAACAACAAACAACCAGCAACCAACAACAAACAACAAACAACCAACAACCACCAACCGGCAACCAACAACCAACAACCAACAACCAGCAACCAACATCCGACTTCAAATGGCTCTGCGGCCTCGCCGTCTCCGTGCTGCCCGACTTCTCGCTCACAGTCGCCATTGGCAAAAAAATGGGCCTCGAAGTCACCCACGACAGCCTGCTGCGCCTCAGCCGCATCCCCTGGCTCAACCAAAACGAACCCGACCACTACCTGCGCCTCGCCCTGCTGGCCCAACTCAGCCCGGAAGAGGAGCGCCTCGCCCGCGAAGCAGTGGCCGAGGAACTCGAAGCCGTGCGCAAAAACGTGGTCGGCGGCTACGCCGAACTCGACTGGAAAACCAGCCTCGCCATCCACCGCTTCGCCCTCGACCCACAACACCCCGAACACCGCCAGACCCTGCGCGAACTCATGCAACTCGGCCTGCTCTCCGAAGGCCAGTTGCGGGAACTCGACGGGCTGGTGCAGCGGCGGCTGGAGCCGGGGCCCGATGGTGAGGCGGTGAATCAAAGTCACCACCTCACTGCACCCGCCGGGACGCGCTTCGCCGCATACTTGGACCGCAAGCTGTTTTTCACCCCAAACATGGTGTGGGCGCTCCTGCTCACTGCGCTGTCGCTGGGCATGCTGGCTTGGGGTTGGTGGCAGCAACGGCAATGGCAGCAGCAGGCCGAGCCGCCCGCTTCGATGCTGGCGCAACAGGAGGCAGTGGTGGATTCGGCGCTGCTCTGGCACAACGAAGCCGTGCGGATGGCCCTGAAAATCAGAGCCGAAGAAGAGTATGTGGTGTGGGCGGGTACCTTGCAGGATACGGCGCGGGCAGCGGGGCGCCTGTTCCGAATGGCCGACTCCCTATCGCGGGCCGAATCGGTGGCAAGCCCCCTGCGCGACACCAACTACCTGCACTTCCAATTGAACATGGCCGCCCAGCAGTTCAACTTTTTCCTGTCGCAAGTGCCGTTCATGGAAGCCGCCACGCTGGCCGCCGCAGAAGAATATCGCCTCGCCCAAGGGCGCTTGGGCGGCCTCTTCTCGGTGGACTCCCTGTTGCTCAACCTCTCAAAATCCGAAAACCGCTCCGCCAGCCTCACAGCCCTGCACGGTCACGGCATCTGCCAGTTCTATTTCCACCAATACGCCCGCATACCCGGCTCGCTCGACTCCGCTCTATTGGCTTACCACGACATCCTGCGCCGCACCGACTCGCTCTACTTCGACACCCTCTCCACCATGCCCGTGAACCTCCAAACGCTGCTGGCCGCAGAAAATGCCATTGAACTGGCGGCCAGCATAGTGCTGCGCGGGCAAATGCTGGACGCGGCCACCAACGGCTACCTGCCCGAGGGCATCTACCAGCGGGCGGTCGTAAGCGCCGAAGGGTTGCCTTATGGCTACTTGCTGAATAACGGACAATTCCGCGTGGACTTGCCGGGCAGTTGGAAAGCACCCGTCCGGTTGTTCGTGCGGGCACCCGGCTACCGACCTGCCGAAATGACCGTGCTGCCCCAGGATTTTGATAAAGCCATAGTGGTGCGTTTGGTGGCTGATACGGTGACCGCCGCCGTGCAAGACCCGCCCCCATCCACGCAAAACACTGCCCAAATCCTCGCCGACATCAACCGCTCCATGGTGCGCATACAGGGCGGCACTTTCACCATGGGCTGCCTCGACGAAAAACGCGATGGAAGCTGCGCCGATACCGAAAAACCCTACCGCGACGTCACCCTCGGCGACTACTACATCGGCGCGACGGAGGTGACTATCGAACAGTACCTGATTTTTTGCGACGAAACCAAAACGCATTACCCCGAATGGCTGGAGCCGGGAAACGAGTACAACATAGAGACGGGGACAAATGATTATTACAAACGAAGGGGTATGAGCCGCGAGAATAAAAAACACCCCATCACGGGCGTTTCGTGGAACGATGCTGTGGCCTATTGCGAGTGGCTCTCGAAAAAAACCGGCCAACCATACCGCCTGCCCACCGAAGCCGAATGGGAATATGCGGCCCGGGGCGGCATCGCGTGGAAAGACGGCCTTCAATACGCGGGCAGCAACAACATAGATGAGGTGGCTTGGTACGAGGGCAACTCGGGCAGCCAGACGCACCCCGTGGCGGGTAAAAAGCCCAATCAGCGCGGCCTCTACGACATGAGCGGCAACGTGTGGGAGTGGTGTCAGGATGTCTGGCACGACAATTATCAGGGCGCCCCCTTGGACGGCCGCGCTTGGATGGATGGCGGCAGCAGTGGCACCGCCGTGTTGCGCGGCGGCTTGTGGGGCAACGTTGGTTCGAATTGTCGCCCGGCCTCTCGCATCTGGGATCTACGGGACGGCAGGGACCGCGACTTCGGGTTCCGCTTGGCCAGGGCGGCCTCGGCGGGGGGGCGGTAACCCTATGGCACTTTTACCCTCTTACCCTTTGCCCTTTTTTTCTTTTATTTTTTTTCTTCATTCGGCGAAGCCGAAAAAATTTTTTTTGAAAAGGTTTTTTTTCAAAAAATGCGAAATTTGCAGCGGGTATGGCGCCCACCGCCGTGTTGCGCGGCGGCTCGTGGAACAACAATGAATCGAATTGTCGCCCGGCCTCTCGCAACAGGAATCAACGGAACAACAGGAACAACAACAACGGGTTCCGCTTGGCCAGAACTGCTCAGAATCACGGCCAGTACACAAAGCATTTTGCACGGGATTGGGACTACGGTTCCGCCCGGCTGAGATGAGTAGCCCAGGCGCCATGCCCAGGTCTATGCTTGGTCTCGAGCAATCGGGACGAATAAGACCGAACAGGTCGCGTGGCCCCGGTACGGCTGGTAGCCCCGAGCATTCGGGGTCGAACGTCGCGCCGGGGCTTTTTGTCTCCTCGCCGCCTCTATCTTCTGCGTCTTTTATACCTTGATTCGCTAGGATTTGTCAGATGTCTATGATTGATTTCCTTGATTTTGAGCAGATTGCGCTTTTGCCATGCACAAAACCTAACGGCGCGAAGTATAGAGCCGTTTTGCCCGACGTTTACGAAACCTTCAAGGTTTCGTAAACGTGGAAAACGTGGAAACGGTCTATTATTCAAAAATCTCGCGGTTCAGTTTCCGCCTTAGCCGCCAGGTATTCGCTTGGAGGGCATGGCCTTCCCAGCCACGCAAGCCGCGGTGGAATTCCTCCAGGGTGATTTTTTCTTTGAAAAAGGCGGCGATTCGACGGCGCGTGCGCTTGCGGAATCGGCGCACGTTGCTGGAAGGGAGCAACCGAAAATGAGGAAAGATGCGAAAACCCAGAAAAGTGACCCCTTCCGAGGTGCGATACACGCGGCTTTTGCGCTCGTGCAGGAGCAGCCGGAAGTCTTGCAGAAAGACTTCGATGGCTTTTTTCACTTCCCACAGTTCTTCTTTGGAATGGCCGAACACGACGAAGTCGTCCACATAGCGGAGGTACGGCATGCCGAGCGTTTCGCGCACGAAGTGGTCGAGGCGGTTGAGATAGAAGTTGCCCCAGAGTTGGCTGGTGAGGTTGCCGATGGGCAGGCCGCGTCGGCGCAACCCCTCCCCCACTAGGAGGGGAGTCATATCGTCGCCGGGAAAGTAGGCGATGTGTTCCTCCTGCGGGTTGGAGTTGTCTATGATGAGGTCAATGAGCCAAAGGGTGTTGCGGCAGCCGATTTTGCGGCGGAGTTCGCGCTTGAGGATTTGGTGGTCAATGGAAGGGAAGAATTTTTTGACGTCGCATTTTAGCACGAAGGGGTATTTCAGACAGTAGGCCTGAAAGCGGTTGGCGGCTTTGTGGGTGCCTTTGCCCTTGCGGTTGGCGTAGGTGTCGGCAATCATGCTGCCCTCCAGAATAGGCGCGATGACGTTGCACAGCGCATGGTGCACCACGCGGTCGCGATAGGGCGCGGCGCTTATCATGCGGGGCTTGGGGTCGAGGATGTGGAAGGCACGGTAGGGGCCGGGCTGGTAGGTTCGGGTCTCGAGTTCGGCTTTTAGGGCAAAGAGGTTGCGCTCCAGTTCCACGTTGAAGCGGCCCACATTGGGCTGAAAGCGCTTTCCCCGCTGCGCTTTTTGCGCCGCCAAGAGCAGGTTCTGAAAGTCCGTGATGGCGGGCCAAAGGTTTTTGTGTGTTTTCATGGCAGACTTTTGAGCCAAGCACCGACTTGAGCGCCGATGTTGTTGATTTTGTCCTGCACATATTCGTAGCGGCGCAAATCGAGGCAGTGGAGGTCTTTGGCCAATCGAACGAGATAGCGGAGTTTTTCCAGTTCGAGATTGACACGCTGCAGGATGTGCTTTTTGGCCTCGGCGCGAGAGAAATATGCTTCGACAAGCATTTGCAGGATGTCGGTCAGCAGGTTTTGAATGCGGTCGGCGAGCACAAATTTTTGGTGACGCGGAAATTTGACCAATCGCGGCACGAGGTAAAGGAGGAGGTCATAGGTATGGGTGACGACGGTTTCTTTTTCTTGCATGATGACAAATTTTTCGGGCAGAAAACAAAACAAAAAGTTTTTCATTCTACTTTTGCAACGTCGGAAGTAAACGTCAGTAAACGTCGGAAGGATTTCAAACCCCAACGTCGGAAGGGTTTCAAACCCTTCCGACGTTACGAACACCCTTCCGACGTTCGGACGAAACAACAAAACCCTTCAACAATGAAAAAACATACTTCCCCCATGCGATGCGGTGTTTTTTACCACATCTACAATCGGGGCATCAACGGTGAAGACCTGTTCAAAGAAGAGCGCAATTACGCATTCTTCTTGCGACAGTATGCGAAGTACATCCAACCCGTCGCAGAGACTTACGCTTATTGTCTGTTGAAAAATCATTTTCACTTGTTGGTGAAGACGCGGGCGGCGGCGGACATTCTTCGGAACATCAACGTCGGATATCCCAACGTCGGAAGGGTTTCAAACCCTTCCGACGTTACGTCCGACGTTACGGACGTTACGAACACCCCTTCCGACGTTTCGTCCGACGCTACGAACGCCGACAAAATCATCAGCAACCAGTTCTCCAAACTTTTCAACAGTTATGCCCAAGCCATCAACAAAGCTTATAGGCGCACGGGCGGCCTGTTTGAAGAACTGTTCCGGCGCATTCCGGTGGACGACGATGATTACTTTGTTCAATTGGTATATTACATTCACGCTAACCCGCAAAAACATGGGTTTGTGGAGGATTTTCGTGATTATTCGCACTCTTCTTATCATGCCCATTTGTCGAAAATGGACACCAAACTCAAAAGGACAGAATTGTTGAATTGGTTTGGGGATGAGGAGGGTTATCAAAAATATCACCTGCCGAATCAGGTGTTGGAACATTTGGAAAAATTTGAAATCGAATTTGATTAACTGAAAAATGAACGTCGGAAGGGTTTCGCGGCCCCCAACGTCGGAAGGGTTCAAAACCCTTCCGACGTTACATAAACCCTTCCGACGTTACGTTACAAACCCTTCCGACGTTACGCAAATATGGCAAAGCAAAAACGCGACAACTCCACGCCCCCCACCACCTCGCACAATCACGAGGACACCGTCATCACCCTCTCAGGGATGTACCAGAATTACTTTCTGGACTACGCTTCCTACGTCATTCTCGAACGCGCCGTGCCAGCCATCGAGGACGGCCTCAAGCCTGTGCAGCGCCGCATCCTGCACGCTATGTACGAGCAGCACGACGGGCGCTACCACAAAGTCGCCAACCTTATCGGCCAGACGATGCAGTTCCATCCGCACGGCGACGCGGCCATCGGCGATGCGCTCGTGAATATGGGCCAGAAGGAGTTGCTCATTGATTGCCAAGGCAACTGGGGCGATTACCGCACGGGCGATAACGCCGCCGCGCCGCGCTACATCGAGGCACGCTTGACAAAATTTGCCCTCGACGTGGCGTTCAACCACGACACCACGGTGTGGCAACTCAGTTACGACGGTCGCAAACGCGAACCCGTGACGTTGCCCATGAAATTCCCGCTCGTGCTGGCGCATGGGGTGGAGGGCATCGCGGTGGGTTTGAGCACCAAGATTTTGCCGCACAATTTTATCGAAATCATCAAGGCGAGCATCGCGTGTTTGAAAGGCCGGAAGTCGGAGTTGATTCCCGATTTCCCCACGGGCGGCATGATTGACGCTTCGAGCTACAACGGCGGCACGCGCGGCGGCAAAGTGCGTGTCCGCGCCCGCATCAAAGAGGAAGACAAAAAAACGCTCCACGTCACAGAAATACCTTTCGGTGTCACCACTGCCGACTTGATGGAGAGCATCGTGAAGGCCAACGAAAAAGGCCAAATCAAAATCAAAAAAGTGACAGACAAGACGGCGGCCAATGTGGATGTGGAAATCGAACTGCTGCCCGGCACCAGCCCCGACGTGACGATTGACGCGCTCTACGCCTTCACCGATTGCGAGGTCAGCATCAGTCCCAACTGCTGCGTCATCGTGGACAACAAACCCCTGTTCACCGACGTGAACGAGTTGCTCCGCATCTCCACCGAAAACACGAAGGAACTGCTGCGGATGGAGTTGGAAATCCTGAAACACGATTTGGAGGAAAAACTTCATTTTTCCTCGCTGGAAAAGATTTTTATCGAAAACCGCATCTACCGCGACATCGAGGAGTGCGAGACTTGGGAGGCCGTCATTTCGACCATTGACGTGGGTTTGAAAAAATACGTCATCACGCCATCGGAAGCGGGTTTTTCAAAAGAAACAAAGAAAATCAAGTTGCTGCGCGACGTGACGGAAGACGACATCGTGCGCCTCACCGAAATCCGTATCAAGCGCATTTCCAAGTACAACTCCTTCAAGGCCGACGAGGAAATCGCCAAACTGAACGAGGAACTCGAACAGACCAAGCACCATCTCGCGCACCTCACGGAGTATGCCATTGATTATTTTGAAAACTTGTTGGCAAAACACGGCAAAGGCCGCGAGCGCCGCACCGAAATCGCCCAGTTCGACACTATCCAGGCGACGGCGGTGGTGGCGAACAACGCCAAACTTTACGTCAACCGCGCCGACGGCTTCATCGGTTATGGCCTCAAAAAGGACGAGTTCGTGCAAGATTGCTCCGACATTGACGACATCATCGTGTTCCGCCGCGACGGGGTGATGAAGGTGGTGAAAATCGGCGACAAAACCTTCGTCGGCAAAGACATCGTGCACGTCGCCGTTTGGAAGAAAAACGACGAGCGCACCACTTACAACATGGCCTACGTGGACGGCAAATCGGGGCGCACCTACGTCAAGCGTTTCAACGTGACGGCCATCACCCGCGACAAGGAATATCAACTCGGCTCTGACGCGAAGAACTCCAAGTTGCTCTACCTCACGGTGAACCCCAACGGCGAGAGCGAGGTCGTGACCGTGACGCTCAGCCCGGGCAGCACGGCGAAAATTAAAGTGTTCGACTACGATTTTGGGGAACTGGCCATTAAAGGCCGCGACTCGCAGGGCAATATTTTGACCAAATACCCGGTGAAACAAATCCGCCAAAAAGAGGTCGGCAAGAGCACCATCGGCGCGCAAAAACTGTGGTTCGACGACATCACGGGCCGCCTCAACACGCAGGAGCGCGGCCATCTGCTGGGAGAATTCGACACGGGCGACAGCCTTTTCATCCTCTACAACGACGGCTCCTACGAAGTGACCGACACCGACGTGCAGCAGCGATTCGAGATGAAAGAAATCCTCACGCTCTGCAAACTCACGCCCGACCTTGTGGTGAACGCCGTCCACTTCGACGGCCACAAGGGCTGGACGATGGTGAAGCGTTTCCGCATCGAGACCAACAAACTCAAAGAACGCTTCTCCTTTCTCACCGACCACCCGAAGTCGAAACTGCTTTTCGCTTCCGTCAAGGAAAACCCGCGCATCAAGTACACCTTGAAAATAAAGGGCAAAGCCATGACGGGCGAGGTATCGCTTGGCGACTTCATGGACGTGAAAGGTTGGAAAGCCGTCGGCAACCGCCTCAGCGACCAGATGCTTGGCGGGGTGAAGGAAATCGAGGCGGGCGAGGTAAGCCGGAAGTCTGTTCCGGCTCAAACTGAATCGGCACCGGCGCAACAGGCCAGCCTTTTTGGCGAGGAAGAGGAATTAAGCCGGAACACCGCTCCGGCAGAAAAACCCGACGAGAAAGAGGCTGGCGACAAGAAGACGTATAAGGCGGGGGATACGATTGAGTTTGATTGAAAGCGCATAAAAAACGCAGGTGAGGGTGGTAGCACACTACTGGCCATTTTCAAATTTGCCACGAAGTCACAAAGACGCAAAGCAAAATACGCATTGATTTGCCGCATTCTGTGCCTTTGTGTCTTGCAGCACAAAAATAATGTCCGGTAGTGTGAGGCAGAAGGCTGACTTCATCTCCGCTAAAACAGTATGCGACCTAAAAGCAAGTCTTACATTCCTCCGCCTTCTACCCTCTACCTAAGTTTTTACGAAAGCGCATATTTTCGCCCCAACCATTTTGCATTGCTATGAAACGACCAAAAAAAGGTGAGTACGCCCCTTTTCACGAGACCTATTTGAAAGTGGTACCCTCGCGTGGGACCGCGCGGAGCTTGCTGAAAAAAACCTTCAAGGAGTTCCAGCAGCTGATGAACGGGCTGCCGGCGGAAATGGGCGATTACGCCTACGCTCCGGGCAAATGGACCATCAAGCAGCTGCTGATACATCTGATTGATTCCGAGCGCGTGTTCTCCTATCGCATCCTGTCCTTCATGCGTGGCGACCGCATCGCCCTGCCGGGATTCAATCAGGATATTTGGATGGAGGAGGTGGACGTGTCGAAACGCAGCATCAAGGACTTGATGAAAGAATGGAAAACCGTGCGCGACAACACGCTTTTTCTCTTGCAGCAATGCAGCGAGGAACAGTCAAAATTCCTTGGCACGGCGGCGGGCTGGAAGGTGACGCCCCGTGCGTTGTTCTACGTCATCGTCGGCCATCAAATTCACCACACCAACGTGTTGAAAGATAAGTACCTTGCGCCGCCTACCACCTGACCATTTTATACCTCGATTCGCTAGGGTTGTCGGATGCTCATGATTGCTCTCCCAGATTTTGAGCGGATTGCACTTTTAGCCATGCTTAGAACTTGGCGGCGCGAGGCATAAGTAATTTCCTGTTTTTCAATATTTTATGGGCGAGGCATCTCTTGCCCCACTTTTTTTCTGCCGACACCATGCGAACATTAGGCGAAATCCACGACCCTGTTTTTCACGAAAAGGACTACAATGCCATCGAACGTTTTTTCCTCCGCTTCATCCGGGACAAACGGGACTTGCCCTTCGTGTTCCTGTGCCTGAAAATCGTGTTTTCCATCATTCCCGTTTCCATAGCAATTTTTTTTGCGGAAGGCATCTACTGGTGGGCGCTCGCCGCAGTCTTTGTGGGCTTGCAAGTGCTCTTGTTGGGGCCTTTTATCCTGATGCTTCACAACACGAGCCACAATCCCTTCTTCAAAAGAGAGTACGCACTGAGCAATCGAATCATCCCTTGGGGCTTGTGTCCTTTCATGGGGCAAACGCCCGACACCTATTTTAGCCATCACATAGGGATGCACCATGCGGAGAACAATCTTGCGCTTGACACCAGCTCGACGATGCGCTATCAGCGCGACAGTTTTGCCGACTTTCTGAAGTATTTTTTTCGCTTCTTTTTCATCGGCATCGTGGAACTCGCCCGCTACCTTCGGCTCAAAAACAAGCGGTCTTTCTTGAAAAGAGCAGTGGTCGGCGAAATCGCGTTCCTTGCCGCCTGCATCACGCTGGCTTGGTTCGACTGGCCATCCACGGTAGTTGTCTTTGTGGTGCCGTTGGTCATTGTGCGTTTCTTGATGATGACGGGCAACTGGGCACAACACGCTTTCGTGGCATCGCACGCGCCCGAAAACAACTACCTCAACAGCATCACTTGCATCAACAACGCCTACAACAAACAGTGTTTCAACGACGGCTACCACATCGGGCACCATCTGCGGCCCCACCTCCACTGGACTGAAATGCCCAAGGATTTTGTGAACAACACCGACAAGTACGCTGCGAACAAAGCACTTGTTTTTGAAGGGGTTGACTACAACCAGATATGGGCCATGCTGATGCTTCGGCGCTATGATAAGTTGGCCGACCACTTGGTCAACATACACGGGATGTACGCCTCCAAAGAGGAGGCCATGGCGCTGATGATGGAACGGACAAGAAAATTTGAAAACTAAGTCTCGCCTTATTTGAACATCTGTTCGATGACTGCCTCGAATTTTTTCTCGATGAACTCCCGCTTCAATTTGAGCGTGGGCGTGAGCAGCCCGTTTTCGGAAGTCCAAGGCTCGTGCAGCAGATGAAAAACGCGCACCTTCTCGATAGGGCCGAGCCTTTCCCCGTTGACGCGCTCTATTTCTTGCCGGAAAAGTTTGTCCACTTTGGGATTCAGCACCATGAACTGCGGCGAGGTCCAATGCACGTTGTTTTCGCGGCACCATGTCTCCAGCATATCGAAGTTGGGTACGATAAGGGCCCCGACGTGAGGCCGATTCAGCCCCACGCACATCGCTTGGCTGATGAAGGGCGACAGGGCGAGTTGTTGTTCCACAAAAGCCGGAGCGACGAATTTGCCCGTCGTGGTCTTGAAAATTTCGCTTTTCCGCCCTGTTATTTTCAAAAAACGCTTGAACTCGAACTTGCCCATATCACCGGTCTTGAACCAGCCATCGTCGGAAAAGCGGGCAGCCGTCTCGTCGGGCAAGTTGTGATAGCCCACCATCACGTTAGGCCCACGCACCTCTATTTCGCCCTCGCCCTGCTCATCCGCCTCCACGATGCGCACTTCCACGCCCGGCGCAGGGATGCCTACCGTGCCAAAATGCACGCCACCCGGCTCAAAGCGATTGAAAGCGATTACAGGGCTAGTTTCCGTGAGGCCATAACCTTCGCGCACGTCAATGCGGGCTGCGGAAAAAAGCCTGCCGAGGCGCGGCTGCAAGGCTGCCGCCCCGACGGCAATGTATCGGATGCGGCTGCCCATTCGCTTGCGCCAATGCCTGAACACCAACACATCGGCCACCCAGCGTTTGAGTAGATAGTCCAGCGGCATCGCCCTGCCACCCGAGTATGGGAACCGCTCGCCGAGCGCAATGGCCCAATCCATCACCTTTTTTTTGAGCGGCCCGCTACGGTTGCGCTCTTCCATCAGCCGTTCGTGCATTCTTTCGAGAATGCGCGGCACGGCTGTGACGATGTGCGGGCGCACATCTGGCAACAGGCGTGGCAAGTTTTCCGCCGCATCGGCGTACCAGACAGGCGTGCCCGCCGCTTGGTACACATACGTCACCATGCGCTCGAAAATGTGGCTGAGCGGCAAAAAACTCAACGCCGTCACGTCTGGTCCGACGGGCACAATGGCGAGCACGGATTTGATATTGCTGACAATGTTTGCATGAGACAACATCACGCCTTTGGGCATCCCTGTGGTGCCGGAAGTGTAGAGCAGCGTCGCTAAGTCGCGTTCGCTTATTCCATCGCGGATGTATTGGATTTTTTCCAAATCGCGGGTGCTGGGCGCTTGAAGCATCTGCCCCCATGGCCGCCAGCCATCATGCTCGTCATTTTCAAAAGAAAAAACAAACTCCGGCGACACGGCAGCCTCACGCAGTCGCTCGAACATGGCAGCGTTGCTCACAAAAAATCCGCGCAAACCCGCGTCGCGGGCGATGTGCGCTATCTCGTCGCGTCTCGATGTGGCATGAACGGGCACTGGCACGACCCCTATCTGGAGCATCGCCGCATCGGCTATGGCCCACTGCGGGCTGCCACAATGCGCAAGAATGCCCACGCGGTCGCCTTTGTGAAAGCCCAAGTGAAGCATCCCGGCGCTCAGTTCGTCGCGCGTTTTGAGCAGTTCTTGCGTGCTCCACGTCTGCCATCCGCCTTGCACACGCTCTGCCAGCGCCACCTGATGGGGGTATCGCTGTTGTTGATATTCAAGTATCTCGAACAGTCGCGTGAAGTCCATGCGTTTAGTGGCTTTTGGGTTTTTCTTCCGATATTTTAGAAAAACCGAAGAGGTCTTTCATTTTTGTATAAATATCCGTGTTGTCGTACACGCCGTTGAACTGCTCGGCACCCGGACCGTATGCAAACACCGGGACGAGGGAAGCCGTGTGTTGAGCCGTCACGAACACCATTTCGAGGCTGTCTTTGCCGCGTCCCTGTTCGAGTGCCATGCCGCCGGTTTCATGGTCGGCGGTGACGATGACGAGCGTGTGGCCGTCTGCTTCCGCGAATTTCAGCACCTCGCCGATGGCCAGGTCGAAGTCGAGCATTTCGCGCACCAGACTGGGTGCGTTTTTCGCGTGGCAAGCCCAGTCAATTTGCGAGCCTTCTATCATTAGGAAAAACCCTTTTTCGCTTCGTTTTTTCAAAAATGGAGGTGCCATTTGTGCGGCCAATGGCAAGTAATCGCGGCCTTTGGTGGCGCTTTCGGGTTCTTCATTGGCCGCAAACCAAGCAAAGGGGCGTTCGGGCGATGGGGTTACGTCGCTCAGTTGTTTTTGGGAAAAATCGGTGACGTAATAGTTTTTGGCGGTCAGTTCTCGCACCAAGTCGCGTTGGTCAGCCGTCCGCTGGTTGAAGTATTTTAGCCCGCCGCCGATAAACAGGTCAATATCGGTTTGTAGAAAAAAGGTGGCGATGGCCTGCATATCGGAGCGGTCGGGCACATGCGCAATGAACGAGGCCGGGGTGGCGTGGGTGATGCTGGAGGTCGCCACCAAGCCAGTGGCCAGCCCGTTTTGCTCGGCTTGCTCGAGTATGGTGAGGCAAGGAGATTTGTCTTTGCACACCCCGACGGCCCCGTTGAAGGTTTTGCAGCCACAAGAGAAAGCCGTTGCGCCAGCGCCCGAATCGGTCACGATATGTTTGGCCGAATGGGTCTTGATAAGCCCTGTGATGGGAAAATGCTCCAAGTGGAGGCTGTTGCCATTGGAGTAAAGACCTGCCGTGATTTGAGTCAGCCCCATGCCATCGCCAATCATCAGGATGATATTTTTGGGTTGGGCGCCAGCGGTGAGAAGAGGTCTTTCATCTTCCAAGAATTGGAAAGAAGAAAGAAGGAGAACAGGCAACAACAGGATAAAGGTCAGTTTTTTCACGAATCCTACCATTCTTGATGATGAAATAATCATGCAGAAACCAGGTACCGCTTTCCGGGCAGCGTCCGTATCACGCCTTTGAACTCTAAGCCCAAGATAATGGAGGCCAATTCGCCTGGCGTGAGTTGGGCGGCCTTCGAGAGGTGGTCAATCGAAATTTCCGGTTGGTCGCGCACGATGCTGAGGATATTGGTTTCGGCGGGGTTAAGGTCGAGGAAAAGTTGGGTTTGCACGGATTTTTGTTTGCTGGCCTCGTCCCAGCGAAGGGCAGCGGCGATGTCGGCGGCAGATTCCACGAGTTTTGCCTCTTCTTTTTTGAGGAGCAGATTGCAGCCCGCACTCTTGGCATCGCGCACCCGACCGGGCACGGCGAACAACTCGCGTTCGTATTGTGTGGCCAATTCAGCGGAAATCATGGAGCCTCCGCTGGCAGCCGTTTCTACCACGACGAGCGCGTCGCTCAGCCCGGCGATGATGCGGTTGCGCATGGGGAAATGCTCGCGGTCGGGTCTGGTGTCGTGCACATACTCCGTCACCAATCCGCCATTTTCGAGCATCTTGAGCGCGACGCTGCGGTGTTGGCTGGGGTAGATGTTGCTCAAGCCATGTCCCAGCACACCGATATTGGGCATATCCAAGGCGCAAGACTTGCGATGCGCCGTGATGTCTATGCCAAAAGCCAGCCCGCTGACCACTACCACGTTGTATGCTTTCAATCCCTCCACTATTTCCTCGCATATTACCTTGCCATAGTCGGTCGGCTGGCGGGTGCCCACGATGGCGACTACCCGACGGGCTGCCAACAAATCGAGCGAGGAACCCTTGAAAAATATCATCGGAGGACAATCGTGGCACTGCTTGAGCCGTGCGGGATACTGTTCGTGTGTGTAAAAAAGCGCCTCCACGTTGTGTTGTTCGAGAAAAGCCATCTCGCGTTCGGCTAATTGAAGTGGGGCTGCGGAGAGCAGATAATCCGCCGTGATGGGGCCTACGCCGGGTATTTTGACCAACTCTTTTCGAGGAGCGCGAAACACTGCCTCGGCGCTGCCGCAATAGCTGACGAGCACTTTGGAAGTGACAGGGCCTACTTGCGGCACTAATGTCAAGGCGATTTGATGTTGGAGGCTATCGGTCATTTAAAAAAGCGGTCAATGTGGGCCATAGAAGGAGCGTCGCGGCACTTGAAAGAGCTTGGCCCAGTCCATCGTGCCGCCCCGAACGAGCGTGATGCCCTCGTTGATTGGCGATTGTTCCTTAATTTTGGCCGGAAAAATAGGGAGATAACCTCAAAACAGAAGACCACCAAAGCTTTTTCACATGAAAATTCCCAGAGTCGAGACGCTCATCATCTTGGTCTTTTTTGGTTGTGTAGTCCTGTGGGCTATTTCAAAATGCGGCACTCAACGCGCTGATTTTGTGCGCCACGCACGGGAATTGAACGAAGACGAGCCGACCGAGCGCCCCACCCAACGCGACACAGCCGTGGCACGACGCCCCACGCCCCCGCCCGTGAACACACAAAACCCGACACCAGCCCCGCCTGTGGCTACCACCCCGACCACTGCCGCTCCCATACCTCAGCCCGGCGCACAGCCTGCCAGGCCCACTATCTCAAACCAGCCCAGCCCCGCCGCGGCCGAACCTTCCGCCACAAACCCCAAATATGCCACGCTCTATGTCACCATCGAAGGGCTGAAAGTGCGCAAGGAACCCGGCCTGAAAGGAGAAACCATCGCCAAACTCCAACTTTATGAACCTGTGACATTTTTGAACCAAAAAACCGATTGGACGCAGGAAATCAGCCTTGGCCTTGAAAAGGTGACCGACCATTGGGTCAAAATCCGCACCCAAACGGGCAAAGAAGGGTGGGTGTTTGGCGCTGGCCTGCATTACTACAAGATGAAAAGGCAGGGCGTCTTGGAATAATCGCTCGTAGTGCCTACCGAAACCCTTCCCTGCAACCTTCCAACCGTACTACACGTCAACAAATGGCATTTCAATGGAAAGGTCGTCAACCCGACCAAAGCCCCAACCCTTGGAAAACCCTCTCCGCTCAGACAGTTTACGAAAACCCGTGGATTCGGGTAGAACACCGAGACGTGCTCAACCCATCTGGCGGCGCGGGCATCTATGGGGTTGTTCATTTTAAAAACACAGCCATCGGCATCGTGCCCCTCGACGACGAAGGTTGCACTTGGCTTGTGGGCCAATATCGCTACACGCTGAAAAGATATTCGTGGGAAATCCCCGAAGGCGGCGGCTTGGTGGATACTGACCCGCTCGAATCGGCCAAACGGGAACTCTTGGAGGAAACGGGCATCATTGCTCGACGCTGGACACCCTTGCTGGAGATGCATATCTCAAACTCCGTGACAGATGAGTATGGAGTTGTATATGTGGCACAGGATTTGGTAATGGGTAAAGCACAGCCCGAAGAAACAGAACAGTTGCTCATTCGCCGCCTACCATTCAGCGAAGCCGTGGAAATGGTCATGCGGGGCGACATCACGGATTCTCTCTCGATGGTCGCGCTTTTGAAAGTTAACGAATGGCTGAGAAACGGCATCATATAAGCAACTGGTCAGACACGTTTTGATTTTAATAACACTAAGCCCATGTAACCAATACCCTTTTTGGGCGTTTACTTTGCATTTTTTTAATCAAAACGATAAATCTCGCTTCGTCCCCCGTAGCTTATGCTGACTTTAAAACGATTCTTCATCGCAGATGTGACTTTGCTAACCGCTTGTCTCGCAATTGTTTGGCTAAGTATCGAGCGTCCCGCTTCCTTAGCCTTGAGCGCAGGCATGGCTGGTCTGTTCAACGCACCTTACGAGCCAGCTTCCGCAAGCGAAGCAGTGCCTGCGGTGAAAGAAACCACTCCCACGATAGGCACTTCCGATTCCAAAGCAACCATATTGGTCGAAACATCCAAACCAAGAGCCACCAAGCGCAGACTTTCCTCCAAAGTGCTTGTGCCCGGAGGCCCCGACACGATTCCGTATCTTTCTTTCGACCCCTCGATGCTGAAAGCCATGTTTGAGCAGGCCAACTATCTGCGCCGCTCCGATGTCCCCAAGACTGGGGCATCCGGCATATCCAAAGAAGAAATGCTCCGCACGGTGGAGCTGCTGCAAAATGTGCAACTGCTCGACCCCACTGTGATGCTCACCACTTTCGACTTCTACGGTATCAACACCGATTTGCACAACAACCGCGTTCGTATGACGGGCTACTACACCCCCGTTATCAAAGCCAGCCGTGTCCGCACGAGCGAATACACGGTGCCCATGTTGCGGCGGCCCGAATCGAACGTTCCGCCAGCCGAGCTCATCGAAGAAGGGGCACTCGAAGGAAGAGGCCTTGAGTTGGCATGGTTGCGGAGCAAAAAAGAATTGGCGAACGCTCAGCTGCAAGGCAACTGCTTGGTGGAATTTTCTGACGGGCAGCGCCAACATTTCGGCTTTGGCGGCTCCGTGAAGCGGTCGAAAGGCGGCAAGGGCAAGTATGTTTTCTTTACGCCTGTTGACAATGAGGTGCTTGGCTGTGGGTTTTTCCCACTTACGGCGGGTTATTCTGTGGCTGTTGACCCTCGCTTCATACCTATTGGCAGCACGCTCTTGGCTGAGTTGCCCAACATCGACGCGAATGGCAAACTCCTGGGCTACACCTATCGCATCATTTTCGCCCAAGACCGAGGCGGAGCCATTCTGACCACCAAGCGGATGGACTTGTACTCGGGCGTAGGTCAGATGGGCTTGCAAGAAGCCCGTAAAATCAATCGCTATGGCAGGCTTTGGCTGATGTTGCCAAAGGAAAGATGAGGCGTTTCTGACGAATGACGGATTACATCGGCTATTTCTTCCTGCGCGTCATTATCGAGATATTTCGGTTCGTGCCTTTTCGGATAGTTTACGCTATATCCGATGGGTTAGCGTATCTGCTGCTCCGTGTTGTCGGGTATCGCAAAGGGGTAGTCGCTGAAAACCTGCGGCGGGCATTCCCCGAAAAAGACGATGCGGAGATAAAGCGATTGATGTGGCTTTCTTACCAAAATCTGGCCGACAACACGCTTGAAAGTCTCAAACTCTTCACCACGCCTATCCCCGAAATCCATCGCCGCTGCCCTGTGCTCAACCCCGAGTTGGTAAATCAATATCTCGACCAAGGGCAGCCCATCATTCTCGCCGGGAGCCATTACAACAACTGGGAAATTTGTGGCATCACCATGCCCCCGCACTTTCACGGGGCCACGGTGACGGCTTTCAAGCCGCTGTCGAACAAGCTGATGGACCGCTATCTCAATAGTGCCCGCTCCCGAACGGGTATGGAGATGGTGGGTATGGAAGACACATTCAAGGAAATGCGCAAGCGGGCAGGCAAACCGGTTGTTTATATTTTGCTGGCCGACCAGTCGCCGAGCAGTCGGAAAAGCGCGCATTGGGTGCCGTTCTTTGGGCAAGACACCGCCTCGTTGCCGGGCACCGATGTGCTGGCGCGAAAATTCGGCTTTCCCGTACTTTATTTTCATGTGAGGCGCACCAAGCGCGGCTTTTATGAGGTTGAGTTCTTCGAAATCTGGAAAAACCCGCACGAGGCTGCCGAAATGGACATCACTCGCGCTTATGCTCGTCATTTGGAGGCCATCATCAGGGAGCAGCCGGAAAATTGGCTGTGGAGCCACAAACGCTGGAAAATCAAGCGCGAATCTTGAAAAACCAGCTATTGAGTATGTGCGGAATGACCGCTTTGAAAGCAAGGGTAAAGTACATCTTGATTCGCTAGGACTTGTCAGATGAGCATGATTGATGTCTTTGATTTTGACCGGATTGTGCTTGTGGTCATGCTCAAAATTTGGCGGTGCGAGGTAAAACATTCCCATGAACGGCCATGCCACACCTATTCAGGGGCTTATCGCCTGTTCATGTCTGTCGCAAAGCCTTGTATCACTTCCAACAATCGCATGGGCGACAATAGGTTCTTGCCTGTTTCGGACTCTTGCGCGGCGGGGTCCAAGTAGCCGCTCAAACTGCGCACTCGCTCGGCATTGAGCGGCTGAAAGGCCATGGACCAATCCTTGAACAGTCGTTTGGGAATGTATCCCTGGTGCAAAATGACTGGCTCGCGGTGTCGTTGGTCGAGCGAGATTCGATGCGCATAGAGGTCGCGCACCACGTCGTCGTCTCCTTCCAATAGCTGAATAAAATTGCCGTAGCCATAGAGCAGGATACCTGTGACGTTTTTCTCGATATTTTTTGACCGGCACTGTCGGAGCAACACTATCAAGTCGTCGTCGTTGAAATAGGCGTTGGCTTTGCTTCGGTAGATGAGTTGGAATACTGGCATGGGTCAGGTCTGTTTATAGTTCCAAGTGCCGCGCAATGAGGCGCGACGTTTTTTGTTTGCAGGGCTAAATTACAGCGTTGTTGGAAAATTCACCTATCGGCACAAAAGATTGAAAAGCCGGACGTTTGCTATTTTTGCACAGCAAATCCATTCAAACGACTTTGTCATGGAAGCTTACGGTGCTATTCTAAATTTGGTTATCCCTATTTTTTTTCTGTTGTATTTCATCGAGAACATCGTGGCGTGGCGGCGCGGCGAGCGGGTCATTCGTGGGTTGGACAGCATATCGAGTTTTAGTTCGGGCATCACCAACGTGGTGAAGGATGTGTTGGGGCTAAGCGTGGGGATTCTCAGCTACGCTTGGTTGGTGGAGCGGGTAGAGATTTTCCACATCGAAGCCACTTGGCTGCTGTATGCGGTCGCGTTCATCGCGGTAGATTTTCAGGGTTATTGGGTGCATCGCTGGAGCCACGAAATCAATTTTTTGTGGAACCGCCACATCATTCACCACAGCAGCGAGGAGTTCAATCTTTCGTGCGCGTTGCGACAATCCATTTCCACGTTCATCAATTATTTCACCTTTTTGCTGCTGCCTGCCGCGCTGTTGGGCGTGCCGGGCATGGTAATCGCCATCATTGGTCCGTTGCATTTGTTTTTGCAATACTGGTATCACACCAGGCTTATTGGCAAGATGGGCTGGCTCGAAAAGGTCATCGTGACACCTTCGCACCACCGCGTGCATCATGCCATCAATCCCGAATACATGGACAAGAACTACGGGCAGATTTTTATTCTTTGGGACAAATGGTTTGGCACGTTCCAAGAAGAACTGCCCGAAGTGCCGGCTGTTTACGGGGTGAAACGCCCTGTGCGTACTTGGAACCCGTTCAAAATCAACTTCCAGCATTTTTGGCTGATGTTCACCGATGCTTGGCGCACGCGCAGTTGGTGGGACAGAATCCGGCTCTGGTTCATGCCGACGGGCTGGCGCCCTGAGGACGTGCAGCATCGCTATCCGGTATTGAGCATCGGCGATGTGTACCACTTCGAGAAATATGACACCCCCGCTTCTCGGGCGCTGGTGGCGTGGTCGTGGGCGCAGATGTTTTTCAACTACTTTTTGCTGATTTATTTCTTTGCGTATCTCGGCAAGATTGGTGCTCCGGGCGTGTTTCTCTACGGTGCCTTTGTGTTTGCCTCTATCTACGCTTACACGGAGTTGATGGACAGGAATCGCTACGCTCACTTGTTTGAGTCGCTGAAATCTGCTTTTGGCCTATATCTGATTTGGCAGGCGGGGGGCGATTGGTTTGGTGCCCGGTCCAATGTGGGCGCATGGTATGTCCACATCGTCGCGGCATACTGTGTGTTGTCGGCCCTCGTCTCTATCTATTTTGTGGAATTTGAAATCAAGCGGGGTTATGGGCGCCTGATGACGGAGCATGAATCCTTTATGAGCGCCTCAGGAGAGAAAAAGTCTTCGTAAGCCAGCCTCCTTTGTCGTTAAGAGCAGGAAATTGAGTGCACTTCGAATGGTCGCGGAACGGTATCGCGGGATGAAATTTCGCGCACCTCGGAATATCATACTGGGTTACAAGCGCGACGATTTGAAACGCGCCCGGGAAATTTTGATTTAAAATTGCCGACTACATGATTTTAGGTTTTTGATGTGCCAAGCGCAACGTCGAGTTTTGGTCGTCGAACTTTTGCCTCATCAATCAACCAATCATGTAGTCGGCATTTCCTTTCCGTTCAGTCACGATAATCATCCTCATCCTCGTGGCGCGTCGGCTCCACTTCCGCTACCCGATGGCTTTCGCCGGGTGTTGGGTCGGCAAAAGGGCGTTTGCCGATGATGCGTTCCAAATCGGCGCGGTGCAGCACCTCTTTTTCCAGAAGCGCCTGTGCCAATGCGTCGAGTTCCTTGCGTTTTTCGCGCAGCAGATTTTTGGCGCGGGCATATTGCTCCTCTATCATGATTTTCACCTCTTGGTCAATGAGATAAGCCGTCTGCTCGGAGAAGGGGCGCGTATACGACTCGTTCATCATGGAGTAGTACGACACGTTGCCTACTTTGTCGTTGAGGCCGTAGTTGATAATCATGTCATAAGACAATCGGGTGACGTGGTCGAGGTCGCTTTGTGCGCCGGTGCTGATTTTGTCGAACACTACCGACTCTGCGGCACGGCCTCCGAGGGTCATGCACATATCGTCGAGCAATTTTTCCTTGCGTGTGATGTATTGCTCTTTGGGTAGGTATTGAGCGTAGCCCAATGCGGCAAGGCCGCGTGGCACGATGGTCACTTTCACGAGCGGGTGTGCGTGTTCGAGGAACCACCCGCATATCGCATGGCCCGCCTCGTGGTAGGCGATGATTTGCTTCTCTTCCGGGCTGATAATTTTGTTTTTCTTTTCGAGACCGCCAATCACCTTGTCGAGCGCATAGTTGAAATCTTCCATGTCCACGGCCTTTTTTTCCTTGCGGGCGGCGATAAGCGCGGCTTCGTTGCACACATTGGCGATGTCGGCACCCACAAACCCCGGTGTCATTTCGGACAAAGCCATGGCGGTGACTTCGGGTGCTACCTTGATGTTTTTCATGTGCACCTCAAAAATCTGTGCACGGCCATTCAGGTCGGGGCGACCGATGCCAATTTGCCGGTCGAAGCGCCCCGGGCGCATCAACGCATTGTCCAAAATGTCGGGACGGTTGGTGGCTGCCATCAGAATCACCCCTTTGTCGGTCGGGAAACCATCCATTTCCACGAGCAGCTGGTTGAGGGTGTTTTCGCGCTCGTCGTTGCCGCCTTGAATGGCACCGCGTCCGCGTGCGCGGCCAATGGCATCTATTTCGTCAATGAAGATGATGCAAGGTGCTTTTTCACGCGCTTGGCGGAAAAGGTCGCGCACCCGAGAGGCTCCCACGCCCACAAACATTTCCACGAAATCAGAACCAGAAATGGAGAAGAAGGGCGCGCCGGCTTCTCCGGCTACTGCTTTGGCCAAGAGGGTCTTGCCCGTGCCGGGAGGGCCGACCAACAACACGCCTTTGGGGATTTTGCCGCCCAGCGTGGTATATTTTTTCGGATTTTTCAAAAAATCCACCACTTCCATCACCTCTTCCTTGGCTTCGTCAAGACCCGCCACGTCCGCAAAGGTGATGTTGACCTTTGTGTTGTTGTCAAACAAAGTTGCCTTCGACTTGCCGATGTTGAAAATCTGCGACCCCGGCCCGCCTGGCCCACCGCCCATGCGGCGAAGGATGAAAAGCCAGAGGCCGATGAAAATCAGCAAAGGCAACAAATATGTGAGCAAGGTGGCCGTCCAGTTGGTCTGGGGGTCCATGATGGGGATGATTTTCGGCTTTTTCTCTTTGAGCAATTGCTCGTTCACCTCTTTGAGCCAGGGCTGATAGACCTCTGGCTTGCCGATATTCACCACATAATGAGGCAGTTTGTTGTCAGCCTCTTTGAGTTCGGGTTTCAGGTTGTCGTGGTCGGGCGAGATGAGGGAGTCTTTCTTGATGAAGATTTGTGCTTCCGTGTCGCTGATGATGACAATTTTATCCACCTGACCTTTGCGTGCCCATTTGTCCAAGTCGGGCATGGTGGCTTTCTGCGAGCCGCCCATGAACTTGGCCATTTGCAGCCCCAGCAGCGCGAGACCCACGAGGATGTAAATCCACATGAAGCTAAAGCGCGGCATACCGTCGCCGTTTGGTTCGCTGTCGCGTTGCGGGCGCAGTTCGTCCTGCTCCTCGTCGCGTTTATTTTTTCCTTTTTGCTCTTCCATGTTGAAAAACGGTTTTTGGATGGTTCATACTTCGCCAAACTCGGTTGTTTCCGCGTCGCTCCAGAGGCTTTCTATTTCGTAAAAATGACGGGTCTCTGGGTAAAAAACGTGCACAACCGTGTTGAAATAGTCCATTAGAATCCATTTGGCATTGCTCGACCCCTCCGTGTGAGAAGGCATCGTGTGCATTTCCTCCTTCACTTTTTTGTAAATACTCTCGGAAATCGCCTTTACGTGGGTGTTGGAATCGCCCTCGCAGATGATAAAAAAATCAGCGGGAGCATCGCCGAGTTTCCGTAGGTCGAGTTGAACGATATTTTTGCCTTTTTTATCGCGGATGCCCTCGACGATGAGGTGGTTTAGTTGTTCCAAGTCTGTTGGGCGGGAAGTTGCCCGCCGGGGTGCTGTGGCTGTAATCAAAATTTTATTGTTGATTTGTTGAATCGTTTATTTGTTGAGTTCAAACAGGCGGGATAAAGGTAAGGTGCAACGATGACCTGCAAAAACGTCGTTTGTTTTATTATCGTTTTGATAACGACGGGCAACTGCCGTGACTGTATGACCTCAATGCTTGCAATGACAAAATTTGCGCATGGCAAACACACTTTTTATCGGAAAAGTTTACCACCGTTTCGACGAACTGCCCTCGACGAACGATTGGGCGCTCGAACTTATCGCTGCGCCCGCCTCGTCGGGGCAGGGGGCAGCAAAAAGCAAGCCACCGGAAGGAACGGTCGTCAGGGCTGACAGTCAGTCAGCCGGGCGCGGACAGTTTGGCAGTCGATGGGAAAGCGAACGCGGGAAAAACCTCCTGCTCAGCGTGATTTTGCGCCCCACTTGGCTGGAGGCAAAGGCGCAATTTTATCTGAGCATGGCCGTAGCCTTGGCGCTCCGCGACACAGTGGCCGATGCACTATCCACCGTCAAATGGCCTAACGACCTCTGCCTCGGCGCTCGAAAGACCGCTGGTATTTTGATTCAAAACAGCCTCTCCGGGCAGTTTTTGCAGACTTCTGTCGTCGGCATCGGCTTGAATGTCAATCAAATGGAGTTTGACCCAGCGCTGCCCAATCCGACTTCGCTGGCCTTGTTTTTTGGAAAAAAATTCGAGTTGGACGAAATAACCGAATGCATTTTCGAGCGCCTCGAAAGGCGCTATTTGCAACTCAAATCAGGCCAACGAGCGGCTATCAAGGCCGAATACGAACGGGCGTTGTATCGCCTCGGCAAGCCGTCGAAGTTCGTTCGTGCCGCCGATAATTCAGAGTTTGGAGGCATCATTCGAGGGGTGACGGAGGAAGGGCGGCTGCGCGTGGAGACTGAAACCGGGGGGGAGACTTTTGAGGTGAAGGAGGTGCGTTTGCTCCACTCGTCCGACGATTTCGATTCGTCGGAGGAATAGAACTACCCACCCGGCACGTTGTCGGCAAGGATGCACGACAACGGCAATGGGGTTTGAAAAAGCCCTATCCCTGCCACTCATCCAAAACTTTCAAACTTTAACTATTGAGTTTGCAACTTGGCTGTAACCTTTCTGTCCTTCGCCCTGTCTTTGCGGACACTTGTGGTTGGGAACAAAAGCCGGAGGTGTTGCAAGGGATGGGGTAGCCGCTTCCACTTTCGTCGTCAGGGAACGGCTTTTAATAGAAAGGTGTATTGGATTGGTAGGTTCTTTGTTTTGCAAAATACTCACCCTCCACATCTTTGTTCCATCAAGCATGGCGGGTAGCGCCCGCAAAGCATAATCCGAGCACCCGCGCAGACAAGCGGGAGAAACAAAAACGAGATTTGTCACAACTAAAAATTAAGCAATGAAAGCCTTCCTGTTTGGCCTTGCCGTGCTGTGCGCGGCTGCTACGCTCCATGCCCAGAAAATCAGTGGTCGGGTGGCACAACCCGACAACAAGGCTGTCGAGTTTGCCACCGTCACCCTCCATCTCGCCTCCGATTCTTCGCTTGTGAAAGGTGCCATCACCGACGAGCATGGTCATTTTGAGTTCGAGCACATCGCGGCTGGCCGTTACTTCATCCAAGCCAACGTGGTAGGCATGGGGAATGGCTCTGTGGCTGCTTTCGACTACACTGGCGACGACCGCTTGCTCGAAAAAATCACATTGGAAGAATCCTCCACTTCGCTCGGCCAAGTCACCGTGGTGGCACGCCGCCCCATTGTGGAGGTGAAAGCCGACAAGACCATCATGAATGTGGAAGGCAACCTGAACGCACAGGGTCAAAATGCCCTCGAACTGTTGCGAAAGGCCCCCGGGGTGACGGTGGACAACAACGACAACATCATGATGAAAGGCAAAAATGCCGTGCGGTTTCAGATTGACGGTCGTGACGTGCCGATGGACTCCAAAGACCTCGCTGACTACCTCAAGGGACTGCGTGCCGAAGACATCGCCGCCATTGAGTTGGTCACCAATCCATCGGCCAGATATGATGCTTCGGGCAACGCGGGCATCATCAACATCAAAACACGCAAAAACCGCGCGTTCGGCACCAATGGCTCTATCGGGGGCGAGGCGATATACGGCGAAAGCCTCAAAGGGGGCGGGCGCTTGTCGTTCAACCACCGCAACAAATGGGTCAATGTGTTTGGCAACTACAACAACCATTTTGGCGACTGGCACAACGAAATGCACCTGCGCCGCGACCAAGATGAACGCCGATTCGACCAGTCGAGCACCATGAAGGACAATAACAACAACCACAACTTCAAACTCGGCTCGGACTTTTTCCTCAACAGCAAGCACACGGTCGGCTTCGTCGTGGACGGACGCACCGCACAAGGCCCATGGCGCAACGACTCCCGCACCCCCATCTCTAACCTAGACACTCCCGACAAGATTGACTCCGTGCTGGTGGCGGGCAACTATGTGCCGCAAAACCGCGTGAATCTCAACTTCAACCTCAATTATCGCTTCGCCGACACCTCTGGCCGTGAATTGAGCGTAGATGCCAACCGTGGGCAATACCGCTACCGCGCCAATTCGTTGCAGCCCAACTTTTACATAAACCCCACGGGAGACGAGGTGCTGTCCAGACGCATCTACCGCAACAACACCCCGACCGACATAGACATCACCATCGTGAAAGCCGACTACGAACAACCTGTGCTGAAGGGCAAGCTGGGCGTAGGCTTCAAAATGAACCGCGTCGTGACGGACAACACGTTCGACTTCTTCGACGTGATAAATGACGAGTCTATCCTCAACATTGACCGCAGCAACCGCTTCCAATACGATGAAATGGTGAATGCGGGCTATGTGAATTACAACATTCAGGTAAAAAAGTGGGGTTTTCAGGCAGGTATTCGCGCCGAGCACACCAATTGGGAAGGCAAGCTGACCAGCCAAAAGCCGGGTGCCAACGAAATGGTGGAAAACAGTTACCTTAACTGGTTCCCAAGCGCGGCCATCACTTATTCCCTGAACGACAAAAACCAGTTCAACCTGACGTACAGCCGCCGCATTGACCGCCCGAGCTACCGAGACCTCAACCCGTTTGAGGACAAGTTGGACGAGTTGACATACAAAAAGGGCAATCCTTTCCTGCGCCCGCAATACACCAACAGCGTGGAACTGACGCATACCTTCATGGGCTTTTTCAACACCACGGTGGGGTATAGCAACACCAGCGACGTGTTCACCGAATACATTGACACCACAGGCGGCGGTGCCTCGTTCCTCCGCCAAGGAAACATTGCCGAACAGAACAACCTGACCCTAAGCATCAGCGCGCCCATGCCCATCGCCAAATGGTGGGAAGGCTACCTGAGCGTCACAGGCATCATCAGTTCGTTCGATGCCAATTTCCGCGAGGGGTTTGCATACAGCGAATCGTTCAAGACCCTCAATCTGTACAGCGAGCAAAACTTCATCCTGCCAAAAGGGTGGCGCCTTCAGGTGTCCGGCTGGTTCAACAGCCCCAGCATCTGGCAAGCAGTGTTTCGCAGCAAAGCCATGGGTGCCATGGACGTGGGGGTGCGCAAACAAATACTCGACGGCAATGGCACCATCAGCTTCGTCGTGGGCGACGTGCTGGGCACTGCTGGCTGGCGCAGTGTCAACGATTTCACCCCCGGCCTCTACATGCTCGGACGCGGCACTTGGGAGAGCCAAACCGTGCGCCTGAACGTGGACTATAAATTCGGCAACAAAAACGTGAAAGGAGCCAGACAGCGCAAGACTGGCACCGAAGACATAAACTCCCGCATTCGTTCGGGTAGAAATTAAAAGAATGAAAGTTTGATTTGGTTTTTCGGAGAAAGCGCCTCGCCTGTGTAATACTGGCGGGGCTTTTTGTTAGGCCACGAACGAACCAATACCATGGAAAAAACAAGAGCCATCACCGAACAATCGGGATGGCTCTTGCTGAATTTTTTTCTTTGAATCGAAATGAAACAGCGACGAAGCTTACTTGCCTTTGAGCGCGCGTGGAATCTCGATGGAAGCTACAGGCACGGCACTGGTGTTGGTGATTTCCACACCTTCCGTAGGTGTGATGTCGCGCACCCGAATCGTGGAGCCGAGTTCCATCGTGGAAATGTCTGCCACCACCTCGTCCACAGCTTTTTCAGGCGTGGTGAGGATGTTGATTTGGCGCATGCGCGGGATGAACTTGCCACCAGCTTTCACACCGGGAGCCTGACCGATAAATCGCAAGGGTACAGTAGCCTTGAACTTGACACCGGGAACCAACTCAAGGAAATCAAGGTGCAGCACCGCGTCCGTCACCGGATGGAACTGGATGTCTTTCACGATGCATTTGTGCGTCGCGCCATTGATGGCAATCTCGGCCATTTTGAATTTGGAGGTGTAAACCAAATGGCGAATATCGGACGCATTGAGCGCAAACTGGGTAGCCTCGCCACCGCCGCTTTTATACATCACCGCCGGAATTTGATTGTTGCGACGGATTTTTTTTGCCCCTTCTTTGCCGGAACCTTCTTTGAGATGCCCCTGTAAAGCAATGATTTCCATTGTGTTATGCTCTAAAAGTGATACTTGTTTCAAAAAACGCCCGCAAAGGTAGATATTCGGAGGCAGAAATTCCAAGGGCAATTCAAAAAAACTCCTGACAAGTTTATCTATCGGGAGAGCGTCCACACGGTTTCCCCGTCGCTGCGGCGCTTGATTTTTTTCACCAAGCCCCTTGCTTCCAGTTCGTCCAGTTTGGTTGCCACTAATTTTTCCTCAAGCCCCGAATCCTTGCACACGCCGCGCAAGGAACGGAAGGCATATTTGCCTGATTCAAAGACCCGGAGTATTTTTTGCTCCTCCGTGAGGGCCGGTGGCGCGCTGGTGGCTTTTTTGCTGCCGCGAGTGGAAAATGACTCGAAAGCTTCCTCCTCTTCTTCGGCGGTGGTAGCACCAGAGGCTGCAAAATCATCAGGGTCCGAGTTTTCGCGCACCAAGACATCTTGCGTTTCCGCTAACTCCTCTTGTCGCTGCCTCACCTCTTGCACTTCTTGTAGCAGTTTGTCTGCCAATGACTGCAAAAACTTCGAAGAGAAAATGGCCGCGACGGCACAAAAACCAAAAAAGACAAAATGCGAGATGACATCGCCGTTCAGACAATCCTGCATCAAATTGCTGGATACCGTTTTCAAAAACAGAGGCACGGTGGCGGCAGCCGTCAGACCCAAAAGCGAGGACTTGACGAAATCGTGGCTATACCAGCCACGGTCGGTTTTGTTCATGTAATAGTTGGCTACGCCCCCCAGCAGCCCCGCTGTGATGATGATGGCGACAAGGATTCCGATACCCATGTTGAAAGCTGATTTTAGGTGTGAATTGAGCCGCCAAAGTAAGGAGATTTTTATCTATAAAATCTTCACGTCCTCCAACTTAATATGCACCGTGCGTGTCGCCTGTGTGCGCTGCCCTACATCTGCGGAAGCGCCTTCTAGACGCAACACGCCACGCGGGCAAACAGCCGCGCAGATGCCGCATCCCACGCAGGAGGCACGTACCACGTCCTGACCGCGTTGGGCGTAGTGGCGCACGTCAATGCCCATCTCGCAATAGGTAGAGCAGTTGCCGCAGGAAATGCACTGGCCGCCGTTGGTCGTGATGCGGAACTTTGATTTTTTCTTTTGCAAAATACCCAAAATCGCAGCCATCGGGCATCCGAACCGACACCAGACTCTGCTGCCCATGAGCGGATAGAATCCCACGCCCACCACGCCGCTGAATGCCATGCCGATGAGGTAGCCATAGATGGCGGAATAGGTCTGCGAAAACGAGCCTAACACCCCGCCCTTTTGCCACGAATTGAGCCACAACAACCCAGTGAGCAGCACTACCGCCACCAAGACCGAGTGAATCATCCAGCGCTCTATCCTCCACGCCCGCAGGCTTTTGTCGGAAAGATGGCGAAACGGGTCGCCAGCCGTCTCGGCCAAGCCGCCGCATCCGCACACCCATGAGCAGTACCATCTTTTTCCCAGAAAATAGGTCAAAACGGGGGTGGCGACGAACGTCATGAGTGCGCTGAAAATGATGAAATACACACTGATGCTCGTGGCCGAGCCATAGTAGCGCACCGCGCTGGGCGAGCCATAGTAGTCTTTCAAAGGCCAGAAATAGGTGAAATAATACTCTGGCTGCTGCATCAGTTGCAGAAATGCCGGGATGAGGTAGGCAAAGCCCAACTGAAAAAACATCACCGAAACGGTGCGCAGCAGTTGGTAGCGGCTGTGCCGATATTTGTAAATGAACTTCACGCCCAAAGCCAGAATGGAAAAAGTGTAGAGCGAGCCATAGACGAACCACTTGTCCGCAGGCATTTTGCGCAACCCGCGACTAAGCGGGTCGAACACCTGCGTAAGCCCGCCCAACCAGCCTTCCGGGAAAAAATACAACACGGTGTAGAAGCCCGTCAGAACGATGGCTGCCAGCCAGCCCCACACGCCGCGAGCCGACAGGCTCTTGAACCACACCCCATTGTTTTTGATGCCCTCCGGGCGACGGAGGTATTCCTCGCGGACAAAGAGCCATACGCCAGCCGACATGAGGCCAAGCGAGGTCAGCAGTAGCAATAGGGGCGAAAAAGCATGGCCGCTTGCCCACGTTATGAGCAGCAGCAGCACCCCGATGCCAGCCACGGCCAGCGCCAGCTTTTGCTTCCCGCTCGTAAGGGAGGGGTTGGGGGTAGCGACTGAGAGTGATGTGTCTTTCATTGTTTTGTAGCTTGTTCATTTTAAAAACGCCAGCACGCCCTTCAAGCCGCGACGCTGTTTCAACTGCAAGTCTCTGCCCGTTTGTCGGTTGTATAGCCGCACCAATTCCGCTTCGTGTTGCGGATAAAATTCGGGGTCGAAATTGGCCAATCCGAGGTGTTGGAGCACCTCCTCGATGTGCGCATGAGTGCGAAGCCACTTGTCGCAGACCTCATGCCGATAGCGCACGCCCATGAGGTTGAACCCGACGACGCGCCCGCTCGATTTGTCGTAGTTCAGGCGAATGCTCTTGTGGCCGTCAGGGTGCTCCCAGTAGAGAGTGGCCTGTTCGTCCGGGAGTTTAGCCTGAATGTCTCCATAAACCTGATACTCGATATCGAAGAACTTGGCGGAGTTGAACCAGATACCGGGATTGTAAAATTGCGGGCGCGACTCACCTATGATGTTGTGCGCAGCGGTTTCGCCCATCATGCGCCCCGTGTACCACACTGCCTCTATGGCGCGGCGTCCCGGGGATGGCTGGCGCAGCTCCGCGCAGTCGCCTGCCGCAAAAACATCAGGAATGTTGGTTTCCAGAAATTCGTTGACGAGGATGCCGCGTTGGGTCTCCAATTCGGTATTTTTCAAGAAGCCGATGTTGGGGCTTACGCCCACGGTAAGACCCACGAAGCCACAACCGATTGTCTCACCTGTATTGGTGACGACCGCCGCGCATTTTTTGCCAGAGGTATCTGGCATGATTTCTTTCAATTCCGTCTGCAAGCGCAAATCAATATGGTGCGCCCGCAAATGGCGGCTCACCATGCGTGACTCTTCGGGCGGCAAAACGATGCTCCAGAAATCCGGCTCGCGTACCAAAAACGTGACCGCGATGCCTCGGCTGTGAAACATCTCGGCCATTTCCACCCCGATGAGGCCGCCCCCCACCACCACGGCGCGTTCGAGGCTGGGCGTGTGCCGCTCCATAGCTTCCAAATCCTGCAAATGATACAGCCCGTGCACGCCTTCCAGGTCTTGCCCCGGCCAGCCAAACTTGTTGGACTTGGACCCCACGGCAAGCAGCAGCTTGTCGTAGGTGATGGTTTCGCCAGCGGTCGAGTGTAATTTTTTTTCCTGAAAATCAACGCGCTCCACACGAGCGCGAAGGCGCTGGATGCGATTTTTCTCCCAAAACCACGGCTCGTAGGGCTGAGTGTCCTTGAATCTCAGATGCCCCATGTAAATGTACATCAGTGCCGTGCGGCTAAAAAAATAATCCGACTCGTCGGACACTACCACTATCTCATGGTCGCTCATCTTGCGGATGTGTCGGGCGGCGGTGATGCCTGCGATGCCGTTGCCAAGGATAACTATTTTCATGATGAGGGTGGAAGGTTGAAGCTAGATGAGGTGGGGCATTTTAGATACGCGCAAAAATTTGCGTTGGATTTCTTTGAGAGCCAAAGTTAAATGGGCTGCGACGACTGGCTCCAAAAATCGGGGAGGGCGAGCGCCGCAGTTGTCGTTGGGCGGACGCTTGTGGCGCAAAAAAAACCCGGACTAACTTGCGTCGCCCGGGTTCACGTAGTCAAATTCCTAACCTTTAAACTACTGAAATCTGTATCCAATTTTTGAAACACAGGGATGGCGCGTTGTGGAAGCAAGGCAGTCCTTGTGAATGTTTGCGAAGGTGAATGTTCGGCTCGAACGGGATTTTCAAGCGCAAAAATGCCCCGAAGTGTGCTGAACGAAGGTCAAAAGCACTTTAAGTCAATGTTAATTTTCAAAACACGAAAGGGCCAGCCGCTTCAAAGCGGCCAGCCCTTTCTGGTTCGTTGTGCCCAGCGCTTTCGACTCAAATGTCGGCTGCTTCCACGATGACGCGGATGCCGTCCATTTTTTTCACCACGACGGAGGTGCCTTCGGCTAATGGGATGCCTTTGTGGCTCAGGGCAATCCACTCGGTGCCCCGATAATGAATTTTTCCCTCACCATTGGCCGGGATGGAGAGCGACACGACGGCGCGGTCGCCCACAAAGCTTTGGTAGCTGTCCACGCGCTCGTTTTTCCCAAAAATGCGCAGCGCGTATTTGCGAAACAGTGCGAGGGAGACGAGCGAGACGACCACAAAGCACAGCAGTTGGCTGGTGCTATCGGGTGTGATGCCCAACCACGTCAGCAACGCGGTGATGGCAGCGCCGACGCTCAGGAAAAAGAAAAAGAAAGAGACGGTGAAGAGCTCTGCGATGAGCGCAAACGCCGCGACGATGACCCACATTTGGGCCGCTGATAGCCATTCCATAGCGACTGGTTATTTTTTGTCGGATTGGTGTTTGACGACGGACATGGCACCTGCAATCAAGGACGAAATGTCGCCAAAATTGGCAGGTAGGATGAGCGTGTTGTTGGTGCGAGCGAGGTTGCCGAACTGCTCCACCATTTGCTCCGCCACCCGGAGCTGCACGGCTTCCATGCCGCCTTTGGCTTGTATGGCATCTGCCACTTTCACCAAGGCTTCGGCAGTGGCGGCGGCCACTGCGCGGATGGCTTCGGCTTGGCCGTTGGCCTCGTTGATTTGGCGCATTTGCAAGCCTTCGGACTCGAGCACGACCTTCTGCTTTTGGCCTTCCGCCACGTTGATGGCGGATTGCTTTTCGCCCTCCGATTGGAGGATGCGGGCGCGTTTTTCGCGTTCGGCTTGCATTTGTTTTTCCATCGCGTGTAGTACGGACTGTGGCGGCGAGATGTTTTTGATTTCGTAGCGCAACACCTTTACGCCCCAACCAATGGCGGCCTCGTCAATGGCATTGACCACGGCGCGGTTGATGGTGGTGCGTTCCTCAAAAGCGCGGTCGAGGTCAATTTTGCCTACCTCGGAGCGCATGGTGGTCTGGGCCAGTTGCGTCACGGCGAACACATAATTGTTCACACCGTAAGAGGCGGTTTTAGGGTCAACCACTTGCAAGAATATCACGCCGTCCACTTGCACCTGCACGTTGTCTTTCGTGATGCAAATTTGTTCGGGAATGTCGTAAGCCTGCTCTTTTAGGCTGTGACGGTAAGCAGCGCGGTCGAAGAAAGGGATGATGAAATTGATGCCGGGGTCGAGCACTGCATGGAATCTGCCGAGGCGCTCCACCACGAAAGCGGTTTGTTGCGGCACGACTTTAACGGCTGACATGATGACCAGAACGGCCAAGATTGCGATAATGAGAAGAGGCGTCATAAGCTGGAATCGTTTTAATATCGGAATTTCAAAAAATGTTGAATGCGTACAAAAAACGCCCTAAGGTAGGCAATTGGCAACAAGATACTGACAAAACTGCGAAAACATCGGACGAAGTGTGTGAAGGTTCAGTCATGTGCCAACCGTAATCCCATGTTCAAATAACGCGAGGTGGGCTCCACGCCCATGCGTTCTGACACGCGGCAGGCGTAGTAACTGCTGCTCCAAGAGCCGCCCCGGCAGTTGCGCTTCACACCGAGGGATGCCTCCGTCGGGCAGTTGGGATAGCTTTGGTATATATCTTCGCACCATTCGCGCACATTGCCGCTGAGGTCGTATATCCCCAACGAATTTGGCGATTTCTCTCCTACGGGATGGAGCTTATTGTCGCTGTTTTCATTGTACCACGCGATTTTTTTCAGGTCGTTGCCGCCGGCGTAGAGAAAATTTTGCTTTGAACCATCGGCACCGCCGCGAGCAGCATATTCCCACTCTGCCTCGGTGGGCAAGCGGTAGCGACGGCGCGTGATGGCGTTTAGTTTTTCGATAAATTGCTGGGCATCGTACCACGAAACGTGGTGGGCAGGGCAGTTGAGACATTCGGGGAACGCGCCGGGATTGTTGCCCGTCACTTGCAACCATTGGTATTTTGTGACTTCGTAGATGCCTATTTTAAAAGTATTTACCGTGTCGAGGTGAGCGCACTCGTCGGCATCGTAGCCTTTTTTGCTGTTGGTGTTGCCCATCTTAAAAATGCCTCCGGGCACGGTCGCCAATGGGTAGTCAAACTCAAAATTCGGGTCGTACTTGACGGGCGGGGCGGCGGTGGAATCCAGCAGGCTTTGTATCGTGGACGGGCCGGATTGGGGGACTTCGACGCAGCCAGTGAAGTTAAAAAGGATTGGGAGGAGGAGAAAGCTGGTCTTCATAAAAAGATTGTTTTGTTGGGTAGCAACCGCTTGGCGAGGGGAAATGTTCCTGCGGCTTAGGAATTTGAATCGTGAAATAACCGTGGCACTGCTCTGCGTAGAGCAGTGCCACGAATCAGGAACTCAATTCACGCTCACCTCAATCCCCACCGCCACCCCATCCTCCAATTCCACTTTTTCGCCGTCCACTTTGTCGGCCAGCACCAAATCCGTCGCCAGCACTTCGGCTTTGATGTAGTCGCGGAAGCGTTCCACCGCGTCGAGGATGGCGGCGTGTTTTTCCAGAGTCACCGTCACGCGGTCGGTCACGTTGAAGTCTTTGTCTTTGCGGATGTTCTGGATGCGGTTCACGAGGTCGCGGGCCGTGCCTTCGGCCAGTAGTTCGGGCGTGAGCGTCACGTCGAGCGCCACCGTCAGGTCGCCGTCGGTGGCGACTTTCCAGCCGGGCAGGTCTTCGGTCGTGACAATCAAATCTTCCGGCGTGAGCGTGTAGGCAGTGCCGTTGACGCTGATTTCGAGCGAGCCGGATTTTTCCAAAGCGTTGATGTCGTCGTTGGAAAAATTGGCAATCAAGGCCGCCGCTTCTTTCATGTCCTTGCCGAGTTTGGCGCCCAAAGTCTTAAAATTCGCCTTCGCGCCTTTTTTCAACAAACCCGACGCATCGGTGACGTACTCCAACTGTTTCACGTTGATTTCCGACAAAATCAAATCTTTCACCCCATCCACTTCAGCGATGAAAGCCTCGTCGAGCACGGGCAAGAGGATTTTTTGCAAAGGCAAACGCACCCGCAATTTTTCTTTTTTCCTGATACTCAATGCCAACGAGCAAATCCGCTGGGCGTAGTCCATGCGTTTTTCCAAATCCTTGTCCACTTTCGATGGGTCTGGCTGCGTCAAATCAGACAGGTGAACCGAGTCGTGGCGGAGCGGGGTGTTTTTCGCTTTTGCCACATCTTTGATGGGTGCGGTCAAATTCCGGTAGAGCCAGTCGGAGAAAAACGGCGCGACAGACGACATGAGTTGGCTGGTCACAAGCAGGCACTCGAAAAGGGTTTGATAGGCCGCCGTTTTATCGGCACTCATTTCGCCTTTCCAAAAACGGCGGCGCGATAGGCGCACATACCAATTTGACAAATGCTCGTCCACAAAATCTTCGATGGCACGGCAGGCACGGGTCACGTCGTAGTCGTCCATAGCGGCGCGGTAATCGGCCACGAGCGAGTAGAGTTTGGAAATGACCCAGCGGTCGAGTTCGGTGCGTTGGTTGTAAGGCAACACATTGAACTCGTCGTGCTTGAAGCCGTCGAGATTGGCATAGAGCGCGAAGAAATTGTACGTGTTGTAGAGCGTGCCGAACAACTTGTTGCGCACCTCGATGATGCCTGCCGCGTCGAATTTCAGGTTGTCCCAGGGGTTGGCGTTGGCCATCATGTACCAGCGCGTCGCGTCGGCGCCGTACTCTTCGATGGTCTCGAAGGGGTCAACGACGTTGCCTTTCGATTTGGACATTTTGTTGCCTTCTTTGTCCAAAACGAGGCCGTTCGAGACAACGGTTTTGTAGGCCACCGAATCGAACACCATCGTGGCGATGGCGTGGAGCGTGTAGAACCAGCCGCGCGTCTGGTCAACGCCTTCGGCGATGAAGTCGGCAGGGAAAGCCCCCCCTTGCCCCCCCATTGAGGGGGGAAACTTCTCCTGATTCTCGAACGGATAGTGCCACTGGGCGTAGGGCATGGAGCCGGAGTCGAACCACACGTCAATGAGGTCGAGTTCGCGGAACATTTTTTTGCCGGAGGGGGAAACGAGGACGATTTGGTCAATGTAGGGGCGGTGGAGGTCAAAATCGCGCGTCCTTGCCTCCCCCCCCGACCCCCTCTCCAAAGGCGAGGGGGAGCGCGATACCGCGCCCATCTCTGTCTCCCCCTCGCCTTTGGAGAGGGGGTCGGGGGGTGAGGCAAGGACTTTGCGCAACTCGTACAGCACCCCCTTCAAATCACTCAACACTTGTTGATTCGTAAACCGAACCACCCGAAAACTCGCATCATTCAAATAAGCCGTTCGTGCTTCATCAAATTCTTTTTGCTCGGCAGTGTTGTGGTACTCGCCATCCACTTCCACGACCAATTTTTCAGAAATGCAGGCGAAATCAGCTATGAAGGCACCGATTTGATGCTGTCTGCGAAATTTGTATCCATCCAATTGGCGGTTTCGGAGAGCTTGCCAAAGTGCATCCTCGGCTTCCGTCGGGTTTTTGCGATTGTCCCGGCCATGTGCTTTTAGGATGTGCCAAAAAGTCTTGTCGCCCGTAAAGACATATTTTGAAAGGGCATCCTCCTCTTCATTTGCTTCTCCGGATTTTTTGAAAGGATTTTCTCTCATAAATCCAGCCTTGACAGCCTTATCTACCTCTTGGCTTAATTTCGCGACCGACTCGATGCAAAGTTCCTCCTCTGCATCCTCCGTCCGCCAAACCGGCAGCGGCACGCCCCAGTAGCGCGAGCGCGAGAGATTCCAGTCCTGCAAATTTTCGAGCCACTGACCAAAACGCCCCGTGCCGGTGCTGGCGGGTTTCCAGTTGATGGTTCGGTTCAGTTCGGCCATGCGTTCTTTGGCCGCCGAAGCCCGCACGAACCACGAGTCGAGCGGGTAGTACAAAACGGGTTTGTCTGTCCGCCAGCAGTGGGGGTAAGGGTGTTTGTATTTTTCAATTTTGAACGCCTTGTTGTCCTCCTTGAGGCGCAAAGCGATGAGCAAATCCGTCGGTTTGAACTCCTTATCTTTTTGAATTTCAGCCGAATAATACTCGGCCTTGACGTAGCGCCCGCCGAATTCCGGCACTTCATCCACGAATTTTCCCTGCTTGTCCACGAGCGGGAAAGGCAGGTCGGGAGCCTTCGGATTGGGCAGGCCGATGAAGGGCACGCCTGCCGCTTTGCAGGCGCGGAAGTCGTCGGCGCCGAAGTAGGGAGCCGTGTGCACCACGCCCGTGCCGTCTTCTGTGGTGACCCAGTCGCCGGGGATGACGCGGAAGGCTTTTTCTTCGAGTTCGGGCGTAGCGGCGGCGGGCGTTGGCAGCAGTTGTTCGAAGCGAACACCGACGAGAGCGGAGCCTTTGATGCCGCTTTTTGTCATTCTGTAAGGAATCTTCTTATCGCCAACCTTGAAGTTCTCAAAAGGCTGATTCTCGTCTTCAGCGTTGAAATAAGCCGCCAAACGGTCTTTTGCCAAGACGACGCTGACAGGTTGGCCCGTGTACGGATTGAGGGTTTTCACCTTCGCGTACTCGATGTTCGGGCCGACGGTGAGGGCGACGTTGGAGGGCAAAGTCCAAGGGGTCGTCGTCCAGGCGAGGATGCGGATATCTTCGTTGTCATCCTCGAAGAGGAAGGCCGAAACAGCGTTTCGGCGTACTTTGAACATCGCCACAACGGAAATATCCGTCACCTCCTTGTAGGTGCCGGGCATATTCAGTTCGTGCGTAGAAAGGCCGGTTCCGGCGGCGGGGCTGTAGGGCTGTATGGTGAAGCCTTTGTAGAGAAAACGCTCGCCGGAGGCTGTTTTTTTCTCATACAGTTGTTTCAAGAGCCACCATACCGACTCGATGTAGTCGTTCTCGAACGTGATGTAGGGGTTGTCCAAATCCACCCAATAGCCCATGCGCCGGGTGAGGTCGTCCCAGAGGTCTTTGTAGCGCATCACCGTGCTGCGGCAGGCTTGGTTGTACTCCTCCACCGACACTTTTTTGCCGATGTCCTCCTTTGTGATGCCGAGTTCTTTTTCCACTTGCAACTCGATGGGCAGACCGTGCGTGTCCCAGCCTCCTTTGCGCTCCACGCGATGGCCTTTGAGGGTATTGTAGCGGCAAAAAAGGTCTTTCACCGTGCGCGCCATCACGTGGTGGATGCCGGGTTTGCCGTTGGCGGACGGCGGGCCTTCGTAAAACACGAACGACTTGTCGGTCGGGCGCTGGCTGACGGATTTTTCAAAAATTTGTTCGTCCTCCCAAAACTGGCGGATTTCGGCGTCAATGGAGGGGAGGTGGAGGTGTTTGAATTCGCGGTACATACAAGTGCGTGGGTTCGTAAGTGGGAGATTCAAGGTTTCAAAAATCGTTCAGAAAGTTCTGTTTCCAACTGCTCAGTCGTTGGAAAGGCCGATTGAATATGTTCTGGCAGTGATTGAGTCAACATCCACTGGCTTACTCCAATGGGTTTGTTCAGGTCGCGCAGGGCATATTCGACTTCGATGCGGTCTTTTGTTTTGCAAAGAATGACCCCAATGCTTGGGTTGTCGGTTTCGTTGCGAAGCAAGTCATCTATTGCTGAAAGGTAAAAATTCATTTTGCCCGCGTGTTCTGGTGCAAACGACTCCATTTTCAAATCAACGGCCACAAAACAACGCAGGCGGATGTGGTAAAAAAGCAGGTCGAGGAAATAGGTTTTGTCGCCAACCGCAAGCGGGTACTGCCGCCCGACAAAGGCAAAGCCGGCTCCAAGTTCTAACAAAAACCGGACGATGTGGTCGGTTAGTTGCTTTTCCAAATCCAGCTCGTGTATCGTCGGGGTTAGCGCCAAAAAGTCGAAGAGGTAAGGGTCTTTGAGGGTCTGTTGCGCCAGTTCTGCTTGAGGACTGGGCAAAGTCTGGGCAAAGTTGGTAATGGCCTGCCCTTGCCGCTCATGCAAGCGGGATTCTATCTGAATGGCAAGAACATTCCGCGACCAGCTGTTTTGGAGGGTGGCTTGGAGGTAAAACTTTGCAGTTTCCAAAGTGTCCGACTTGGTGAAAATCAGGATGTTGTGTCCCCAAGGAATTTGTCCAACAAGCTGTTGAACAAATTCACCAGCATCTTGGTAAAAACGATAAAACTGTGCCATGTAGGCAAGATTAGTCCTCGAAAATCCCGTCATTAGAGGAAATTCGTCTTTCAAGTCAGAAGACAGTATTTTCAAAACATCTGCTCCCCACTGCGCATTTTCCTGCCGCTCGGCAATCATCTGTCCCAACTCCCAATACAGCCTGATAAGCTGTGTGTTGACGGACAATGCAGCTTTGATTTGCGCCGACTGAATTTTGGACTTGAAGTGCTCAAGCCAAAAGCGATGTTCGGATGTCAGGGTGACGGATGCGCTCATTTTGTCTGCGGGTGGAAGAGTTTGAATGCGCGGTACATTATTTCGTTGTTCGTTGCTTGTTGTTGGTTGGGGGCGCAAAAGTAAAAAACCCCGCTCGGCGCACACCGGGCGGGGTCTTGTGTTTTTTCCAAACAGCCTTACCGCGTCAGGTGTGCGTACACTGGCGAATAATAATGCTGTCGGAAATGAGTGTTTGAAACATGATGGGGCAAAGGTAGATGTTTTCAGGAAAACAAAGCAATCATGTATACCTCGCGCCGTTAGGTTTTGGGCATGGCTGCAATCGCAATCTGCTAAAAATCAGGGGCATCAATCATGTTCATCTGACAAATCCTAACGAATCAGGGTATAAAGTCACTGAAAGCCAGAAATTGCCTGCTCACGCTACTGCTGCCGCGATAGACTTGATGGTGTCCGTGTCGCCCATGGTGTAGTAGTGCAGGCATGGCACCCCCGCGGCCTTCAATTCACGCGACTGCTGCACGCACCATTCAAGGCCGACTTGCAACACCGCGTTGTCGTCTTTGGCTTTCATCACTTCGCGCACCAAGTCTTCCGGCATATTGATGAAAAACTTGCGCGGGATGGAGTTGAGTTGATATTTTTTGGTCAGCGGCTTCAGGCCCGGCACTATCGGCACCTCGATGCCCTCCTTGCGGCAAGCCTCCACGTAGTCGAAGTATTTTTTGTTGTCAAAAAACATTTGGGTCACGATGTAGCCCGCGCCCGCATCCACTTTTTCTTTCGTGAAATGCAGGTCGGTGGGCAAATTAGGGGCTTCAAAATGTTTTTCCGGGTATCCGGCCACGCCGATGCAGAAATCGGTTTTTTCGCCATTGACGATGTTGGAGTCCAGATAGCGGCCTTGGTTCATGCCCACGATTTGGCGCACGAGGTCGAGCGCGTACTTGTGGCCGTTGTCGTTCGGCATGAATTTGTCCTCGAACTGCCGGGCATCGCCGCGGAGCGCCAGCACGTTCTTGATGCCCAAGAAGTTGAGGTCAATGAGGGCGTTTTCCGTTTCTTCCACCGAAAAGCCGCCACACAGTAGATGCGGCACGGCATCCACCCCGTAGCGGTGCATGATGGCCGCGCATATCCCTACCGTGCCGGGGCGCTTCCGAATAGCCGTCTTTTCGTAGTAGCCAGATGGGCGTTGCTTGTAAAGAAATTCCTCGCGGTGATAGGTCACGTCAATGAACGGCGGTTTGAATTCCATGAGGGCGTCCAACGTGTTGAAGATGGCTTGCATGCTGCCGCCTTTGAGGGGTGGCAGCACCTCAAACGAGATGAGTGTTTTGCCTTTTGCTTTTTTGAAATACTCTGTGACTTTCATAATTCAAGCGGTTCGAATTGTTGAGGCTGGGAGAAAGCAAATATCGTGCGATTTGTTGCGGGCGCGGAGCATTTCCTCAACGCTGCGCGTTGGCACGCGCTTTCATCTCGGCGGATTTGGCTTGGTCGCCTAGGGCCGCGTAGATTTCCGCCGCATCGTCGAGTAGCCGGATGTCCTCCGTTTGTCGGTTTATTCCATATTGGATGAACTTGAGCGCGGTTTGCGCATCTTTCCTTTTTTGCCAATAAAATTCATAGCCCACGCGGTGACAGAACGCGACGTATTTGTCGGCGTTGGAGGCACCGTCCAAGTAATCCATGTATTTGTCGAGGAACTCGCGGAAGTTGTTGTTGTAAGGTATTTTCTCCACGATATACTCGAACTCGTGGAAGAGTTTGTCCAACTGGCGGTCCTGTTCAAAACGAGCCGCTGCCACGGCGGATTTCATCACCAAGGCCGCGCCGTAGTTGGGGTTGATGGCGAGCGAGCGGTTGATGTGAAATTCCATCGTATCCACCAGCGCGGCCTTTTTTGCGGGGTCTTTTGTGTTTTGATAAACCTCTTTGTAAATCGAGGTCACATAAAAACAGTGGGAGCGGGCACTGTTGTAGGAAACCTTGATGGCTGCCTGATTGAGCGAGCCGGCATCCTTCCAATCGGGCACACGGGTGAAAGTGCGCCAGCCAAAAAAACCGACTACCGCGAGCGCCAGCCCGGCTGCCAGGATGCTGGGGCGGTCGGGTTGTTCCCTCGTCCAGCCGGGGAGCTTGCGGGCCAAAAACCACCCCGCCAGTATGCAGAATGCCACAGAAGGCATATAGGCAAAGCGTTCGTTCATGAAGGCGCCCACCGTCACGAACAGGTTCGACACGATGCTCAGGGTCAGCAGCCAGAACACGATGGAGTAGGCCGGGATGTCGCGCGAGCGCACCTTGAGCAAGGCCCATGCGCCCATGCCCAAATAGAGCGCCAATGAGGCCAGGGCGCGCCAATCCGACCAGTTCACTTTCGGCACATGATAGGGGTAGTAGTCGTGCGTGAGCGGGTGGGGGTAGAACAGGAGTTTTACATACCACCCAAGCGTCATGAAAATAGTGGCCAATTTTTCCCCTCCCGTCATGTCGAGAAACGGGTTGTTCATCAGGTCGGTGGTGGCTCTGCCGTGGTCGAGCATGAAGCCAAGCGCCCGATAGCGCACCAATACAAATAAGAGCGTGGCGACCAGCAGCGGCCATGACGCGGAGAGGATGCGCCCGAGGGGTTGCTTCGTGAAAAACCAGACGGTGAACGGAATGACGGCCACAAACGTGAGCGCGTTTTCTTTTGCCAGCATCCCCGCGAACAAGAACAGCCCCGAAAGCCACAGCCACAGCGAGCGATGGGTGTCGAAATACTTGAGCGTGGCATACAGCGCCGCAAGACTGCCCAATAGTGCCAGAATCTCGTCGCGGCCTTTGATGTTCGCCACCGCCTCGGAGTGCAGCGGGTGCAGCACAAAAACCGCCGCCGCGATGAATGGCACACCAAAATACCAGCGCCCGCCTTCTTTCAAGGGGAACAAGCCCAGCAAAATGCGGTAGAGCAGCACGCCCGTGAGGCCGTAAAGCAGGATGTTGATGAAATGGCTGATGTGCGGCAGGCTTGCATGGTCTTTTCCAAAAATGCCGACCTCGATGGCAAAAGTCGCCAGAGAGAGCGGGCGGTAGCGCCCTCCTTCGAGCAAGAAGAGTTGTTCCTTTTTTTGGAAATAGCCCATGAAACTATCGTAGGCAAAAATGTCGCGCAAGCCATCGAAGCCCTTCATGGTGAACACGTTTTTGTGAATCACCATTTCATCGTCGAGCACATAACCATAGCCGATGGAAGCCCCATAGAGCGCAAACGCTGAGCATAATAGCAGCAACGCAGGCAACCAATGGTGGCTCCAAAATCCCGGCTGAAAAGTGTGGGTTAGCGGTGGTGCCGCCTTCGTCGGGCGAGCGGGTTTGGGTACAGGCGCTTTGGTTGGGACGGGTTTATGCTTGGATTTGTTTTTCGCAGACATCGTTTCAACATTTCAGGCGGCAAATATCGCGCTTTGTATGGGAGAACAACCGTGGCGAGGGATTTTTAGAGAGATTGGGCACACTTTCGCCATACAGGTCATTGCCCAGCAAACGCCGCCCCTTACACCGCTCTCGTCGAAAAATTTTTCCCAAACCTCCCCACCTTGCGCAACTTGGGACATTGGGCGACTGTCTTTGCCTGATTGTTAAGATCGCGCTAAAACCTGTAATTTTCTCAAAACTACGAAATCGTTCGTAGTAATTTTCCCTCCGAATTCCAAAGTGCCGAGCACCCGGCGAAGACCGAGCCAAACACTTTGTTTTTTTGTAAAAACTTAGGCAGGACAGCAGACATTGAATCTTTGACAGGATTTACAAGATTTACAGGATAGAAGGAGTGGCTTCACCGCTAAAAATCCTGTAAATCCTGTCAAAAACCTATAAGCCTGCCAACAGAGTCTTATACGCTTGGGGCTGCCTAAGTTTTTACGTTTTTTTTAACTAATCACTCACGACAAAAACAATTTGCACAAAAGTTATGAAAACAATAGCTCACCTCCTTGCTATCTTCTTCATTTTGATGCCTTGGTGCCGCTCGCCGCTGTTTTCTCAACAAAACACCGCCAACAGCGAAAAAGTAATCACCATCACCAAACGAAGCGTTGACAAAGACGGCTCCGAAACCACCGAGACGATTGTCAAAAAAGGCAAAGCTTCCGAAAACTTTGATGTGGACAAGTACATATCGGAAAACAGAGCCGACAATGTGCAGGTGGAAGTGCGCGTGGAGCAACGCTCCAATGAGGAAAGCACCGTCACCATGAAACGCTCGCCCAGCAAAGCCAAAAGCCAGAGCACACATCCCGAAGATGGCTATGCAGGCATCTATGGCGCAAAGAGCAACGAGCCTAAGCCCTTCCTCGGCGTGGAAGAAGACTCCGACGAAGACCCCAACGAGCCGGGATTGGTAGTGGACGTTGTGCGCGGCTCTGCGGCAGATTTGGCGGGCCTGCGCGACAACGACGTGATTATGTCGCTCAATGGCGCCCCGATAACTCGTTGGAGCGACCTTTCCAACTTTATGAAAACGGCCAAAACTGGCGACAAGGTCAAAATCGTCTATCGTCGCAATGGAAAGGAAGCCACCACCGAGGCCACGCTCATCACACGAAGCGAGGTGAAAAAGGAAACGCCCGCGCCACGTGGCTTTCTCGGCGTGTCGCCCAAAGGCACCGACGACAAGGCCCCCGGCACCATCGTCAGCATCACCAAAAGCTCAGCCGCCGAAAAAGCAGGGCTGCAAACCGGCGATGTCATTTTCCAACTCGACGACACCACCATCGCCGACTATGAAGACATCAGCGACTTCATGCGATACACCAAGCCCGGCGACAAAGTGCGCATCGTGTTCGAGCGCAACGGCCAGCGCAACACCACCGAAGCCACGCTTGGCGAGCAAAAGGCATGGGACTGGGAAAACTGGAACATCGGCAACCTCAATCTCGACAACCTAAAAATTGACATCCGTGATAAAGCCGCCTGCCTCGGCGTGTATAGCGTCAATGCAACCGTGGACGACCAACAAGGCACCCAAATCACGGGGTTCACCGAAAAGAGCGCCGCACGCGAGTCCAATATGATAACGGGCGACCTTATCACCAGCATCAACGGCCAGCGCGTGCGAGGCCACGATGACCTTTGGAACGAAATCGCCAAACTCAAGGTGGGCGACAAAGTGGTGGTGGGTTACTTGCGCGACAAACAGCTCGCCACCGTGGAAACCACCCTGAAAGCCTGCCGCGACCAAAGCCGCGTGGAAATGTCGGAAACCGACGAGGACGGCAACAGCCAAAATCGGCGCTTTTTCACTTGGAACTGGGACCAAGACGAACAACAACGCCTGCGTACCAACCGAATCATCACTATCCGCAAACCAACCGACGGCGATGCCACCAACGCCGAACTGGCACCCGAGCAACCCACGTCGCAAGACCGCATCCTGACGCTCGACTCCTTCCGTGCCTACCCCAATCCCACGCAGGGGCAGGTGACCATCTCGTTCAAAGCAGCCCCGATAGCCACTGTGGTCACCCTATACGACATGAACGGGCGCCAGCTCTTCCGCGAAGAGCTCAATTATTTCAGCGGCGACTATCACCAGCAATTCGACCTCTCGGACTACGCCAAAGGCACGGTCGTCGTCCGGGTGCAGCAATCGGAAAAGGTGTTTACCAATCAGATTGTGGTGAACTGAGCTTGCGCGTCGGATTTGGATGACCGCCCGAACCTGCGAATGTGCGTCCCATAGCATGAACATGAGCCATCCCGAATTTCGGGATGGCTCATGTCCCTGACAGGATACGCAAGATTGACAGGGTATAATGCCCCCCATTATTAGACCACTTCTCTGCACGTTTGCTCCTTGACAACTTTGCGAATTTTTTGGTCGCGACAGTCATTTCGAGCCTGCTCGAATCTGCTCTTGCTATGAACATTCATCTCCTTCCTATCTGTTTCGTCCCGTTATACTACTATCCGGTCTTTGCTCAACCCCCACGGTTGGACACCGACCCGCCCAAACGGCAGTATTTCACCCAGCGAATAGCCAACGATGCCATTGCCTTGGACGGGAAACTGGACGAACCCGTCTGGCAAACCGTAGCCCCCGGCAACGACTTCATCGAATACCAGCCCGATGAGGGCACGCCGCCCAGCCAACCGACCGAGTTTCGGATACTCTACGACGACAAGTACCTGTACATCGGTTTTCGGATGTTCGATTCCGCGCCCGACTCGCTCGTCCGGCGCATGGACCGTCGCGACGAATTTCCGGGCGACTGGGTGGAAATCAACATAGACAGCTACCATGACCTGCGCACGGCGTTTTCGTTCACCTTTTCGTGCAGCGGGGTGCGCGGCGATGAGTTTGTCAGCAACAACGGCGAAGACTGGGACTCCAACTGGAACCCGATCTGGGACGGCAAATCCCAGGTGGATTCGCTGGGCTGGACGGCCGAGGTGAAAATCCCGTTCAGTCAACTGCGCTACAACAACGACCCGGAGCAGGTGTGGGGCTTTCAGGTGCAGCGGAACATCTTTCGAAAAAACGAACGCTCTACCTTCCAGCACATCCCGCAAAGCGGCAGCGGCTGGGTCAGCAGGTTCGCCGAACTGCACGGACTGAGCAACCTGCCGCGCAACAAGGGCATGGAAATCGCCCCCTACCTGTTGGCCAAAACCGAGCACTTTGAAAAACAGCTGGGCAACCCCTTCGCCGACGGCTCGAACCAGCAGGTCACGGTGGGCGTGGACGGCAAGTTCGCCGTGACCCGCGACCTCATCCTCGACTACACCGTGAACCCCGACTTTGGCCAAGTGGAGGCCGACCCCGGCGCCGTGCGGCTCGACGGCTACCAGATTTTTTTCAGCGAACGCCGCCCCTTTTTCATGGAAAGCCGAAACCTGTTCGACTACAACCTGACCGGCTCCGCCACGGGCTTCGATTTCGACGGCGACCTGCTGTTCTACTCCCGACGGATCGGCGGCGCGCCACACGGACGACCGCACTTGAACCCCGGCGAATTTGCCGATGTGCCGCAAGCGACCTCGATTTTGGGCGCAGCCAAGTTTTCGGGAAAAACCAAAAAAGGCTGGTCGGTCGGTCTTTTGGAAAGCGTGACCCGCCGCGAAAACGCTCAAATTGACCGCAACGGCGAGCGCCGAAAAGAATTGGTGGAGCCGCGAACCAACTATTTCGTCGGGCGGCTGATGAAAGACTACGACCAAGGGAACACGATTATCGGCGCTGTTTTCACGGCGGTGAACCGCGAAAAGGGCCTCGATTGGCTGCACCGCAGCGCCTACTCCGGCGGGCTGGACGTGCAGCATTTCTGGAAAAGCCGCTGGTGGAACGTCACGGGCAAACTGCTTTTCAGTCGGGTGCAAGGCTCCCCGGAAGCCATATTGGCCACTCAGCGCAGTTTCGAGCGCTATTTCCAGCGGGCCAATGCGCCGCACCTTCGGCTTGACCCCACCCGCACCGCACTCACCGGCACTGGCGGCACCGTCAAAATCGGGAAGTACGGCGGCAAGCCGGACAAATTGGGCGGCATCGTCAAATTCGAGGCGGGCGGCACCTGGCGTTCGCCCGAGTTCGAGGTGAACGACATCGGCTTCCTGCAAAGTGCCGACGAGGTGAACCACTTTGTGTGGGCGGGCTACCATATCCAGCAGCCGTTTTCGGTGTTTCGGAATATACGCTTCAACTACAACCACTGGTTCCGGTGGGACTTTGGCGGGCGGCACCTGTTCACGTTTTACAACGTGAATGCACACGCCTTTTTTCAGAGCAACTGGAATGTGGGCACGGGCTTTTTTCTCAACCCGCACGATATCTCCAACAATGCCCTGCGCGGCAGCGCGCCGTTGCGTCGGCCTAACGGTTATGGAGCGTTTGCCTACTTTGATTCGGATGAGCGGAAAAAGATGTCGTTCTACGGCAATGCCAATTTTTTCAACGGATTCGAGCGCGTCGTCACCTCGCGGAGCGTAAACGTCGGCATCAATGTGCAGGCCACCGATGCCCTACGTTTCGGCCTTTACCCCGGCTACGACTACGCCTGGCGGAAGCAAGACCAGTATGTGCAAACTGTGCGCCGGGGCGACGAGACCCGCACCATTGTGAGCGAGGTGAAGCAGCAGAGTTTTTCGCTAACCGGCCGCCTGACCTACAACCTGACCCCCAACCTGACCGTCCAGTATTACGGCCAACCCTTCATTTTCAGGGCGCTGTACAACCACTACGGCATCGTGACCGATCCGTTGGCGCAGGGTTATGACACGCGTTTCCATCGGTTCGGCGAGCAAGAGCTCACGGCCAAAGACGGCTTGTTTTCGGTGGACGAAAACCGCGACGGCACGACCGACTACACATTCTCCAAGCCCGATTTCAATTTTATCCAGTTCCGCTCCAACTTGGTGGTGCGCTGGGAGTACATCCCCGGTTCAGAGATCTTTTTGGTGTGGTCGCAGGGCGCCACCCCCGATGCGTACCACGATTTGGACACCCCGGTCATCCGCAGCCTGTTCGGCAATGTGTTCGACGTGCAGCCCGTGAACATTTTGTTGGTGAAGGCGACGTATCGGTTTTTGAAGTGAGTGCTGTATCGGCTATGAGAAACTTTGGTCATACTGTTTCCCCAACAATCAAGAACAAGGCCTTTTGCAAGGTGTGTTTGACCGCTGATTCGTCGCATCGAGCACTTGCCATGCGGCACGCTTCTCTTGAAAAAATACCGGTCTGGTTGTGGAAAACCTACCTAGGCTTTTAAAAGTGTGTTTGAAAAACAGGCTTAGCATGGCCGCTCATGTGGATTTTATTTTATACTTCGCGCCGCCAAGTTTTGGGCATGGCTAAAAGCGCAATCTGTTCAAAATCATGAAATCAATCATGGTCATCTGACAAATCCTAGCGAATCAAGGTATAACATTGCTCTCAAAGCAGTCAAGCCACACCCACGCAATGGCGTTTTTCAAACAGTTTTTATGAGCGCCTTGTGTTCGGCAAAACCACATCGCCACAGGAATTTCCCAAAAATGAATGACTTTCGCCTTGCCGAAATCGTTGTCTATGAAAAAAACAAATGCCTTACCCGCCGCCCTTCTGACGATAGTGGGCCTCCTTCTGCCTCCCGCGCTGCTTCCCGCGCAAAAAGCCATCACCCTCGACGACTGCTTTGTCTATTTCAGGTTCTACCCCGAACCGGGCCCCCATTTTCATTTTCTGAAAGACGGGGTGCGCTATGTGGAAGCCGACGACAAAGGGCTGCGCATCCATGACGTGCGCAATGCCGATTTCGATTCGCTGGTGCCGCTCAACCTGCCTCCCGAAGCGCGGGAATACGACGAGTTCACGTTCAGCGAGGATGAAACCAAACTCATCTTGCGCACGAAAAAAGAATCGGTGTATCGCCACTCCGTGTTGGCCGACTATTTTGTGTACGACTTCACGACAGCGGCCACCACATCTGTCTTCGAAGCAGGCAAGCAGCAATTTGTCGCGTTGGCACCCGACGGCGCTCATGTTGCCTTCGTGGCAAACAACAACTTGTACGTCAAGGATTTGGCTACCGGGGAAACCACACAGGTCACTCGCGATGGCGAACGCAACCACATCATCAATGGATTGCCCGACTGGGTTTATGAGGAAGAATTCAGCCCTGTCAGCGGCGAGGGCATGGTAGCGTCGAAATGGAGTCCCGATGGCTCCAAAATCGCCTTCCTCCGATTCGACGAGCGCGAGGTGCCAGAGTTTCCCCTCACATGGTATGAGGGCGGGATGTATCCGCGCCAGTCGTCATTCAAATATCCAAAGGTAGGCGAACCCAACTCGGTGGTCAGCGTGCACATCTACGATGTGGATGCGCGTACCACAATCGGTCAAATAGATGCCTTGGAAGCCGACGATTATGTGCCGCGCATTCATTGGACGACCGACAATCAGCTCGTCGTCACGCGGCTCAATCGCCCACAAGACACGCTCGAACTGCTGCTTGCTCTTTCCAACCGAGTGCTTCACGACGCGGCAGAAAACAAAAACTGGATACCCGTGCGCCCCCTTTTGCGAGAGACCGACCCCGCCTTCGTGGAAATCCACGACAACCTGATTTTTCTGAAAAACGGCCAGCAGTTCATCTGGACAAGCGAGCGCAACGGCTTCAATCACGTCTATCTGCAAAACATGGACGGGAAAACAGTGCGCCCACTCACTTTGGGCGACTTCGATGTGACGGCATTCTACGGCGTGGACGAAGAAAATGGTAAATTTTATTACCAAACAGCCACGCCCACCCCGCTCGACCGACAAGTGTGGGAAGGCTTGCTCGCGGGCGGCGAACCCAGATTGATGACCCCCAAACTCGGCATGAACGAAGTGACCTTCAGCCCTACCTTCGACTTCTACACGCACACTTGGTCGGACATCAACACCCCCCCGGTAGTGACGCTTTGCCGCCGCAATGGCGAAGTGCTGCGCACGTTTACCGACAATGAGCGCGTCCACCATTTGACTAAAGAATATGGCTTCGCTCCCAAGGCGTTTTTTGCCTTCGACCTTGCCCCGACAGCATCGGGAGCAGGACTGCCGCTAAACGGTTGGATACTCAAACCCGCCGACTTCGACAGCACGAAAAAATACCCTGTCCTGTTCGACATTTATGGTGGCCCAAACTCCCAGACCGTTCAGAATCAGTACAATGGCTACATCGGGGCGTGGCACCAATTGTTGGCACAAAAAGGCTACATCGTGGTCAGCGTGGACAATCGAGGCACGGGCGCTCGCGGACGCGACTTCAGAAAGTGTACCCAGCTCCAGCTCGGCAAACTTGAGACCGAAGACCAAATCGCCGCAGCCCGCTATTTCGGTTCTCTCCCTTGGGTGGATGCGGGGCGCATTGGCATCTGGGGCTGGAGCTTCGGCGGCTACCTGAGCACCTCCTGTATTTTGAAGGGCAACGACGTGTTCAAAATGGCCATGGCCGTCGCCCCAGTCACCAACTGGAAATGGTACGACACGGCCTACACCGAGCGATATATGCGCACCACCAAAGACAATGCAAGGGGCTATGAAGACAATTCACCCATCAACTTCGCCGACCAACTGCGCGGGGGAAACTACCTCATCTGCCACGGTATGGCCGACGACAACGTGCATTGGCAACAAACAACAGAGATGATAAATGCCTTGATAAAAGCGAACAAACAGTTCGAGACTTATTACTACCCCAACCGCAATCACGGCATCTACGGGAAAAACGCCACGCGCCACCTATTCACCAAATTGACCGCGTTTGTGTTGGAGAAACTGTGATTCGGATATTTTCGGAAAAAATACGGGTATTTTGAAACCTCAACCCAGACAGCGTTAGCCCTCTAAACCCTATCTTACCTCCGAAAAAAATCCTCCCGCGTATGAAACACTTGCTCGTCCTTGCCGCTCTGTGCCTGCTCGCCCCGAACCTCGAAGCGCAAAAAGCATTTGGCAAGCTCGTCGTCGGCCTTGAAATGGGATTCGATGTCAACCAGTTCACCGAAGGCATCAAACCCCGATTCATACCCGGCATTCAGGCCGAGGCACCCTGGGGGCCTTTTTCCTTCGGCATCGGCTTGGGCAGGGAAATCTACCGCGAGTACGACTACTACACCTACACGGGCCAGTCCGTCACCCGCATCGAGAACGAGCAAGCCGTCACCTACTACCTCTCCGATGCCCACGCCTTTCGCCCTGCCTATTGGACCATCCCCATCAAGATTGACTACCGTTTCCACAAGTGCCACTGCGTTTTTCTGCACGCAGGCGTGACCTTCGATTTTTTCAGCGACAGCCCGCCCGACCGCATCACGTTTCGCAATGCCGAGCTGCGCCAACAGCTATTGACGGAAGTGGGGCGCGAGCTCTTGTTCAAACAACGGACAAAGAGCTACGAGTTCGGCATCGGTTTCAAATTGCACTCCAACGACTACTTCCGCCTCGTGGCGCGGCCCTCGGTGGTGTGGAGCGAAAATCCCGAGATATACACCGACGCGCCAGCGTACATCCCCACGCTGCGCATGACGTTTGGGGCGCAATATGCTTTTATCCGGTACGGAAGTAGTAAAAAGTAGCGCATGAAAAGTAGCGGCAGCCACAGCAGAATCATTCGGTCAGCACAATAGCAACTCACCTTTTTCTAAATTCAATTTCATCATGAGAAAGCAAGTTTTATTTCTGTGTTCCCTTATTGCCTTCATAGGCATCGCGCTCAATGCTAATGCACAAGCACGCACGGATGTGCGAGACTTCGTAGCCGCCGCCAAAGAGACCGGCGAACAATTGGAAAGGCTGCTCCCATCCATGCAGAAAGACCGCAAAGCCACAGCATACGTCCCAATAATCGAATCTGCCATCAGGCTATCCGCACGCGTGCAGCAAGCAGGAGCCGGAATGAGCCAAAAACAGTACAACGGCTTCCAGCGCGAATTGGCCAAAATCGAGGCAGATTTAAACACCCAAACCACACAAGAACAAACCCCACACACCTGCCATGGCAAATGCGAGGCTGACTTTCCCGGAAAAGGCGGAGGCAAAGGCTGGAAGCGATTCTGGTGCAAAGTTGCCTGCATCAAGCTTGGACCGATTAGTGGGCAGTAGAAGCATCTGCGAATAAAACTACTTCGCCGTTCCATCGGAACGATACCTCGCTCATTTAGGTACCGTTCTGACGGAACGGCGAAAACTTCCTTTAGCACGCCCCCCCATTCTCCAATCATCCCATTCCATCCATGCCCTTTTACCCTCGTTTTTTGGCACTGTTTCTCCTTGCCGCCTGTGCTTCCGTCAAAAAACCTGCGCCACCGCTTCTCCATTCGGATACCCTGAAAATAGAGGCGCTGACCCCCGGCGTGTTTGTGCATATTTCCTACTTCGAGAGCGAACAGTTCGGGCGAGTCCCTTGCAACGGCATGGTTTACTTCCGTGACAGGGAAGCCATTGTTTTCGATACGCCAACCGATAGCGCCGCTTCCGCAACACTCATCCACTGGATTGAAAACAAGTGGAAAAAGCGCGTCAAGGCAGTGGTCATCAACCATTTCCACGAAGATTGTCTCGGTGGGCTGGCAGCATTTCATGCGCACGGCATACCGTCTTATGCCAACCAGTTGACCATTGACCTTGCTCGCGCCAACGCAAGGGCGGTGCTGCCGCAATACGGGTTCGATTGGATGCTGACCCTCTTCTGCGGAGACCGAACAGTGGAAAACCGTTTTTTCGGCAAAGGCCACACCCACGACAATATCGTATCATACCTGCCCGCGGAGAAAACACTCTTTGGCGGCTGTCTCGTCAAGGCCATGAACGCCGGGAAGGGCAACCTCGCCGATGCCGACACCACCGAATGGTCGGCAACCATAGAATCGGTGAAGCAAGCTTACCCGGACGTGAAATTTGTCGTTCCCGGTCACGGCGCATCGGGCGGCGCCGAGCTGCTCGATTTTACTTCAAAACTTTTTAGAGAGGGGCAATAAAGTTAATTACGTTGCCAAGCGTCACCCTCTTGACAACCTTTGGATTTTAAGAGAGTGTTCAGAAAAGTGTGTCAAACCATACCGGATGTTTTCTTTTTACGCAATGCACGCCGCGCTTAAATGAATGTAAATTATTGAAAACCAAAACTCTGTGCCCTTCGTGCCTCTGTGTTTTCTTATCGTCTCCATTGGGATGACACAGTTTTCTGAACACGCTCGATTTTAATTATTGACTACTTTTAACCCGCAAAACACGCCTGCAAATGGGCTTGTCGTACTTGTCCCCGAAATGATACTTCGCCATATTTGAGGCGACAATTTGAAATGTACCCGTTGCGGGTATGAAAAACACCAGCGAAAAACGAAAACACCGATACCCTATGCGTTGCGCATCCTTCCTCTACCCTCGCGCTTTCGACGCGGCGAAAAGGCATTTCCTATTCGCCTTTGTTGTGGCCACTTTCGCCTCCAATGCGCTGTTGTCTCAAGACAACCGCCTGCTCGACAGCCTGTACACGGCCTTTCACGCCGAGAAAGACCCGTTCAAAAAAATTGACCTGCTCTACAGCATCGCCGACGAGCAAGACGACTCGGGCAAGCCCGAAGACTGTTTCCGATATGCCGACAGCCTCGAACAGCTGTCGAAAGCCGCCCGCTACGAAAAAGGCTTGGCGCACGCATTCGATATTCGGGGACAGGGCCTGCGCAATCAGGGGAATTTTTCCGCTTCCATACCCGTCTTTCACGCGCAGTTGGCCATTTTTTCAAAAACAAACAACCTCGAAGGCCAAGCCCGAGCATTAAATAACATAGGTGCCAGTTGGCACGATATGCAAGTGCCCGACTCCGCCATCGTATATCAACTGCGCTGCCTCGACATAAAGGAACAGCTCGGCGACAAGGGCGCCGTCGCCTCGACAATGGCGAACATCGCCAACACCTACAGCGACATGAAGGCGTACGACAAGGCCATCAGCATGCTGCTCCGCGCCCTGCAAATCCGCCGCGAACTGGGCGAAGAGAAGCGCAGTATGTTCACCCTCAACAACTTGTCCGTAGCCTACGGCAAAAAAGGCGATTCCGAAAAATCCATCGCCTACGCCGACACGGCCATTGCCGTCGCGCTGAAATACGGAAACAAGATGGTGGCCGGCGTCGTGTGCGGCGGCATGGGCCACGTGCTCAACGAGCAAAAACGCTACGAGGAAAGCATCCAATGGTGCGAACGTTCGATGGCTTATTTGACAGAAGCCAACCGCGAGGCCAACATGGTGTACCCGCTGTGCAACATGGCCGCGGCCTACATCGGTCTCGGCCAATACGCCAAAGGGCTGGAGGTCAACCAACGCGGTTGGGCTATCATGCAGAAACTCAACTTGCAGGAGCCGCTCGAACCCTACTATGAAAACTTTGCCAACGCCTACGCGGGCTTGAACGACTACAAAAACGCCTACCACTGGCACAAAACCTACTCGGCCCGCATAGACTCCATGGCCGACAAGGACAACCTGAGCAAAGTCGCCAACATCGAAGCCAAATACGGCTTGGAAAAAAAGGAGCGGCAACTCAGCGAGCAACGCGCCGAAAACTTCCGTCAGCGCGTGGGCATTTACACGCTGATAGCCGCACTGGCAGCCTTTCTCGTGTTCGGCTATCTGTTTTGGAACCGCTACACCCTCCGCAAAAAAGCCGAACTCGACGCCGCCGTCATCCGTGAGCAAAAACTCGGGCTGAGCGCCGTCATCGAAGCGCAGGAAGCCGAGCGCAAGCGTATCGCCAAAGACCTGCACGACGGCATCGCGCAAGAGCTGGTGGCCCTCAAACTCGGGTTCGATGCCCTCGGCCGCCGCATCGGCAAAGTGGCCCCGGAAGAAACCGACCGCTTCGCCGACCTCAACGCCCAACTCGATGCCTCCTGCACCGAGGTGCGCGGCATCGCCCACACCATGATGCCGCCCACCCTCGAGCAGCACGGCCTCGCCCCCAGCCTCGAACTGCTGCTGCGCCATACGGCCCAACCCGCCGGGTTGCAAGTGCAATTCGACAGCCAAGACCTGCCCAACGCGCTCGACGAAAAAACCCAAGTGGGCCTGTACCGTATCGCACAGGAATTGCTCAACAACATCGTGCGGCACGCCGAGGCGAGCAAGGTGCTGGTGCGGCTGTTCCGCAGCGGCGACCACCTGGTGCTGCGCATGGAAGACGACGGCCGGGGCTTCGATTTTGAAAAAGCCCGCCAAAAAGGCACCATGGGCATCCTGAACATCCTCAGCCGCGCCGGCGCGCTCGGCGGCGAGTTTTTCTCCGAAAAAAACACCCCCCGCGGCACCGTCTCCGTCGTGCGGGTGCCCGTATAACCCAAACCGTCCACCGTCTCTCGTTCACTGTCCATGACTACCAACCGCATCTCCATCCTGCTCGCCGACGACCACCACCTCGTGCGCAAAGGCTTTCGGGCGCTGCTCGAAGAACTCGACTTTGTGGACATCGTGGGCGAGGCCGCCAACGGCAAGGAGGTCATCAGTCAGTTGCGCAACGGCGCCAAACCCGACGTGGTGCTGCTCGACTACGAGATGCCCGTGATGAACGGCCTCGAAGCCGCCGAGCACATCAGCCGCGATTTTTTCGGCGTGAAAACCATCATGCTCACCATGCTCCAGAGCAAGGAATTGGTGCAGGAAGCCGTAGAAAAAGGCGTGCGCGGGTTTTTGTTCAAAAACGCCTCGCTGGAAGAATTGGGCGAGGCCATCCGCCGCGTGGCTGCCGGCGAGCAGTACTTGGCCACCGAGGTCGCGCTCACGTTATTGAAGCCCGCCCACAACCCCGACGCGCAACTGCTCACCCAGCTCTCAGAGCGCGAAATCGAAATCCTGCGCTTGGTGGCGCAGGGGTTCTCCAGCACCGACATCGGCAAGCAACTTTTCATCAGCCCCCGCACCGTGGACACTCACCGCAACAACATCGTCCACAAACTCGGCGTGCAGGGCATTGCGGGGCTGACGCAGTTTGCCCTGCGGAATAAGCTGGTTTAGCCCTCCTTTTCACAGCAATTACGCACATCTGCGTACCCACTTTACGCAGACCTGCCGACGCTCCCGCGTCCGGAGCGCCCCCACCTTTGTCCTGTCAATCGGGACGTACTTCCTGCGGCCATTTTCAAACGTTCAAAACAGATACCCACCATGAGAAAGGTTTTCAAAGTCCTCGGCTATTTGCTCGCAACGCTCGCGCTGCTGCTCCTGTGCGTCGCTGCCTGGGTCAAATTCACCCCGATGCCGACCTACGCGCCCAAGTCCCTTCCGGTCGTGATACCGACCGACTCGGCTGCGCTGGCCGTCGGTCGCAAAATCGTCGAAGTGGAGTGCACGCTCTGCCATTTGGGCGACGACGGCAAACTGAGCGGTCGCCTGTTCAGCAAGCCCGACGACCCGTTTGGGGTCATCTGGTCGCGCAACATCACCCAGCACCCCAACAAGGGCATCGGCGCCTACACCGATGGCGAATTAGCCTACTTGCTCCGCACGGGCGTGACGCGTACCGGCAGTTGGGCGCCCTACATGCTGCTGCCCAACCTGTCGGACGAACACCTCGGCGCGCTCATCGCCTACCTGCGCTCCGACGCGCCGCTGATGCAGCCCTCCGAGTCCGACCCGCCGCCGGTCAAGTACAGTTTTTTGGCAAAGGCCTTGGTCAAGTTCGGATTGTTCGCACCCAAATTTCAAGAAATCAAACCCATTGAAACGCCGGCAACCACCGACAAGGTCGCCTACGGCAAATATCTGGCGACCGCGATGCTTAGCTGCTTCAAGTGCCACTCAGCCAGTTTTGAAACCAACGACGATTTTACACCCGAAAACTCGGCGGGTTTCTTTGGCGGCGGCAACCAGGTGGATGACCCTTCCTTCAACGTCGTTCTTTCGTCGAACCTCACCATGAGCAAAGACTTTGGCCTTGGCCAATGGACGGAAGAGCAGTTCCGCCTCGCCGTGCAGACCGGTCAGCGCCCCGACGGGCGCATCCTCAGCCCCGCCATGCCGCGCTTCGCCGCGTTCAGCGACGACGACATCAGCGCCATCTGGGCATACTTGCAGACGGTACCCGTGCTCGAAAACAACGTACAGGCGCTGCCGGCGAAATGACCTGTGGACACCTACACTATCCTCTTTTCACTTTGACTCTACAACCATGCAACTGTTCGAGATTTCACTGCTCATCGTCGGCTTGGCGGTGGGAGCCGTCGGGTTCGCATCCTGGGTTCAAGCACGCCGGACTTTGTTGAAGCTACCCAACCACAACGGCTAAGAAACCCTTCAAAAACACGAATTTTCAAACTATCTCACTCACTTTTTAATTTTTTCAAACAATGAAAAACATCTTGTTCAGCACCCTCACCCTTTGCTTTTTCGCACTGTTCACCCCAAACGCACAAGCCCAAACAGCTGCCGACGAGGCCGCCGTCCGAAAAATGTGGAACGAGGCTTGGGCCGCCTATCAAGCCCTCGACGTAGAAAAAGCCCTGACGTTCTATGCCGACAATGCCACCGAGGTTGGCCCGGATGGCCGCAAGGTGTCGGGCAAAAAAGAAATTCGCGAGATGTGGGCCGGCATGTCGCAAATGTTCGATGAAAAGCCCACATTCACGCCGTCCAACCTGTCGGTGCGGTTCATCACGCCGGATGTCGCGCTGTTGGACTGGGACACGACGAGCAGCATGAAAATCGGCGGCCAGCAGGTGGGAGGCAAGAGCAAAGACACCGCCGTTGTGCACAAAGTTGGCGGCAAGTGGCTCATCGAATTCGACTCTGTGACCCTGGTACAAGAAGCGCCCGAAGCGGCAGGCAAGTGACCTGCTCGGTAGGCATCAAACAAGCAGATTCAATGGGTATCTGGACAAGTGCCGGGTGTGGGCTTCGAGCCTGCCCCGGCCTTGTTCTTTTGGAAATTTTTTTATTAAAAAAACGTGAGTTCGGAGTTGAAACTTTTGAAAATCCAGCGACGGTGCCCTGAAACACATTCCGGGGCGCTGCCCTCCATCAAACAACATAGAGCATCTCCTACCGATTTTTCGGGGCGCTGCCCCTGCCTGAGTGGTCACAAAAATTCAAATGCCGCAAACGTTTGATTTCCATAAAGTCATTTTAGTACCTCAAAGAGGTGAAAAGTTGATAAAAATCGGGAATCAGTCGGCGATGCTCGCTTTGTCGGGTTCTGAGGTGTCATCCCGGAAGCATGGAGGGGTGACATATCAAGGACAGGCCGAGATGTCACCTTTTTCGTTCCGCAAAAGATGACACCTCTTGCAAACCGAGAGTGGCAGGGAATCAGTTTAGTCAAGCGCCATCTGTCAGGTCAAATATCTTCGAGCTCGAGTTAAAAAATTTAAAAAACTTTTTGTTTTCAAATCGTGATTTTTACTTTTGCAGCATCGTTAACATCTAAAATTATACTGCCATGAAAAAACAACTTGTTGGAACACTCGTCGGCGGCATCATTCTCTTCGTGTGGCAATTCCTGTCGTGGGCCATGCTGCAAGTACACAAGTCCGAATTCGGCTACACGCCCAATCAGGACAAAATTGTCGCCTTTCTAAGCGAAAACTTGAGCGAGGAAGGCACCTACATGCTCCCCTTACCGCCGCCCGGCACGCCCATGGACCAAGAGCAAAAATTCATGGAGCCTTATGCGGGCAAGCCGTGGGTGCACATCACCTATCACAAGTCCATGAGCATGGAGATGGGCATGAGCATGTTCCGGGGCTTTGTAGTGGACCTGCTCGCTGCGTGGCTGCTCGTGTGGCTGCTTTTGCAGTTCCAAACGCTCAACCTGCGCACGGCCCTGCAAGCATCGTTGGCCGTGGGCATCATCGGCTACCTGACCATCCCGTACCTGAACAGCATCTGGTTCGAGACCAGCTCCATGGCCTACCTCATTGACGCGCTCGTTGCTTGGGGGCTGGTAGGACTTTGGTTGGGGTGGTGGTTGCCGCGACGATAAGTTTATTTGACCGCCCCCAACTCCCCAATCACATACCCACCCAGATACGTCGGGGTGGGTATTTTTCTCAACAGGCTTATGCCTCGGATAAGCCATGCAAATGCAAGCAACACCATGAAAAGCATCAAGAAAATACCGCCCCCATCGCCCGAAGAGCCTTTGTTTCAAGACCTCAGCACCCTCATCGAGCAGAGTCGCAGGCAGGTGGCCATCGTGGCCAACAGCGCCGTGGTGATGCTGTACTGGCAGATAGGCCAGCGCATCAATACCGAAATTTTGCAAAACAAGCGCGCCGTGTACGGCCAGCAAATCGTGCCCGCCGTAGCGGCCCGATTGGAACAGCATTACGGCAGGAGTTTCCAGGAGAAAAACCTCCGCCGGATGATGCAATTCGCCGAGCAGTTCGAGGACGAGGAAATTGTCGTGCCAGTGGCACGACAATTGAGTTGGTCGCACATCATCGCAATCCTGCCGCTTAAGAGACTGGAAGCCAAGTTGTTTTACGCCCACGCCTGTGCAGAAAATATGTGGGGCAAGCGAGAATTGCGAGAACAAATCCGCCGCAAAGCCTTCGAGCGGGCCGAAATAGCCAACCTCCAAGTCGTCCAACAGCCGAGCCTGCCTCTGGACACGTTTCGAGACCCCTACATCTTGGACTTCCTCCAATTGAAGGACGGGTATTTGGAAAAAGACCTCGAGCAGGCGATTCTGCGGGAGTTGGAGCAGTTCATCTTGGAAGTAGGCAAGGGCTTCGCCTTTGTGGAGCGTCAGAAGCGGATGATAATTGACGGTGAGGACTTCTACCTCGACCTGCTGTTTTTCCACCGCAGGCTCCGACGCTTGGTGGCGATTGAGCTGAAATTGGGCAAATTTCAAGCCGCCGACAAAGGGCAGATGGAACTCTACCTAAAATGGCTCGACCGCTACGAGAGACAGGAGGCCGAAGAACGACCCGTAGGCCTGATTCTGTGCGCCGAGAGCAGCCGCGAACAAGTGGAACTGCTCGAACTGCACAAAGACGGCATCGTCGTGGCCGAGTACTGGACAGACCTGCCGCCCAAAAAAGAATTGGAAAAGCGCCTGCACCAAGCCCTGCGAAACGCCCAAGAGTACTTGGAGCGGCGGAAGTTGATGGGATAGAAAAAGTGAGCGGCGCAGGCATTTCTACTGCTTACTGACCGGCCCCCAACTCCCCGATCACATACCCGCCCGGATACGTCGGGGTGGGTATTTTCGTCAGCAGGCGCGGCTCGCGGCGCGGCGGCAGCAGACGCACGAGCCGACCGCGCAAGCGTACAGCCCCGCGCACGAGGTGCTGGAGCCAACGCGGGGCGGGCTTCAAGCCTACGGCCGCGAGCAGGTGGTCGTCCAACAGCGCATGGACGACCGGCGCGCCCAGCCCGTACAGCCAGCGCGGCAGAAACCACGACAGGAACAGGTTGCGCGTGGCCCGGGCGATGAGCTCGTTGTCGGGCGAGTAGCGGAACTCGGCGGCTTCATATTCGCGGTTGAAGCGGTCGTAGGCTTCGAGGCTCTCCGGGATGTCGCGGATGCCCATGCGGCGGCCCACTTCGCGCCAGAAGTAGTACGAGGCCTGCCGCTCGGCTTCGGTGAGCGGGCGCCAGCCGTAGCGCTCGTTCCAGCGGATGGGTTCGAGGATGAAGGTGGAGAGGGTGTACAGGTACTCGTCGTTGGGGATTTGGAAGCGGCCGTGCTGCTTGTTCATGCGCACGAGGGCGGCATGGCCGCGCGGGGTGTCGTAGCCGCCGCTTTCGAGTATCTCGGAGAGGATGAGCACCGTGTCGTCGTAGCGTTTTTGCGTGCGCTGCACAAACTCGCCCGTCTGCACGAGCAGGGGCGTGCCCTTGGCCACGCCAAACACGCGGAACAGGGCCAGTTCGAGGGCACGGGTGGTGTCCCACGGAAACTCGTAGCAGGCGCTCAGGTAGGCGATCTGCTGGCAGTCCCGCTCCGGGTCGAGTGTAGCGATGTAGTCCCGCAAGGCCATGCGCTTGCGCGAGCGGATGGCGTGGGCGGCTGCCTGTTCCCAAGGGGCGGGTGGGGCTTCGGTGTTTTTGAGGGTGGCGGTGGCGGCGGAGTCTGTCATGGTGCAAATATCGGGAATCCCGGCTCTGGGGAAGCGAATCGAACACTACTGGACAATTTCAAATTCACCGCGGAGACGCGGAGACGCAGCGTTTTTATTTTTTTGAAAATCAGATTTTTAGAAATCCTCCGCGTCTCTGCGTCTCTGCGGTTGGAAAAATGTCCGGTAGCGTGACCAAATTGGCATATAGTGTGCGCCATGAGCGATTGATCTACCTTTGCCCTGCAAAACACATAAAAACACCGCCCACCATGACCCAAGCACAAGCATTGGCCGCTCGGCTGCGTGAAGTCCTCCTGAGCGGGACTTGGATAGCCAACACCAACTTCAAGGATCAACTCGCGCGTGTGGACTGGGTGCAGGCAACCACCCCAATCGGCGACCTGAACACCATCGCGCTGCTGACTTTCCACATCAACTATTACCTACAAGGCCTCATCCAGGTCTTTCAGGGCGGCCCGCTCGACATCCGCGACAAGTACAGTTTCGACCTCCCCGAAATCCAATCGGAAAATGACTGGAACGCGTTGGTCGAGACTTTTCTCGACAATGCCGAGCGGTTCGCCAAACATGTGGAGCAAATGGACGACGCTCAGTTGGACAGCGCCTTCGTGGACGAGAAATACGGCAACTACCAGCGCAACATCGAAGGAGTCATTGAGCACAGTTATTACCATTTGGGGCAGATATCCCTGATTCGGAAAATGGTCGTGTCGGCACAGTTTCCCGTTGACCGTTCAACATAAAACAACTTCGACTATGAAAAACATCGGCATCCTCCTTTTCGCTTTTTTGATGCTTTTGGCCGCCTGCGGCAAAAACACGTCCGGTACAAACGCCGAGCCTACCCTGCAATCCTATTTTGCGCATACAGAGCCGGGCGTACAAACCGGCGGGGTGAAAATCGTCACGCTCAAAACGGACAAGGGCGATTTCAACCTGTGGACCAAACGCTTCGGCAACAATCCCCGCATCAAACTGCTGCTGCTGCAAGGCGGCCCCGGCTGCACGCATGAGTACTGGGAGTGTATGGAAAGTTTCCTGCCCGCCGAAGGCATCGAGTTCATCTACTACGACCAGTTGGGCACGGGCAACTCCAGCAATCCCGACGACACGACGTTCTGGGATTTGCCGCGCTATGTGGAAGAGGTGGAAACCGTGCGCCAAGCCTTGGGCCTCACCAAAGACAACTTTTTCCTACTTGGGCACTCGTGGGGAGGCATACTCGCCATGCAGTACGCGCTCAAATATCAGGACAACCTCAAAGGGCTTATTATTTCCAACATGATGGCGAGCTGCCCCGAATACGGCCAATACGCCGCCAATGTGCTGGCCAAGCAGATGGCCCCGGAAGTGCTGACCGAGATACGAACCATTGAGGCTAAGGGCGATTACGACAACCCGCGCTACATGGAACTGCTCCTGCCGAATTTTTACGCCAAGCACGTCTGCCGCATCCCGTTGGAGCAGTGGCCCGATGCCGTGAACCGCGCGTTCGACAAGATCAACCACAGCCTGTATGTGACCATGCAAGGCCCCAGCGAGTTCGGCATCGCCGGGCGGCTGGCAAAGTGGGATGTGAAAGACCGGCTGCCGTCCATCAAAGTGCCCACGCTCAGCATCGGCGCCACACACGACACCATGGACCCCGAGCACATGAAATGGATTTCCACGGCCGTGCAAAAGGGTCGCTTTCTGCTCTGCCCCAACGGCAGCCACATGTGCATGTGGGATGACCAAAAAAACTACATGGAAGGGCTGAGCGCGTTTTTGAAGGATGTGGACGCAGGTCGGTTTTGACAGACAACTCGCCTAAACAAGCACGGTCACCGGCTTCACAGGCAATTGTTCCGACACGATATCCGCTGCCTGCTCCGCTTCCGTACCGGGCTTTGGCCACAAGTGGAAACCACCCGACCACCCGGCGCCGATATGCCAAGTTCCCCAGATGCCGTTTTCGTCCACGTAGCCGCCGTAGCGGACGATGTGGGTGGCGTAGTGTTTTATCATATTGCAAAGCAATTCCTTCGTATCGTACACACCGCGCCAATCAAAGGGCGCCACATCATCGGCGCCGCTGCCCGTGACAATGCCGTTTCGGAAATCCAGAAAAAAGGCCATAAGGTGCTGCTGCTTCGACCAGCTGTAGGTGTAAAACCCCTCCCATTCGCCACTCGGAAACAAGGGGTGGGGCTCCGCTGCGCTGTTGTTGTCCGGTATCATGGTGAATTTTTTTGATGGTGCCCAACGCTTGTCTTTTAGGCACGCCTCGCGACGGGGCGAATCTCGCCTAAAAAATTCCCTTAGGCAATGTTTTTTTAGTTCGGATAACTAACATACTTTTGTCGCAACAAAAATAGTTCGGATTCCAAACATTAAAATCATCGTCTTAAATTTTTAAAACCATGTCCAACAACATCGCAGGCTACACCTACGGCCAAGTAGCCACCTCGCCCGTTACCCTCGCCGACCTCGCTCTTTTGAAACAAACCGTGCTGTTCACCGACGACGATGTGCGCCACCTGCGCCTTGCCGGCGACGTGTTGGCCGACCAAACCGATGCCATTCTCGACCTCTGGTATGGGTTTGTGGGCGGGCATCCGCACTTGGTGCATTATTTCACTCACAACGGCACCCCCAACATGGACTACCTCGGCGCCGTGCGCAAACGCTTCGGTCAATGGATTCTCGACCTCTGCAACCGCGACTACGACCAAGATTGGCTCAACTATCAGCACGAAATCGCCCTGCGCCACCACAGCGCCAAAAAGAACCGCACCGACGGCGTTCAGGCCGTGCCCATCGTGCATTTCCGCTACCTCGTGGCATTCATCTTCCCCATCACATTCACCATCAAGGGCTTCCTTGGCAAAAAAGGCCATAGCGCCGAACAAGTGGAAGCCATGTACGCCGCGTGGTTCAAGGCCGTGACCCTCACCGCGCTGCTGTGGTGCCATCCGTACATCAAGGAGGGCGAGTTTTGATAGACTTGTTGCGGTGCAGGCCTTTGGCAATGGGAAAGTCCTTTTTCCGACTGGTTTCGTTAAATTTTTCGCCGAATATGCCCGATTTCGACTGCAAAATTTGCCTTGCCAGTCGAAAAAATGACAATCCCCTTCACTCAAAGCCCTCCACCGCAACAAGTCCAACGTTCACCAACCTATCACCACACCATCACCATGCTCAACAAAAATTTTTTCAAAAAATTTGGACTCGCGGGCTTTGCCCTCTTCCTGCTCAAAGGGCTGCTCTGGCTCGGCATCGGCGGTACGGCGATGCTCGGCCTGTCCTCCAAAAACAGTAAACCCGACATGACAACAACATCCGATATTGCCATGAAAGTGGCCGTTTACGACACTTATGTGCCCAAAAAACAGGGCGGTATCATGCACTTCGATATCCTCGTAGATGCCAACGAGCGGGATTTGGAAAAAATTTACGCCTACGGACGAGAATATCTCGCCTCGAAAGGCCAGGCCGGCCAACCGCTCACGGCGAAGGAATGTCGCTTTTGCCACGTCGAAAATGCCAAAGGCCCCATCGAGGCCGCCATTCTCAAAAAAGGGTATTACATTATCGAAATGGAAGGCTGCAACTGACAAGCAGTGCGAGTGCATAGCGCGTACACTACTTTTGTGCTTTCCCGTCTTGTGGAGGCGCTGTGCTGGGCACGGCGCCTCCGTTTCGTCGCCACACAAATACGTCAACCAAGCGCATGAGCATATTCGACCCGCAAGCCCAGATACACAGCCCCGACTTCAAAATCGTGGCCGCGCTGGAACGCCTCGCCGAGGCGTTCCGCGCGTTGCTTTGGGACAAGTCCAAAGTGCTGGGCATCAGTCCCATCCAAATCCAGATTCTGCTCTTCGTGCGTTTTCACACCGACGACAAGTGCAAGGTCAGCCAGTTGGCGCAAGAGTTCAACGTGACCAAGCCCACCGTCAGCGAGGCGGTCAAGTCACTAGAGCAAAAGGGACTGCTCGAACGAAACCCCGACGAATCCGACACGCGCAGTCATACCCTGCACCTGACCGTCGCGGGCATGGACGCGGTGGCCCAAACCGCTGACTTCGCCGCTCCCATGCTCCGGGGCGTGTCGTCGGTACCGGCAGCCGACCAAGGGCCACTGCTGGAACAATTGCTCGGTATCATCGGACACCTGCAACGCGCCGGCATCATCGCTATGCAGCGGATGTGTTTTTCCTGCCGGTTTTATCAAAACACAGGCAACGGACATTTTTGTCGGTTTCTGAACAAACCCTTGGCCAACCATGAGCTGCGGGTGGATTGCGGGGAGTATGAGGCGAAATCTGCTTAAAATCAAGGACATCAATCATGGCCACCTGACAAATCTTAGCAAATCAAGATAAAACATCCAACTGGCCAAAGTAGCCGTCATGCCGGATATTGAGGAGCTGGGTTCTTCTCAACCGCTTCCTGCAAGCGACCGACGAAGCGGCTTCATCTACGATTTGCGATACACCAAAAACACCGCAGGCAACTTTTCCAACGCTTTCCTTTCCCTCTTCTTCCAATCCCGCACCGGCAACGAGCGCACCATCTCTCCCGCGCCAGTCAAATCCTGCGCCACGCCAAACCAAGTGTCGGCGGCCAGATGCTCCAGCGCCACCTCCAGCACCATTTGCGAGCGGTAAGGTGTTTCGATAAAAACCTGTGTCTGGTCGTGTTGGCGGGCAAGGCTTTCGAGACGGCGCAAGTCGCGGGCGAGCTCGGGGCGCTTGGGCGAGAGATAGCCGTGAAAGGCAAACCGTTGGCCGTTCATGCCCGAAGCCATCAAGGCCAGCAGCAGCGACGATGGCCCCACCAACGGCACTACCTTTGCGCCCTCCTTATGTGCCAATGCCACAATCGCGGCCCCCGGGTCGGCCACGCCGGGGCAACCTGCTTCGGATAGCAAGCCCACGTCCTTGCCGGCTTTCATCGCTTCGAGAAAAGTTTTTTCCGCGTCGTCCGAATTTTGATTTTCAGGAAGTTCAACAAAAACCATCTCCTGAATCGGCCTCGACGGGTTCAGGCTTTTGATGAAATGCCGCGCCGTTTTTGCCCTTTCCACAACGAAAACATCCAAACCGCGCGCAATGTCCTGCGCGTAAGGCGGAATGGTGTGAAAGGCATTTTCAGCGATGGGCGTGGGAATGAGGTAAAGAGTCATTAGAGTGTCATTAAAAGGGTCATTAAGGGTCATTAAGGGTCATTAGAGGGGTCATTGGGGGTAATTAAAGGTCATTAAGGGTATTTTGTTGTTGTTGGCCACCTGCCCAATAATGCTGCTCAAGCAAAAAAGGAGATTTATATGTTGGGCGAAGATAAGGCGCAAACTTGCTTCACGAATTCGACAACCTCTTTCCTACATTTGCCAGTCTGAAAATGTCTCTAATGCTCCCCAATGACCCCTCTAATGACCCTTAATTACCCCCAATGACCCTTCTTAATAACCCCCAATGACCTTTAATTACCCCCAATGACCCTTTTAATGACCCATAATGATTTCCACCTTTACCATAAAACTCCCTGCCTTCGAAGGCCCGTTCGACCTGCTCCTTTTCTTCATCGAGCGGGATGAATTGGATATTTACAACATCCCGATTGCCAAAATCACCGACGACTTCCTCGGCTATCTGCACCAAGCGGAAGCGATGAATATTGACTTGGCCTCCGAATTCATCGTCGTGGCCGCCACGCTCATGCGCATCAAGGCCAAGATGCTGCTGCCACGCAAACAGCTCGACGACGAAGGCAACGAGATAGACCCCCGCCGCGAACTCGTGGACCGCCTGCTCGAATACAAACGCTACAAAAGCGTGCTCGACGAACTTCGCCGCCTCGAAGAGGTGCGTGCCTTTATGAGCCCGCGCGGCTACGCCACCACCGAACTCCGCAAACTCGCCGAAACCGCCCTCGCCGATGCCGAAATGGAATCCGTCACGCTCTACAAACTGCTGCGCGTGTTCGAGCGCCTGCTGACGCGATTCGAGGAAGACCAAAAAACCAAGCGCATCCACACCGTTTACAACTACAACTACACCATTCAGGAGCAGCGTGGTTATTTGTTGGAAAAATTGAAAAAAGGCAAAAAAGCCAATTTTGAAAACCTCTTCTTGTCGTTGGAAAACCGCATCCATGCCATCGTCACCTTTTTGGCCTTGCTCGAACTCTTGAACGAACAAGCCGTTTCGCTCGTGCAAGGCGAGGGCGTGAACAATTTTTGGCTGACCTTGCCGGAAGAAAAGCCAAGCCACCCACCAAGACAATCGTCCGACGAATTGAAATCGTCGGACGAATAATCAGGGCGCGATGTTTTCAGACCCCTTCCGCTAATCCTGCCCCAGTCGCGGGAGCGCCCGGGCAAGCTCCTTTTTGAAACCGGCATCGCCAGTGATGCGCAACCGGATGGCTCGTTCTGCAAAAAAGGGGGCTAATTCCCAAGTCGCGTTGGAGCAACATTTTTGCTCGAAAGCGACGAAGGCCTCCAACTCCGAGCGGGTGCCGTCGTCGTCGGGAAAAACAAGCTCGAAGCCATCGGGCAACTCTGCCGACGATTGAGCCTTTGAAAACAAAGCCGCGCTCAGCCCGTTCAGGCGCTCGTGTTGCGCCTCGGCAGAAAGCGAGCAAGAAGAGATAGGCTTCTCGCTATCAGCCCCCGCGCAGCAGGCATTTTTGCCCCTGCAATTGATGGAGCAAAACTCGCCCGTAGGCGACGTGGAGGAGCGAAGCTGGCTGTAAACAAGCACGGACATCGCTGCCGCAAACAATGAAAGCCCTCCAAAAACAAATGTCTTTTTCATGTGAAACCAATTTTTACACAAATTTGAGGCTTGGAGTATAGTCCAATGTCAAGCCTTTTTGGCAAAAAAATTTTTTTCAGACACCATGCTCATTGGAGAATTATCGGAAAAAAGCGGATTTTCACGCGACACGATTCGATATTATGAAAAACTTGGCCTGCTCAAAATGAGTCGGAAAAATCGCTTGCCCAACGCTTACAAAGACTATCCTGCGGAAACACTCCTGCGCTTGGCTCACATCAAAAAGCTGAAACACATCGGGTTCACGCTGACAGAAATCGGCGGAGTGCTAGCATTGTTTGAGCGCAACTTGGCCTCTTGCGAAATGTTGAAAAAAATGGGTCGGGAAAAAATCGAGCAGATGGAAGAAAAAATAGCCGAACTCGAGCACTTCAAAAACGCGATGCGCCGCGAAATCGAACAATGCGACGGCAACTGTTTCGGTATTCGAGAGCAAGGGTGTTTTGTATAGGAGCTTGCCTGATTTGCCAGATGAAACTTTGAGGAAAATATACTTCTTTTGCCCCAAAGCTATATGGCAAAAGCCCACAGTGCGAAACCTATTTCCTTGCATGAAAATCCACTTCTACCTCCGCTACCACACCCAATTCGGCGAATCATTCTCCCTCCGCCTCGACGACGGGCAGTCCGTCGCGCTCGAATGCCTGAACGACGACCTCTGGCATGGCAGCATCGAAGTAAAGGCAAAAGGCGGCGCTTCGATACGATACTCATATATTTTTCATGACCTCAACGGCAACGAAAAACCGGAGGCTAGCACTGAACGCATCATCGCCCCTGCCGAGCTTCCCGCCGGTTCCGTGACGGTGTTCGACTATTACAACCCCGTCGGGGCAGTGGAAAACGTGTTTGACACACAGCCGTTTCGACAAATATTTTTCCCAAAAAATGACAGTCACGCTGCCAAAAGCACCTCGCCAAAGGCCCAATTCACGCACATTTTTCGCGTGAAAATCCCGCTCCTGAAAGCCGACGAAGTACCTTGCCTATTGGGACACGGAACGGCTCTTCGCAACTGGGACAGCGCCGCGCCAATCCTGCTTTCCAAACATGAAAACTGGTGGGAGACCCGCCTCGACCTTTCAAAAGAAGAACTCCCGCTCGGCTACAAATACGGCATCTGGAACACTAAAACCGGACGATTCACAGGCTTCGAAGAGGGCGGAAATCGAACCGTTTTTGCGCATCCGGGAGCCAACATCCACCATGACAACTACGCCCGCTTCCCCAACAACACTTGGAAAGGCGCGGGCGTGGCGCTCCCAGTTTTCAGCCTGCGCAGCCAACAAAGTTGGGGCGTGGGCGAGTTCGCCGATATGCGCTTGCTCGTGGATTGGGCCAAATCTGTCGGCCTCAAGCTCATCCAACTGCTGCCCGTCAACGACTCCACTGCCACACACACTTGGCTCGATTCGTACCCCTATTCGGCGGTATCGGCCTTCGCTTTGCACCCCATTTATCTGAACATGGAGCAGTTGGCCGGGAAGAAACACGCCGCGATGTTGAAGCCGTTTTTGAAAAAGCAACAGGAGTTAAATTCGCTCGAAGCCGTTGACTACGAAGGTGTGTTGCAAACAAAATGGGACATCATCCGCCAACTCTACGAGTTGCAAAAAGCCGATTGGCTCAACGACGCAGCATGGCTCGAATATTACGAGGCCAACAAACACTGGCTTGCGCCCTACGCCGCCTTCTGTTGGCTGCGCGATGCGAACGGCACGGCGGATTTCAATCAGTGGCCGTCGCACCAAACCTACAAGGCCGCCGAAGTAGAAAAACTTTTCTCACCCCTAAATCCTGCAAACCTTGTAAATCCTGTCAAAAAAAACACTCCAAAATCTGTCAACGACTTCGACCAAATCGCCATCCACCTCTTCGTGCAGTGGCACTTGCACCTACAACTCAAATCGGCGACCGACTACGCCCACGCCAACGGCATCGCCGTGAAAGGCGACATCCCCATCGGTATCTACCGCTATTCCTGCGACGCTTGGGTCGCGCCAGAACTCTACAATATGGACAAACAGGCTGGCGCGCCACCCGACGATTTTGCCGAAAAAGGCCAGAACTGGGGCTTCCCGACCTACAATTGGGAGCGCATGAAGCGCGACGGTTTTGCTTGGTGGCGGCAGCGCTTCGAGCAAATGAGCCTCTACTTCGATGCCTTCCGCATTGACCACATTCTCGGCTTCTTCCGCATCTGGAGCATCCCGCTAGACGCAGTGGAGGGCATTCTCGGGCAGTTCGTCCCGGCCCTCCCGGTCGCGGAAAAGGAGTTTCACGACGCGGGCATCGGCTTCAATCACAGCCGTTTGTGCGAGCCGTACATCACCGAGCGGGTGTTGTGGGAAATTTTTGGCGAGGACGAGGTACCCTTCGTGCGCGACCATTTTTTGGAGAAAAAACAAAACAGCCACCACTACGCTTTGAAGGCGGCATTTGCCACCCAGCGCAAAGTGGAGGCGTGGTTCGGCGAGCAAGTGGCGAATGAAAGAAATGAAAAATTGCGCGACGGGTTGTACAACCTGATTTCCAACGTCCTGCTCTTTCAGGAAGAAAAAGGCAAATACCATTTCAGGTTTGGCATCGAGAAAACCACTTCGTTCCAGCACTTGCCTGATGAGGTGAAAGAGCCGCTCAAAAATCTCTACATCAATTATTTCTATCGCCGTCAAGATGAATTTTGGAAAAAAGAGGCGCTCGAAAAATTGCCGGATTTGAAACGCTCCACCAATATGCTCATCTGCGGCGAAGACCTCGGCATGGTGCCGCACTGCGTGCCCGACGTGATGAACGAACTCGGCATCCTAAGCCTCGAAGTGCAGCGGATGCCCAAGCAAACTGGCCTGACTTTTTTCCACCCAAAAGACGCGCCTTATCTTTCCGTGGTGACACCCAGCACCCACGACATGAGCACGATACGCGGCTGGTGGGAGGAAAACCGCGAACTCTCGCAGCGTTTTTTCAACGAGACGCTCGGCTACGAAGGCACGGCGCCTTACTTCTGCGAGGCGTGGCTCAATCGCGCCGTCATAGCCCAACACTTCCATTCCCCGGCCATGTGGGCGATTTTTCAACTGCAAGACCTGCTCGGCAGCGACGAAAAACTGCGCCGCGAAAACCCGCACGACGAGCGCATCAACGTCCCCGCCAACCCGAAGCACTACTGGCGCTACCGGATGCACCTGACGCTGGAAGACTTGATGCAGGCGGAGAAATTCAATGCGGATGTGAGAAAGTTGGTGGGGGAGAGTGGGCGGGGATAAAATGTGGAAAATTATCTACTTTTGGGACATTCATCTTAGTGCTTCACATTCTTAAATTTACCCTTGAAAAAGATGAATCAGGCAATCCAAACCATTTTTGCTTCCAGAATTGAAAATCTACAAGGATTCGATTTTGAGGATTTTGTAAAAGAATTGCTCCTTGCTAAATATTCGCCCAGTGGTTTTAGCCCTACACGTCCTAGAAAAGACAGAGGAAGTGATGGGTTCATTTTGGATTCCCAAACAGTTGTTGCAAGTTATGGTCCGAAAAGATACAACCACAATGATTTCATAAAAAAAGTGAATGATGACTATGAAGAGTTTCGTAAGCATTGGCAGGCCACTTTCCCAAACTGGCAGATGTTTGTCAATCACAAGCTTGATCCCCTTCAACAACCCTACATCAGCTCGAAGCATTTTGGGTCAGTACTTATGGGGTTAGACCAAATTATGTCTATCATTGCTTATGATGTCAATATTAGTGCAACGGCAAGAAGGCATTTAGCAGATTTCTTGAAAATTGACCGAAGCCAATATTTCTCTAGTTATCTCTCCGAGTTACTCGAAAATCTTTTGTCTGGTACTCAAACTGATCCGACTCAACTAACAAATTTTGACCCTGATAGGCTTACAGCAATCAAAGATAAAATTCAATTGAATTATACGCAAGACGACCTAGAATCAGCTTACCAAGAATTTGAAACAGTGCTACCGCTTTTTGAAATTATTGAGAGTCACATGGCTAAATTTGACGATGATGAAAAAAGTAGGCTTAAATATCGAGTGGTAAAAGATTACAACCGGATGGGAGGAGAGTTTAAACAACGTTTAGATTCTCTCGTTGTCATATACTTACGAGAATTCGCTAATGAAAAAGATGACGATTATCAATATAACGTCACTGCCGTGTTGTTATACCTCTTCGAGCAATGTTTAATTGGTAAGAAAAAAGAAGCCAACCCATGATTTTACCGCATCCTGACAGCAATTTGAGTAACAACCTGATGGTTGTGGGGGCGGATATTGTCCAACTACTTTCTCGCCCCGGTATGAGGGACAATTTTGTTTTAGTGGATGATTTACTCCGTATTTTCTTAAAAAAGAACGAGAAAAGGAATCCTGAAATGTTCCTTCACGCTCTCACGTTCCTCTACGCAATGGATGCGATTGAAAGGAGAGGGTATCGAATTAGATTGATTCGCCAAAACCCACCAAAGAAGCAAAAAACCGAGCAACTCACTCTTTTTTGACTCATGCTTGTCAGACTTTATTCAGAAACGAACTTACTTCTGCACGATGTGCCCTTCGAACCGGGCATCAACATCGTGCTGGGGAGATATTCTGGCAAAAAGGAGGCAACAGGAGTGAATGGCATAGGTAAATCCTCATTAGTAAGGCTTATCAATTACTGCTTCTTGTCTCGTTCCGCAGAAAAAATATTTGAAAGTAACCAATACGAATTTCTGCGAAAGGATGAGCATAATATCGCACTAGAATTCCAAATGGGAGGCAAAAGGTATTTTATCAAACGGTATTTTGCTGAAAAAAGTAAGGTTCATTTCGGTACCCGCCCTGACCGTTTAGAAATGTACGAAAAGCAGGAGGCCAAAGAAGTCCTAAACAATATTTTTTTCCCAACGGTGGACAGCAGAGTGGTGTTAGAGGGGAATCGCTTTGGCACCCTGCTTAATTTCTTTGTCAAAGATGACTTGGAAAATCAAAAGAGGATTGAACCGCTTGATTTCTTTGATTATAGCGCGAGCACAAAAGACATCGCTCTTTATAATTTTTTTCTCTTGAACCTGCCAACTCGAAATCTTGCACGGTTTGCCGAACTGACCACAGAATCTAAAAGTAAAAGCGATACGGTGACCGAGTTGACAAAAACTTTAGAGGCAAGGACTGGTCGTACTGTTCAGGAATTTAGGAGTGAAAAACTGGAAATCGAGAGCAGGATATTAAGGCTCGAGAGGACCTTGGGCGATTACAAATTTCTTGAGCAGTACAAGAATATTGAAAACGAGTTAGTAGAACTGACTAAAAAAATCAACGATAGGCTTGAGGCATATCATTCGCAAAATCATGAGTTGAAACGTCTTCGAGAACTCTACACCCAAGATTTTCAGGTAGATACAGTTCAGGTACAGAAAATTTACAACGAGGTTCGAGAGACTTTTGGCGACTTGGTTCGCAAAAAATTGGATGAGGTAATTGCTTTCAGACAAGAGATATTAGAGAATCGAAATCGGTTTCTTTTGAAAAAAGAACAGCAACTGACTCTGGGTATCCAAAATGAGTTGTCGGCCATTTCAAAATTGGAAGAGCAGCGCAGCGTACTTTACCAAAAACTGAAAGAAAAGGGGGCGTTGGAGAGCATTGAAAACATCTATAAAGAGCTCATTAACGAAAGGTCTGGTCTTGAATCCGCAATGAGCAGCGTGAATGAGATTGACCGATTACAAGAAATTATCGCAGACCAAGAGGTCATCATCAGCGAAGTAAAAAGAGATATACAACAAGATTTGAAAGATTTTGAAAGCATCGTAGCCCGACATCGTGCCTCTTTCAAGGACATTCTCAACAATGCCCTTTTTCTGGGCGAAGGAAGTGAAAAGGCTTACTTCGATGTGGACATCGTGACATCTGCTAGGCAGCAGGGTAATCTTCCTTTCAAAATAAATGTCGAAATACCCAAGAGCAAATCTCACGGAAACTCTCGACTAAAACTTATCGCATATGATTTAATGGTGTTTTTGGGCAACATAAGACAAGGTCGAAAACTCCCAGATTTCTTGATTCACGATGGGGTCTATCATGCTATTTCGCACAAAACTAAAGTAAACACACTCAATTACATTGCTCATGAGTTCAACAAAAATCCAACTTTTCAGTACATTGTTACATTTAATGAAGATGAACTCGAAGTACCCGAAAGCAAAGAAGATTCTTTTGGTACCCTTGATTTTAATTGGCGGAAAAATGTAGTTATTGAACTAGAAGACACACCTGAAAAAATGCTTTTCAAACGAGACCTGACATGATTTCCCAAACATCATCCTTTTTACATTTCAACCTACAAGACTTGATGCAGGCGGAGAAATTCAATGCGGATGTGAGAAAGTTGGTGGGGGAGAGTGGGCGGAATTAACCAAACGCCGAATACTTCCCCAGACAAGCCCCAAAGCCAATCACTCCTACCAACAATCCGGCAAGCATCATGGCCTTGCCCAAAGGTTTGTGGTGAGTGCTACCGATAGTCAGCACCAAGCCCACAATAAGGTTGATGCCCGTCTGTGCTACAATCGCCATTGCATCCAACAGGATTGGCCCGTAGTCATGTCCTTTGCCGATGCCCGTAACGGCCAGATAGAACAGCATGATGCCAAAGTTGATAAGCACCACCTTGCCAAGGGGCATTTTTTGTGGAGGTTCGTGTGGGTGGGTGGATTGGTCGAGCGGTTCGTGCATAGCAAGATGTGGTTAGTGTGATAGTGTGGTCAATTGAGTGGTGGTTTCGTTTCGCAGTTGTTCCAAATACGCCCGTTTGGCCGGGTCGCGGTAAAACATATTCATCGTCTCGAAAGGGATGATTTTTTCGTCGTCCAAACTTACGATGTGCACACAGGATTTTTTAATCGCCCGCACATCAAAATCGTAAGCGTCAATAAATCGCATGATGATGATGCGGAAAAGGTTGTCGTAACCCAGGTTAGGGGCGCTGATTTGCGGCAGGCAACACATGATGCTGTGCAGTTCTTCGGTGGCGCACTCGACCGAATTGCCGGTGCTGAACAGTTGAATCATGTGCTCGTGGAGCCGCTCATCCTGCTCATACACAATGGTGTTGCGCGAGTTGTCGAGCAGGTCTTGCGGGTTGAGGTAGCGCGTGAGCGGGAACACCTGCCCGTCTATTTTCAGGGCGTAGGCCATCGCCAGCGCATCGGGGTTGCAAGGCACGGGTATGATGTCTTCGGGTTGGAAAATGAGCGATTGCCTCAGGATTTCCTGCCGCACTTCTGTCAGGGTGATGCGGTCGGTAGCCGGGTCGAAATGCTCGAAACGCCCGGCAGCCTGTGTCGGCTGAAAAGTGACGCCGCGCACACATTTTTGCTGCAACGCGAACTCGATGATGTTGCCGATTTCGCCGTCGTTCAAGCCTTTCTGCAAGGTGACGACGAGCGTGGTGGACAGATTTACTTTGTTCAAATTTTCCAACGCCCGCATCCGCACATCGAGCAAATTTTCTCCACGCAGACTTTCCAAAACCTTCGGATTCAGCGAGTCGAATTGCAGGTAAATTTCAAAATCAGGCATGTAACCCGCCAGCCGTTCGGTGAACGCGGCATCCTTCGCAATGCGGATGCCGTTGGTGTTCAGCATCAGGTGACGGATGGGTTTTCGTTTTGCAATATCCAGTATTTCAAAGAATTGTGGATGCACGGTCGGTTCGCCGCCGCTGAGTTGCACCACGTCGGGCTGGCCTTCGTTGGCTACGACGAGGTCGAGCATTCGCTCGATTTCTTCCAGCGTCCGGTGCCGCCCGTGGTGGGGCGACGACTCGGCGTAGCAGGTCGGGCAAGTCAGGTTGCAGCGGTCAGTCACTTCCACGATGGTGAGGCAAGAATGCTGTTCGTGGTCGGGGCAGAGGCCGCAATCGTAAGGGCAACCGAAGTGGGTGCGCGTGTTGAATCGGCGCGGCATTTCGCTGCGTTTGGCGTAGTTACGGGTGTTCCGATAATATTCTACATCGTTGGCAATCAACACTTTTTCCGCGCCGTGTTCGGGGCAGCGTTTGAGCATGAAGACTTTTTCGTCTTCAAAAATCACTTTCGCGTCCACGCGGCGTAGGCAGCGCGAGCAGAGGGAAAGCGTGAAGTCGTAGTAGATGTAAGGACGTTCCAAGTTAGTTGTTAGTTGTTGGTTGTTAGTTGTTAGTTGGTTGTTAGTTGTTAGTTGTTGGTTGTTAGTTGTTAGTTGTTGGTTGTTAGTTGGTTGTTAGTTGTTGGTTGGTTGTTAGTTGTTAGAAAGTGTTTTGGGGTAAAAAATGGTTTTTCGATAATAAAAAAGCCCGACGAGGCAGGCGAGTTGAATCGTGGAAAGCCCGAACGGGGAAACGTAAACTGGCTTCAGCCACTCGACAAAGAAACGCCAAATGAGGTAGCCGATGAGGAAAATTTTGAAACGGGCACCGTTGGCGAGCAGGTCAGACTTTTCAAGTTTTTGAAACTTGGAAAGTCTCGCGTTCCCCTTGTTTTCCAACAAAAAAATGAAACCCGCGAGCGCGGTGAGGAAAATGATTTCGTAAAAATTGACGGGGTGTCGCGGGATGCCGTCGCCAAAGTCAATGGCCCAGGGGAGTGACGAGGGCAGGCCGTGCGTGCCGTCCGTCAAGCCCGCGAAGTGACATCCCAGCCGCCCAATCGCAAGGCCGAGTATGAGTGGGTAAGTCATCAAGTCGCCGGAGGAGGGGGTGACGCCGATGATTTTTTTGGTGATTTCCACGCCCGCCAAGCCGCCGAGCAAGCCGCCGACGATGGTTTTGTTGCTCATCCAAGCGAGCAAATTCAGTTGGGAAAAATGTTCGGGATTTTCCAAAATGCCGAGCAAGTGACTGCCGAGCAAGGCTCCCGCCGCTGCGCCGATAAATATCCACCAGCGGTTTTCGTCGCTGATAGGGTCTTGGCTGCGAGCGCGTTGCCACGCATAGAGCCGATAGCCAAGCGTGTAGGACAGCATTTCAAAAAGAAGATGCGCTGAAAGGGTGGCTGTGCCGATGTGTAATTCGAGTGGGTATTGCACGGCGAAAAACGGGGTGGGGGTGGGTCAAATTTCTTTTTCCGATTCTTCCAAAAACGCTTTCAGCATTTCCCAAAGAGGCTGGTGTTCGGGCACGAACGAACGCTCGCTCAGTTTGTTGAGCTCGAACCAGCGCAATTCCGAAATGTCGTCGTTGGGTTGGGGGTCGCCCTCCACGAAGACGCAGGCGTAGAGATGGGTCATCACCACGTCCCAAGAGTTGCGGTAGCGCCAGTCGTCAATGCGGCAAGAGCCGATGTAAACGAGGCTCTCGATGTCCATCACCCCGCATTCTTCCACCAGTTCGCGCAGGGCAGCCTCCTCATAGCTGCCGTCGGATGGGTCGGTGAAGCCGCCGGGGAAACGGTAGCGGGTCTCGTTTTCCTTTCGGGCCAGCAGCAGCTCGCGTCCGTCGTTTCGAAACACCGCCACATCCACCGTGGGATAGACGGTGGGGAAGCGGCGCAGGTGGGCGTATATCATGCCAGCGCGAAAGTCGCGCAGCTCTCCCATTTCCACTTGTGGCGTATGTTTCATCTCCTCTTCGCTTGGCTCCAGCACTTCTGTGTGGTAGCGCCCGCTGTAACGCAGCACGAAATCTTCTTCGGAGCCATAGAGCGTCACCGTTTCCTCGGGGCGCAGTTCGAGGATGCGGCGGTCGAGTTCTTGGCTCCATATACGGTCGTCGGGCAAGTCGGGCATTTCCTCCACCACGATGTCGTCGCCATATCGGTCGTTGAACATGAGTTGGCGGAGTTCCAAGTCAATCGGATTGTAGAGGCTGGGCGCGGGGTTGGAGCCGAGAAACACGATGACGCGCTTGTGTCGCTCCTGTACCACGGCGATGAGCCGCTCGTGCACGGGAGTGAGTTCGAGTACCTGAAACCGACCGACGATGATGCCTGTGCCTTGCTTGTTGTCCATTTTGAAATTTGGTGCAAGGTTAGGGAGAATGATTGGTTTGACAGCGCCAATTGTGCCGATTGGCCGTATTTCAAGCCAAAAGCCACTACGGGTGGAGCGCGTCCCGATAGGGAGTTTTTGGGGTTTTGAGCGTTTGAGCGAGGATGCGTGCCACAACTATACCTTGATTCGCTAGGATTTGTTAGATGAACATGATTGATGTTCTTGATTTTTAGCAGATTGCGATTGCAGCCATGCCCAAGACCTAACGGCCCGAAGTGTAACAAACCCATGTAGAGTGTGCTTATTGCACCACGACGGCCAATTTGCCATCACCACTCACAGCCATTCGGCTTATGCTCTTCACGCCGTATTGGGAGAGGTCGGCGACCAATTTCCATTCGGTGTCGCGTCCTTTGGCGTATTGAAAAAGTTTGGCGCCGTTGCCAGTGAGATAGGTGCCATCGGCCAGCACCGCGAAATCCTCGCTGCCGGGGGGCATGATGGTCACGATTTCGGGGATGGGCTTGGTCACGTCCCATGTTTTCAAGAACCAAGTTTCGCTTGATTTGGTGACAAAGGCAAGGCGGCCGTCGGGGAGGGGCTGCAAGCAGCGACCGGGGTTGGCGGCGATGCGAAGCAGTTGTTGGTTGCGTGTGTTGGCGGTGCAGAGCGTATGTGCTGCGCCGTCGTCGCCCACGATGAACAATGCGGCCAATGTGTCGCGCAGCCAGCAGTGGTAGCCGACGTTGAAAATGGCGGGAAATTCGGGCCGACCGTTGTCGGAGCGGTCGAGCGGGAACGACCACAGGCGCTGGTTGCCGTCTTCTTCCACGCGTACGGCGGAGAAGCGCCGGCCTCCGGGCATCGGCACGGGGGAATACTCGGAGGTGGCGCGTGTGGCCGTGACGCGGGTGATGGTGCGCACGAGCAGGTCGAGGGCGTAGATGTCGGTCTGGGTCGAGTCGTCGGGCGTTTGCGCGGTGAGGTATAGTTCGTTGTTGGAAAAGAAGTTGGGCTGGTTGTTGTAGCCTGTTGGGTTGAACGCCGTGCAAAAGCGGGGTGTGTGGATTTCCCAATGGCCGTCGGTTTTTTTATTCAAGGAAAACAACAGGATGTCGTGGTGGTCGAGGCGTTGGGCGGAGAGCGTCAGCGCGGTAGCGAAGGCTGCGAGGAAGGGTGGGAGGTAGCGGCGCATAGTTGTTTTTGAAGCAAATCTATGCCAAATCCCGAAAATCGTGTGCGCAGCCTGGTTGGCTCGCCGCTTGAGTGGCCAAACATCAAGAGCAAAGGAGCCTTGCGTCACACCATCGCAATCTTTTCAAACCGATACCCCTTCCCCGCAAAATGCTCCAATACTGCTGGCAGCGCGAAACGCACATTGTGTTCGGCTTTCAGGCTGTCGTGCATCAGCACGATGGAGCCGGGCTGGGCATGGTCGAGCACGTTTTGGAGGCATTGTTGAGGCGATATGTGCACGTCGTAGTCGCCACTAAGCACGTCCCACATGATGATTCGAAAGTGCCGCACCAAGGACATTCGCTGGCGCGGTGTCAGCCGCCCGTAAGGTGGGCGGAAGAGCCGACTTTTTACCACGCGGGCGCATCGGCGCACGTTGTTGAGATACGGGACGGCATCGGTGTGCCAGCCGTTCAGGTGGTGGTAGGTGTGATTGCCGACGGCGTGCCCCTCTTCGAGTATTTGTTGGAAGATGGCGGGGTGTTTCACCACGTTGTCGCCCACGCAGAAAAAAGTTGCTTTGGCTTGGTAAGGCCGCAGCGTGTCGAGTACCCAAGGGGTCACCTCGGGAATCGGCCCATCGTCGAAAGTCAGGTACAACACCCGTTCTTGCGTGTCGAGCCGCCAAGTGTAGGCAGGCATGAATGCCTGAAGAAGTTTGGGCGTTTTGGCGATGAACATAGTGGAGATTTCTGATTTGAAGTCCGCCTGGCCGAGCGGGGCGTACGGAGTTTCTGTACGATTTTGAGATTTTAGGTCGGAAGGCGGGGCAAAAATGATAAGATTTTACCGTTTGTGGTCAAAAGGGGATGGGGGGCGGATTACTTTTGGAGAAAACTGCTACTTTTGCTGCCACAAGGTCGGAAGGGTCATTAAGGTCATTGGCAGTCATGGTGCGCTTTCTCGCAATGACTGCCAATGACCTTAATGACCTTAATAACCCTCTGACGACTTCGATGCTCAAACCTCGCGTTCGTTTTGCTCCCTCACCTACTGGCGCGCTGCATATCGGCGGCGTGCGTACGGCGCTTTACAATTACCTTTTTGCCAAGCAACATGGCGGCACATTTATCCTCCGCATCGAGGACACCGACCAAAATCGTTTTGTGCCGGGCGCTGAGGCTTACATCATAGAGACCCTCAAGTGGGTAGGGTTGCTACCCGACGAGGGCGTGGGCTTCGGCGGCGATGCTGGCCCCTATCGGCAAAGCGACCGCAAGGACATCTATCAGCGGTATGCCCGTGAGTTGGTGGAGCGCGGCCATGCCTATTACGCTTTCGACACGCCCGAAGCTTTGGATGCCCGCCGCCAATCGGAAGAAAACTTTACCTACAACTACCTGACCCGCAGCAGCCTGACCAACGGTCTGACGCTTTCGCCATCTGAAACGCAAGCACGCATCGCGGCAGGCGAGCCTTGCGTTGTGCGCCTACTGGTGGAGCCGGGGCAAGTCATCCACGTCCGCGACCTTGTGCGCGGCGACGTGGTTTTTCAAAGCAATGAACTGGACGACAAGGTGCTGCTCAAGGCCGACGGGATGCCGACGTATCACCTCGCCAACATCGTGGACGACCGCCTGATGCGCATCACACATGTCATTCGGGGCGAGGAGTGGCTTCCGAGCACTGCTCATCACGTCCTGCTCTATCGGGGTTTTGGCTGGGAAGACACCATGCCGCAATTCGCCCACCTGCCACTTATCCTGAAACCTTTTGGCAATGGCAAATTGAGCAAGCGCGATGGTGCCAAATTTGGCATCCCGGTCTTCCCGCTCGAATGGAACGGTGCTACGCCGGACGAGCATTTCAGCGGTTTCCGCGACACTGGTTTTTTGCCGGAAGCCGTCATCAATTTTCTTGCATTGCTGGGCTGGCACCCGGGTGGCGAGCAAGAGATTTTTTCTCTTTCGGAATTGATAGAGGCGTTCTCCATAGAACACATCAGCAAGGGCGGGGCGCGTTTCGATTACGAGAAGGCCAAGTGGTTCAACCAAAAATACATACAGGCGGCGGACAACGCCGCGCTGGCCACGCACATTCGCCCGCTCGCCGTGGCGAAAGGTTATGCAGCGAGCGACGATTTTCTGGCAAAAGTGGCCGCCCTGATGAAGGAACGGGTGACATTTTTGCCCGATTTTGTGGAGGAAGGCTACTACCTTTTTGAGCCAGTGCGCCACTACGACAACGAGACCCTGCAAAAAAAATGGAATGCGGGTTTAACGCCTGTTTTTGAGGAACTGACGGCGAGGCTGGCTACATTTGAGCCTTTTGAAAGCAGGGATTTGGAAGGAGCGGTCAAAAATTTTATTTCAGAAAAAGGGCTAAAACCCGGCGATGTGCTGCCGTTGTTGCGTTTGGCATTTGCTGGCACCATGAAAGGCCCGGCGGTGTTCGACATGGCGACGGCTTTGGGGCGGGCAGAGACCGTGGAGCGTCTGCGACGGTTTTTGGCACACGCGGCATCATTTCATGCCGTCAGTGTTTAGCAGGTTCGACGCGGCGATTGTACTTCGCGCCGCCAAGTTTGGGGCGGGGCTAAAAGGCAGTCTGCTCAAAATCTTGGCCATCTGACAAATCCTATCGAATCAAGGTGTAACTTTTTACTCAAAAAAATAAAACATGGCCAAGCGGAACAAGCCCAAAGCACCCCAAAAGCCGGAAAAAAAGCCCGACAAACTGAGTGGCATCAACATTCAGGTGAACGAATGGGGGCAAATCGTGCGCGATGTCGAGGTTGACGACATCAATGATTTCCTGAACAAAAATGTGCCTGACAAGAAATTTTCCGAAGAATAATACATCCGCTCCGCCTTGCAGATGAACCGATTCTAATCTTCATTTTAATCCCGTTTAATCCGCAACAAATTCGAACATTTCTCTTGACACCCCCGGCGCGGCCTCCTTCGGTCGTCCGTGATGAAACAAGTCCGTATGACAAACCGGTTACGCAGACGACTACCGGCAATGCCAATAATGCTTGGTCTTTGCCTTTTTGTATGCGATTTCAATGGATTGCAGGCCCAGCAAGGCTTTTTCAACTTCACGCCGCCTAGCCCGTCCGTCTATCCCGTGCTGCCCTATCCCGATTGCGCGCAGACGCTGGCAGGCGCTGGCGTGATGCCGACGGTCTCCTCAAACATAGGTGCCGTGATTACGGCATCCGTGTTCGATTCGGTGGCCTCCGGCTTTTCGCCCAACGACCTCTGGACGGCTCCCACGCTCAATCTCATCGTGGTGTGGTATGTGGCCGACAATCAGGGGCATACGGCCAACTTCACGTTTTCCATTTCGTTTGTGGACAACTCGCCGCCCGTGCTGAACAACACGCCGCCACCCGCCGAGTCGTACGCTTCCATCGTGCAGGTGCCGCCGCCGCCCAACGTGACCGCCAACGACTGCACGCCCGTGATGCTTACTTTCGTCCAATCCACGCCGCCCGACACCTGTCTGGCAGGCTCATTCACCCGCACTTGGACAGCAAAAGATACTTTCAACAACGTCACCACATTCACCCAAACCATCACCATCGCGGCTGACGTGCTCCCGCCCGTCATCTCTTTTTTTCCTCAAAATGGCTCCGCGCCTTGCGAGCAATTGGCTACTGCCTATCCTGCTTGGCTGGCGCAACAGATGTCTCTTTTCCAAGCAGCAGATGCGTCGGGCATCAAGTCGTACACTAACAACGCGCCACCAAACTTCCCACCCGGCTGCACCGTGCCGCTTACGGTGGTTTTTCGCGCCACCGACAATTGCAACCTGTTCTCCACCGCGACGGCTGTCTTTTCCACTTCTGACAATAAACCGCCAACGGTGCTCGCTCCCGCGAAAGACACGGTGGCTTATTGCAGCCCGTCGAACAATCACCTTACTCGACTGGGGGCTTGGATTCAACAGCGCGGATATAGCAACGTGATAGATTCTTGCAGCGGCCCCGTCACCTATATCATGCGCATAGGGGGCATGAACAAAGACTCGGCGGGAGTGGTGGCGGAGTTTTTGGCTTCGTTTGCCAATGGTTGCGGCACTCAACAAATCGGCAGCCAGACTTATAACAAAGTGCGCGGAAAAATATCGGTTGACTTTTTCGCCACAGACGCTTGCGGCAATTCGGCGTTCGTCAACCAAGCCACTTTTGGCGCGATAGACACCCTGCCTCCCGTCATCACCGGTTCCAACACGACCGAACAATGCGGCGGCGGCAACGACAACGCCAATTTGCAGGCATGGATAAACGCGCATGGCAACGCGGTAGTGACCGACGACTGTTCTGGCTTCACTTGGACGAATTTTTCCTACGCGACTTCCGATGGACAAAACGGAAACGGCGTGTTCAACGCTGGACCTTACCCACAGGTGCAGGCGCACAATTGCGCTTGGTGGGCAGATGTGACCTTCCGGGCGACCGACGATTGCGGCAACTCCGCAGCCATCACCTTGCGCTTTCAAATTGTGGACACCCAAGCCCCCGTCATAGCGGGGCATCCCGACACCGTGACGCTTTCGTGTGCCAACCCGGTGCCGACGCTTTCGCCCGCTTTTGTGACAGACAACTGCGACACGAGTATGACACTCGCCTACGCTTTCACTGTCTCGGACTCGCTCTGCCCCGGCTCATACACGATGAACGTGACTTGGTCGGCCACCGATGACTGTGGCAACACGGGCACGGCGACGCAAAAGGTGCTGGTGCGCGACACGAATGGCCCAGTGTTCACCCTCGTGCCGCCCAACGTCACGTTCCGATGCGATACATTTGTCTTGCCCCCATTCCCAACGGCGGGGGTGGATATCACGGCAACCGACCAATGCAGCGGGGTGACGAGCATCGTGGCGCAAGATGTTTCGCAGCAAAACCCCAACCCGGCTACCTGCGGCCATTACACCTACAACATCATTCGAACCTTCACGGCGACGGATGCTTGCGGCAACACCTCGACCGCCTCGCAGCTCATCTCAGTGATTGACAACCTCGGCCCGGCACCGGGTGGGTTGCTGGACACGACCATGACCTGCGACGCGCAACCTTTCCCCACGCCGCCACCGGCCCCCGTGGATGCTTGCTCCGGCCCGACCGCACTGCCTGTTTTTGTCAATGATGTCATCTCAAATGGCCCTTGCGACGATGCCTACATCATCATCCGAAATTGGCAGGCAGAGGACGTGTGCGGCAACACAAGCATCATTCCGCAAAATATCCATGTGGTGGACACGGTAGCACCCACACTGAGCAACATCCCGCCCGACGTGACGGTGGAGTGCAATGCCATCCCCGTGCCGCCGGATGCCAGCACATTCAACGCGACGGACAATTGCGACGAAACAGTGCTCGTGACGATGAACGACACGGAGATTCGCAACCCCAACACTGCCGATTGCAACCACTGGACGAACTATCTCATCCGCCGCGAATGGACGGCGACCGATAATTGTGGCAATGCCCGCACCTACACCCAAAATATCAGCGTGCAGGACAATACTGGCCCTGTCATTCAGACGGTGCCTTCCGTGACGCTGCCTGCCGCACCCGGTCTTTGCAGCGCCATGGTGGGCATTCCCGCACCTATTTCGTTCTATGATGTGTGCACATCCCAGAAGAGTGCGGTGATGCTGAAAGACACCTCCTTGCTCGTGAACACTTCTGGCGGGCCAAACAACACGACCCCAGTGGATACGGTGGTTTTCCAGTGGTCGTCGCCCAATTTTCCGCCCGATATGCCAGCTCTCGACCCCGTGACGCTCAAAATTTTCTTGGACATCGCCGACGCGGAAGGGCCGACGGAGTTTTTCAGGGTGTACGGCGAAAATGGCTTTTTGATTGGCCAGACCAATCCCAACAGCCCCCCGGTGCAGTGTGGCAACAGCATCACGACTTTTACAATCCCAGTGGCGCAATTCAACGACTGGCTCACGGATGGCGAGCTGACCCTCACACTTGCGCCCAACGGCACGGGAAGCGATGCCATCAACGCGCTGGCGACTTGCGCGGGTGGGCGTGCGCGAGCCGAGCTCACTTACCAATTTGCCAACCCACAGCTGCCCGTCACATTGCAATTCAGCCTCGATGGCAACGCGCCCATGCCTTACCCCCCATCGGGCCCCTTCACGCTCGACGCGGGCACACACACCGTTACTTATACCGCGATTGATTGTGCTGGCAACAGCTCGACGGCGACCACTGTCATCGAGGTGATAGACGTGGAGCCACCCACCGTAATACCGCCCGCGCCTTCCACCTTTTATGTTGGGCAAAATAACTGCGCCGCCATTGTGACGCTGCCATTCCCAACCATCAGCGACAACTGCGACGTGTCTGGAAAAATCGTGCAGTCATCCGCGAGTCTGCCTGTTATTTTTGAAAATGACCCCAACGCGGGCCTTATTCCCAAAGATATTTTTCTGACGATTACAGGGCTTGTGCCCAATGCGATTTCAAATGGAACGCTCACCATTCGGCACAGGGGCGACAACGACAATGCGCCGGGAGGGGAGTTTTTCCGTGTGTTTGACGAAGGCAACAACTTTTTGTCCATCACCTCTTCGGGCACTGCGGTGGGTCAATGCTCGCTTTTCCACGAAACAGTCATCAATGTCACGGCCAATCAAATCAATGCTTGGGCGGCAGGCAACGGCACGACTTCCATCAAACTGGAAGCCAACGACGATGCGGGGAATTTTACCGACTTTATTGACCCTTGCGACGCGCTGTTGCCCGACATGACCGATGGCATCAGCCGGGTGCAGGCCGTGTTGGAGTATAGTTTTGCCGTGGTCGCTTACGAAATCCGCAACAGCAACGACGAGCTGGTGCGCTTCGGCACACTCATCGGCAACCAAACAACCGACACCTTGCCACCCGGAACCTACACAGTGAAGTATCGGACAAACGATGCCAGCGGCCTCGAAGGGATGGCCAGCTTTAGCATTATGGTGCTTGACACGGTGCGGCCAGTCGCGGTGTGCCAGTCGCTCACGATTCAGGTGAATCCCTCTGGTTTGCCCAACGACACTTACATCCTGCAACCCTCGGAAGTGGACAATGGCAGTTGGGACAACTGCTCTGGCACCGCGCTGAGTTTTCAGCTTTCCCAGACGGATTTTGTATGCAGTCAAGCAGGCAACAACTTCAACGTGACGATGACGGTGACCGATGCGGCGGGCAATTCCTCCTCTTGTTCTGCGCTTGTGAGCGTGATAACCACCATTTTACAGCCAACCTACGACCCAGTGTGCGAAGGGGGCACGTTGCGCCTGTATGCCAATCCGCCCACCACCGCTTCCACTTATTCGTGGAGTGGCCCCAATGGGTTTTCCTCCAACCTCCAAAACCCCACATTGCCCGCGCTGATACAAAGTCAAGGAACTTATTGTGTCACCGTGACGGGGTTGACCGGCTGCACCGCCACGGGTTGCGTCACCGTCATGCTGGTGACCTTGCCCGACCAACCCATCATATCGGCCAACAAGGTTTCTTTCTGTGCGGGGGAAAACATCGTGCTAGCCACCCCGACTTATGCGGGGCAAAACGTGAGTTATCAGTGGTTTTTGGATACCCTGCCCGGTGGCCCCGTCTTGCTCGGCACCACCATGCAACCCATTTTCACCATCTCACAGCCAGCGGTGGGTGCTTATCGCTATTTCGTCCGAGTGTCGGCAGACAACTGCGTGTCGGTCAATTCCAACCTGCTCACCGCTACCGTATATCCCATTCCGCCCGCAGCCGTCAATCCGAACGCCATCAACCTTTGCCAGTGCGAGCCGCTCACGCTGAACTCCACGACACCACCTCAGCCCGGGCTGACTTACGCTTGGACCGGTCCCAGCGGATACAACAGCAACGCGCAAAGCCCGCTAGTGACCAACTGTGCCAACCCAAGCATTCACACGGGGATTTATACCTTGATAACCCAACAGAACAATTGTTTCTCCGCGCCCGTCACGGTGAGCGTGAACGTAGGTGAAAAACCCGCCACGCCCCAACTCACAGGCGCCACCAAAGTGTGCGTGGGTGCCACCGTCACGCTGATTTGCACCGAAATACAAAATGTGAACTACTACGAGTGGCAATCGCCCAGCTTTGTCACTGTCACCACCCAAATCAACTCCCTCGTCCTCAACGACGTGATGGTGGCGGATTCGGGTGTCTGGCGCGTGCGGGTGTTCAAGCAAGGTTGCTTCTCCGACTGGTCGGCGCCCATACTCGTGGAAGTGGAGGAATACCCAACAGTGGTGGCCAGCGCCAACACACCGCTTTGTCAGGGCGGTCCGCTGCAATTGTCCGCCAGTTCGAATATCCCATTGCCTTCGGACAACTGGGCGTGGTACGGGCCGGGCGGCTGGACGTTTTTCGGGCAGCCCAACGCGACCCGCAACCCTGCTGTGGCAGGCACCTACATGGTAATCGGGCGCACCAAATTTGGATGCCCCGACACATCGTTCGTGAATGTGACGGTGATAGACCCACCCGTGATTACTTCTGTCACGCACACGGCCCCGGTCTGCGCGGATGGTTCGAGCGCAGTGCTGCAAGCAGTGACTTTTTCGGACAACCCGCCGCTCACATACAGCTGGACAGGGCCAGGCGGATTCATGAGCAGTGCCCCCATGCCAGTGATACCCGGCATCACAGCAGCGCAAAACGGCACCTACAATCTGGTGGTGATGGATGCTTTTGGCTGCGTGTCAGCCATGAAATCCACGACGGTCAGCATTCAAGACCCACCTATCACGCCCATTTTGGCCGTGACCCCGCCAGTAGTATGCGCGGGTGCGGACGTGACCATTTCCATCACGAACGCCAATCAATACCCGCCCACCACTACCATCTACACTTGGTTCAAACCCAATGGCGATACGTCCACCACACAGCCGTTTATCATCATACCCAGCGTGCAAACGCCCGCCAATGGCAACTACTTCAACTTGGTGACGGTGACAGGCTGCATTTCGGACACCTCCGCCCCCGTCAATCTGGTCGTGAACCCCATTCCGAACTCGCCCGTCGTCACGGCCAACACACCCCTTTGCGAGGGCGACACGCTGAAACTAAGCACCCCGCTCGTGTTCAACGCCACCTACTCATGGTCGGGGCCAGCAGGCACGGTGTTCATACCGAGCGCCAATGTGCGCAACCCCATCATCCCAAACATCAACGCCAACCACGCGGGCAACTATGCCGTGACCATCACCGTCAATGGCTGCTCCGCAAGCGGAGAGGGGGTCAACGTGCAAGTCATCCCACGCCCCAAACAGCCGATTATCAAAACGCCCATTCAGGATGTCTGCCTCGACCAAGCAGGTGCCATCTTGACCATACAAGTCACGGACTCCTCGCAAGTGCCGGGCGCGCAATACACTTGGTACTATGCCCCCACGCAGACCGTATTGAGCGGCCCCGGGTTCCCCATCGCCTACCAAACCACCGATTTTGGCAATTTCAATCACGGGCTTAACGGCTTTTATGTGATAGCCAGCAAAGACGGTTGCAGCTCGCTGCCTTCGGCTACCGTGCAGGTCAGGTTCGACACCATTCCCAACATCAACCCCTTGGCGGGTCAGGACATGGATGCCTGCGCCTCGGCACCCATTCAACTGAACGCCTCGAACCCCACACCTGCCACAGGCTTCTGGACCCAGCTGACCACCTTCCCCGGCATATTCGACAACGCGAGCAGCCCCACTGCCAAATTGACTGGGGTGATTCCGGGTGTCATCTATCAACTGCAATGGACACTTTCCAATGGTGGCTGTAAAAATTACGCGAACGACACCGTTTTCATAAAAACGTTTGCGCCGGAAACGGCCACAGTAATAGACAGCTTGATTCAGGTGTGCTACGCCACCACCGTGCAATTGAACGCCGTGCAAGGGATAAATGTGGATGGCTACTGGACGCAGCCGCCCGGTCAAGAGATGCTCACGGGATTCCACATCGTGGACCCGCTCGACCCCAAAACGGAAGTGGATAGCCTTGCCGACGGCAACACCAACATCCTTTATTTCTGGAATCTCGACAATGGCGCCTGCGGCATCTCGACCGCCACCGTGACCATTCGCAACTTCGGCTCAAGAGCCGACGGGGGCGCCGACCAAGTGCTGTGCAGGAATGACTCTTGCACCACGCTCATCGCTCAACAGCCCCCCACGGGCGAATCGGGGCTTTGGTATAGCAACGACCCAACCTTGGTCTTTTCCAACCCGACCAGCCACATCACCTCCGTCTGCAACCTAAAACGCGGGGCCAACACGGTCATCTGGATGACCAACAATGGCTTCTGCGGCCCACAATCGTACGACACCGTGCAGATTGTGTATGACTTGCAGCCCACAGCAGTGCCCGACGAATATAGCATTGGCTTCGGAACCGTTTTCAACTTCAACGTCTTGCTGAACGACATTTTGCCCCAGCAATACAGCGTCACGGTGGAACAGCCCCCATCGGGTGGCCAATTGACCGAACTGGCACCGGGCCTTTTCACCTATCGCCCCAATGTGAACTTCGCAGGGGAAGACTTGATGATTTACAAGGTGTGCAACCTGGTGTGCCCCACCGCGACGTGCAGCACGGCCATCGTCAGGCTCAATGTGGGCACCATTGACGAGTGCCCCATCTTCAACGTCATCACCCCCAATGACGACAGCGTGAACGACTTCCTCTTCATCCCTTGCATTGACACAGGAGAGACCGCCGACAACGAGGTCACGATATTCAACCAATGGGGCGACGTGGTGTATCACGCACAACCTTATGACAACAACAACCCGTGGAGAGGCCAATACAAAGGCCAAGACCTCCCGGTCGGCACCTATTTCTACGTCATCAAATTCAACGGGCAAGTAAAACCCAAAGCAGGCTTTTTGCAACTGCAACGATGAACGGAGTGCGGGAACATACCCATATTTTGCCACAAAGCCCCAAAGGTTTCAAAATCAACCTCTTGTAACCTTTGAGACTTTGTGGCAACATTGATAAACTTGGTCAGTGGCGTATTAACCCAAACAATAATCAGTGGCCAAAAAGACTTCGATGCGTCAATAGGCACCTCAAAGCCCCAATCGAACCAATCGGCTCAATCGAACCAATCGAACAACCCTACCTTCGTCCAGTCATGAAAAAGTATTGCCTACTATGGGTGTTGTCATTTGCCTGCCTAACTGTGGAAGCTCAACAAGAGCCACAGCTGACGCAATTCATGTTCAATAAAATGGCTTACAATCCCGCCTATGCAGGCACGTTTGAATCGCCCACGCTGGCAGCTATTTACCGCAAACAATGGATAGGGCTGGATGGCGCGCCAGAGACACAAGTGCTGTCGTACACGCAGCGGGCGCTCAACAATCGCATCGGGCTAGGCGGCACCCTGACACGCCACGTCGTTGGCATCAGCCGCAACATCACGTTGGATGTCCCCTATGCCTACCACATACCCGTCAAACGCGGCACCATCAGCGCGGCGGTTCAGTTCAACGTGCGGCATCTCTATCAAAACTGGGCCGACGAGCGCCTGCGCCCCTCGCAAATGCTCGACAACGCCATTCCAACCGAAGCGCAGAGCAAATACTTGGTCAATTTTGGCACCGGAATTTTTTACTCCGGCACCCACTGGTTCGCAGGGCTGGCCGCTCCCCGATTGCTGAACAACAACATTGACTTTCTCGACTTCGACGAGGAAATGAGCCGCGAGGTGCAGCACATCTACGGTATGCTCGGCACCAGTTTTTACATCAACAAAGACTTGGAGCTCACGCCGCAGGCATTGCTGAAATACGCCATCGGGGCACCTTTCGACATGGATGTGAACACGAGCATCATGTGGAAGAGAAAATTCTATGGAGGGTTGGGGTATCGGCTCGGCGGCGATACCAACGGAGTGGGAGAGAGCGTTGATGTGATGTTCGGGCTTCAAGCCACCGAAAACCTGTTCTTCTGTTTCTCCTACGACATTGGCCTGACCCGGCTGCGACGCTACAACAGCGGCTCTATCGAGGCCACCGTTCGTTGGTGGTTCAACCCACCCGCACAGGTAGAGGGCGGTCAAATCGAGACAGGTCGCCCGTGGTAAGAACTGTCCCGCACCCCGCGCCGCCTCGTTTTCAACACTGTCGAAGGCGCATCCGTTCAAAATCAGAGACATCAATCATGAACATCTGACAAGTGTCTTGGTGAATCAAGGTATATGTTTCAATTTTTTTTTCACAAACCAATGTTTGATATGCTTCGCAAAATAATCCTTTTAGTCCCCCTTCTCATATTTGCATCCGTGGTGGTGGTGTCGGCGCAACAGTCGTCGAAAAGCAAATCGAAAGACCGCTTTCGCGAAAAAGACGACCGCCGATATCCGGTGCGGGTGCAAAATGCCAACGAAATCAATCAGGAAGGCTCCGACTTTGCCCCCACCTATTTCAAGCAGGGCATCGTGTTCGTGTCGAGCCGTGGCAAAACCGGCCCGCGCGACCCCAAAACAGGGGAAACCTACGCAGAGCTGTACTACGCTTTTTTCAACTACAACGGAGAGCCTAGCTTTCCGCAGCGGGTGAATTTCACCACCGAAAAAAGGTCTAATTTCCATGATGGCCCGGTCTGTTTCACCCGCGACAACAAGACGGCCTACATGACCATGAACAACAACAAGGACGGGGTCATCAAAGCCAGCAAAAGCGGCAAGGTCAATCTCAAAATATACGAGTCGCACTATGGCCGCCCCGATTGGAGCAAGGCAGTGGAATTGCCCTTCAACGGCGATGAATACAACTGCATGCACCCCAGCATCACCTCCGATGGCACCAAAATGTTCTTCGCGTCGGATATGCCCGGCGGTTATGGGGGCTTCGATATTTATGTGGTGGAGCGCACGGGTAGCGGCTGGGGCACTCCGGTCAATCTTGGCCCAAGCATCAACACGGAGAAAAACGAGATTTTCCCCTTCATCAGCCAGTCAGGCGCGTTGTTTTTCAGCTCCAATGGCCGCGCCAACTCGCTGGGCGGATTCGACAACTACTACGTCAACAATCCCTTGGACAACCCGGAAGAAGTCATCAACCTCGGCGACGAGTTCAACTCCTCCGCCGACGATCTGTCGTTCATCATTGACGACGAGGGCAAAAGCGGTTTTTTTACCAGCAATCGCGCACGCGGCGCAGGCAAAGACGATATCTACCGATTCGAATCGCCCAAAGGCTTGGAGGGCGTCGGCAAGCCAGAGGTCAACCTGACCCAGTTCGTCGTGACAGATGCCAAGACGGGCCTGCCCCTCCAAAAGGCCGAAATCCGCATCCTGCAACCCTCCGAAGACGGATTCATTAGTGGCAACAAAGATTTTTACACGGTTGACTTCTTGCCCGTGCAAGACCAACCCAACGCGCTCAGCCTGCAACTCGTGCGCAAAGGCGCCGAAAATCTTGGCAGCGCCGACCTATACAGCAACGCGGAAGGCAAGGCGCAAACAGAGCTGACACGCTACCACAACTATCTTGTGCTGGTGAGCCTACCCGGTTACAGCCTGAAAGAGAAACTTTTCACGGTGGACGCGGACAAACCGCTCACCCTCAATTTTGCGCTCAACGAGGAGCCGGTCTGCCTGCGAGCAGGAGGCTTGGTCACCATCGCGGGCATGGGCACCCGTGTGGCAAACGCCACCATCAAATTCGTGCACCGCGAGACAGGCCGCACGGAGATGGTGCGCACCAATTGGAGCGGCGAATATGCCGCGTGTCTGCTCATGGAAGGCGACTATGTGGTGTATTTGGAGCGTCCCGGCTTCAAGACGGAGAACTACCGCATCCAAAACCTGAAAAAAGGATTGAACCCATTCCAAGAGACCCGGCTGGAGCCGCTCACGCCTGATGCCACGCTCGAGGCTTCCATGCCGTTGGCTACGGGCATTCAGGAAGGCTCGGTCATCGTGCTCGACCGGATTTTCTACGAATACAACAAAAGCACGCTCAACACAAGCGCCGTGCGCTACTTGGATGCGTTGATTGACTTGCTGAAACGCTACCCGGAAATGGAGATTGACCTCGTATCTCATACCGACACGCGCGGCGACGCAAGGCTCAACCAAGAACTCACCGATGCCCGCGCCGAAAACGCCAAAACGTATCTTGTTTACAAAGGCATCGGCTCTAATCGAATCAAGGCTTACGGCAAAGGGGAGACAGAACCGCGCAACCGCTGCACCGACGGAGTGGAGTGTTCCGACGAGGAGCACCAGCAAAACAACCGTTTGGAAGTCAAAATTCGCAAAGTGGGCAAGCTTCCAAAACCCTGATGGCAAGGCAAAAAGAACGCGAGGCCGCTGTGTTGTTTAGCAATGCAGCGGCCTCGTCTTTTCAGAGGGCTTAAATAATAAATGGCTTTCCCCCCTTCATGCAGTATTTTTGCCGTTGAAAGGAATGATTCGCGCAATCCCGCCCAACACAGTTACTGCTCATGAAAAGTTGCTACCTCGTTTCAATCATCTTTTGCCTAACCCTGCTCGCCACGCTCGCCCTCCGCGCCCAATGCCCCATAACGGTCTATGCAGGCGAAGATGTCTATCTCTGTGCGCCACCCACGCCCACTCAACTCAGCGGCAGCATCAGCGGCGATTACCTCAACTTTTTTTGGTCGCCCACTGCTGGCATGAACGGTGCCAATACTTTGACGCCAACCGTCAACGTGAGCACCACCACCAACTATGTGCTGACTGGCCGGGCTGCCGACATGAGCAACAACCTAATTCTAAACGGTGATTTTGAATCAGGAAACACCGGCTTCGATAGCGACTACCTCTATAGCCCGGGCAACCTATGGTCAGAAGGCACCTACGATGTGATCCCAAACCCGCAGGCTTCGCACTCCAATTTCGCGCCCTGCCAAGACCACACTTCTGGCGGGGGCAATATGCTGGTGGTGAATGGCGCAGGCGTTGCCAATCAGAACGTGTGGTGCCAAACCGTGGCAGTGAACCCCAACACGCAATACGTCTTTTCGGCTTGGCTCACATCGGTCATCGCGGCCTCGCCCGCCATGCTCCAATTCTCAATCAATGGCGCGCCACTCGGCGGCATTTTTTCCCCACCGGGCGGCACTTGCAATTGGGGCAATTTCTTCCAGACTTGGAACAGCGGCGCGAATGGCATTGCCACGATCTGCATTGTCAACATGAACACGGCACTCAGCGGCAACGATTTTGCCCTTGACGATATCGTGTTCGCACCCGTATGCTTGGAGACCGATACCGTCACGGTGCACGTCGTCAACATCACCGCCGTCGCTGCTCCCACCCTCCTCTTCATACCCTGCGAAGGAGCAAATGTCACGCTCAGCGGGGCAGGTTCCAGCAGCGGACCTGACATTACTTATTCATGGAGCACCCCCAATGGCAATATCGTTTCTGGCGAAAACACCCTCAACCCCGTCGTCAACGCTGCCGGAACCTACACGCTATCTGTCATTTACAACAACGGCTTTGTCACCTGCACCAAAACCGCCACCGTCAATGTCGCCCCAAGCGCCAATCAACTATCCGCATGGATAACCCCCCCCGCGCCCATCGGCTGTGGTTCCAACAACGTGACACTTATCGGCAACACAAATCAACCCGCATTTGCCACTTATCAATGGACAACTTTCAACGGCAACATTGTCAGCGGGGAAAACAGCAAAAATGCCGTCGTCAACCAACCCGGCACCTACACCCTGCTCGTTACCAACACCAGCAATGGTTGCACCGCCACCGCTGAAGTCACCGTCACCACCGCCACCAACCCACCCATCGCCAATGCCAACGCCGTCGGCACCATTACCTGTCTGGTAAACACGGCCAACCTTTCCGGCGCGGGTTCATCCTCGGGCAACAACATCACCTACGCTTGGACGACCCCTGATGGCATCATCCTATCGGGTCAAAACAGCCTCAACGCAGTAGCCGGGGCAGGTGGCACCTACATTCTGGCCGTCACCAACACCTCCAATAACTGCACCTCCTACGACACCGTCACCGTCGCCGACGATGTGGTGCCGCCCAATCTCAACATACAGCCTCCCGGCCTGCTCAATTGCGTCACACCTTCCATAACCCTCTCAGCCACCGTTTTGCCCACCGGAGCAGCCATTAGCTGGGCTACTTCCAATGGCGGCAACATCATAAGCGGCCAAAACACCCTCAACCCCGTCGTGAATGCCGCTGGCACCTATACCCTTACGGCCACCAACCCAGCCAACGGCTGTTCGGCCGGCACATCCGTCACCGTCGGGGCTGATTTGACCCTGCCGCTCGCAGCCGTGCTGCCTGCCGACACGCTCACCTGCCAGCAACCAAGCCTTGTGCTTTCCGGCAGCGGCTCCAGCGTAGGGCCGAACTTTTCCTACAACTGGACAGCGACCAACGGCGGCAACCTCGTCAGCGGTCAAAACACACTCTCGCCGCTCATCAATGCTGCCGGCACATACACCCTGCTCGTCACCAACAATGTCAATGGCTGCACAGCTCAGGCATCCCTGTCTGTCGAGGCCGATACCAATATCGTGGTGGCTATCGCCAACGCTCCCGACACCCTTACCTGCGTGGTAAACAATGTGACGCTCAATGCCAATGGCTCCACAGACGGAGCCTCCATCACCTACCAATGGACAACGACGGACGGCAACATCACAGGCGGTGCCAACACACCCAACCCGACGGCCAATGCCCCCGGCACCTACCAATTGCTGCTGACCAACACCGCCAACGGCTGCTCAGCCACCGATGTCGCCATCGTGGCGCAAAACGTGACCACCACCCAATTGCAAATAGCGACACCCGGCTTGCTCACCTGTGCCAGCCCCACCCTCGTGCTGCAAGGGCAGGTAGTCAATCCCCCCGGCAATTACACATTCCAATGGACAGCAGCCGGCGGCGGCAACGTCGTGTCGGGTGGCACCACCCTCAACCCCACCATCAATGCCCCCGGCGAATACACGCTCACCAGCACCAACACCGCCAACGGCTGCACCGCGTCAACCACCGCTCAGGTGGCCATAGAGGCCGGCACCCCGGTAGCCATAGCAGCCTCGCCCGGCCCGCTTACATGCGCCCTGCCAACTCAGACCTTGACCTCAAATGGCTCTTCGCAAGGCGCGAATTTTACCTATCAATGGACTACTCAAAACGGCAACATCACAAACGGAGCCAACACCCCCAGCCCCACCGTGAACCAAATAGGCGACTATGTGCTCCTCATCACCAATACCGCCAATGGCTGCACCGCCACTGACACGGTAGCCGTCTTGGAAAACAAAACACCTCCTCCCGCCGAGGCGGGACAGGATGGCACATTGACTTGCTACGCCCCCATTTATATGCTGACGGCCAATGGCGGGCAACCCAATCCCGACCTACATTTTTCTTGGTCAACAATTGATGGGAACATTATCGGAAACCAAGACACCCTCTTGGCCGAGTGCGACAAGGCTGGCAGTTATGTGCTGCAAGTGACCGACCTGCTCACGGGCTGCATCGCCTTCGACACCGTGAAAGTGGCGGCAGAACAACAACAGCCGTCCCTGAGCATCCCCCAGCCCAGTATGCTCAACTGCTTGCAAACGAGTGTTGTCATTCAGGCAAGCGCGACGGGCTTCGTGTTGATTTTTGATTGGCAAACCCTCGACGGGCAGTTCGTAGGAGGGCAAAGCAGCGCCACGCCAGCGGTGAACGCCCCCGGAACATACACCCTCGTCGTCGTGGACAGTGTCAACGGTTGTTCCAACACCGCCAGCATCGTCGTCGCTCAGGACATTGCCGCGCCCGACATTCAAGTGGGGCAACCCGGCTCCATCACTTGCGCTACGCCCAGCCAGACCGTTCAAGCTCAAAACCTTTCCCTGCCGGGAAATTTTGACTATGCGTGGACGACCTCTTCGAGCGGGAATATCGTTTCGGGAAACAACACCCTAAACCCTCTCGTCAACGCAGGCGGTGATTACACCCTGCTAACCACCAACCTTGACAACGGCTGCACCAGCGTGGTCAGTCTAAGCATCGCGCAAGATACCCTCGCACCCACTGCCGACGCGGGCGCGAATGACACGCTGAGCTGCAGCGTCAGCAATTTGTCGCTCGACGGCACTGCTACCGGCACCGGACTGCTTGCCTTGCTTTGGACAGCCTCCAATGGTGGCAATATCCTTTCTGGCTCCACTACCCTCCAGCCACTCGTCAACGCCGCAGGCACTTACACCCTGCTCGTCACCAACACCGTCAATGGCTGCACCGCCACCGACGCGGTGCAGGTATTCAATGATTTGAACGCGCCCCAAGCCGATGCCGGGCCTTCCCCGACCCTCACTTGTGCCATTCAGCAGACGACACTGAATGCGACCGCCAGCACAGGTACTGACTTCACCTACCAATGGGTGGCGACAGGAGGGGGCAACATCGTCGGAGGGGCCAACACACTTGCCCCGACGGTGAACGCGCCCGGCACCTACCTGCTCACCGTGACGAATCTCGCCAATGGCTGCACCACCACCTCGCAAGTCAAGGTGAATGAGAATGTGACCCCTCCCCCCGTAGGCATCGCCCCTCCCGGCATCCTGACCTGCGCCATCACGAGCCTGAACCTCAACGGAATGCCCGCCACAGGCAACTACGCTTGGCTTTGGACGACGGGCAATGGCAACATCGTGGCGGGGGCCAACACCGCCAGCCCTACCATCAACCAGTCGGGAGCCTACACCCTCTTCGTCACTGATTTGGCAAATGGCTGTTCCGCCACTTCTGTCACCATCGTTGGGCAGGATTTTGCCCTCCCGGTTATTTCCGCCGCAACGCCCGACACGCTGACCTGCGCCGTGGTGAGCGTTGCCCTTTCAGGGAACGTGGCGCAGCCCACCAGCGGATTCAGCGTCGAATGGACGAGTTTGGGGGGGCATCCCGTCTTTGCCCCAAACACTTTGAACCCCATGGTGAACACGCCGGGGGAATATCTTTTCAGTGTTAAAAACAATCAAAACGGGTGTGAGACATCTATGCTGCTTACGGTCGTTCAAGACACCGCGCACCCAGTAGCCCAAGCCACAGCGTCGAATGAAATCACTTGCGCCAATCCTGCGGTCAGCCTGAATGGGGGAGGGTCGTCAGTCGGCCCCCATTTCACTTATCTGTGGTCGGGCGGGCAAATTGTGAGCGGCCACAACACCCTGTCGCCCATTGTTGCGGCAGCCGGGCCTTATGTGCTGACGGTGACCGACGAGTCGAACGGGTGCATTTCCGTTGCAGTGACCGTGGTGGCATCCAATACCGCCGCACCCAATGTCGCCATATTGCCACCCGGTCTTTTGACTTGCGTGACGAGCGAGACAACTTTGAGCGCCAACCTAACAGGCGCATTGCCCGCTTTTTCCGCCCAATGGGCCACCGACAACGGTCATTTGGTTTCAGGCCAAGCAACGCTTTCCCCTCTCGTGAACCAGCCCGGCACTTATTTGCTTACGGTGACGAATTTGGAAAACGGCTGCGCCACCACCACGCAGACTGTTGTTTCACAGGATATTGCGCCGCCGGGGGCCAATGCCGGCCCTGAATCGGTGTTGCATTGCCAGCAACCAACAGTCGCTTTGCAGGGCAGTAGCCCAAGTGCGGGCAATATGATGTTTGCATGGACGACCAACAATGGCAACATCACCGCTGGCGCGGCGACCGCCAATCCGCTCGTGAACGCGCCGGGCCTATACTCGCTGCTCGTGACAAACCCATCGAATGGCTGCACGTCGGCGGATGAAGTCGCCGTCGTGGAGGTGCCGCTTCCCTCGTTTGCGCCAGAACTCTTGCAACCCGATTGCCACAACACAAAGGGCGCTGTGGATTTTGGCTCCGTCGCGGGCGGAAAGGCGCCGTTCTCGTACTCCAACGACGGTGGCCAAACTTTTTCCGCCTACTCCTATCTCGCCAACCTGTCGCCGGGTCTCTACGACCTCGTGGTGCGCGATGCTTACGGCTGCACTGCCGAGTCGAGCGTCCAGATTGATTTGCCTTTCGAGCCGACGGTGGCGCTGACCCCACACATTCAAATCGAGTTGGGCGAGGTCGTTCAGTTGGAACCCGTGCTCAATCAATCGGTTTCCGATATCGTTTCGTGGGAATGGTCGCCTGCCGAGGGGCTTTCGTGTGCCGACTGCCCTTTCCCGATGGCCAAACCCCTGCGCACCATCGTTTACACGCTCAAAATCGTTGACCAGAACGGTTGCGATGCCGCAGCCAAGGTGATGCTTCGGGTGGACAGGCGCCGGTTTGTTTACGCGCCCAATATCTTCTCGCCCAATGGCGATGGAGAGAATGAGACGTTCACGATTTACGGAAAGAACGTGAAGGAAATTCGCAGTCTTCAAATTTACGACCGATGGGGCGCCGAGATATTTCAGGTGAAAAACCTGCAAGCCAACGACGAGGCACGCGGCTGGGACGGCACTTTCAGGGGAAAAGAACTGAACCCGGCGGTGTTTGTGTGGCAGGCGGTCATCGAGTTTGAAGATGGCGAGGTAGAGGTGTACGCCGGGGATGTGACGTTGTTGCGATGAACCTCCCTTGTGCTATTTCTCGTGTTGGCCTATCAAAAAATGAAGCGAGCTACGCATGAAAATACCCTTCGCGGCAGCGATATGTTGCTTTTTGGTGCCAATGGCCGTGTCGGCCCAATCCAACACTGACAGCCTTTGGCGTGTGTGGAACGATGGGGGACAGCATGATACTGCGCGCTTGAGTGCAATTCAACGGTTGGCCTTCGACTACATCAATCACCACCCAGACTCGGCTCGGCTGTTGGCCGAACAGCAGCTGGCCTTAGCGCGTGCAAAGGGGATAGCGCGCTGGGAAGCAAGGGCGCTAAATACCATTGGGCTTTCGTGGCGCTTTCAAAGCGATTATGGGAAGGCATTGCAGCATTTTGAGCAATCGTTGGCTTTGCTCGAAAGGGCTGGCGACCGCAGCTACATGGCGGTGGTGTATGGCAATATGGGCGGCTTGTACCGGGAGCAAAGCAATTTTCCCAAGGCCATCGAGTGTATCAACAAATCTCTCCAGCTGGCGGAAGAAACCAATGACTTCAAAAAAGTAGCCGATGCTTATGTCGGCATCGCCACCATTTACTACAACGACCCCAACGGCAATGACAAAGCGCAAGAATACCTGCTCAAGGCGTTAGAGATTTATGAAAAATTGGGCAACGAGGAGGGCGTGGCGTTGGTGTACGGCAACCTATCGGCACTATTCCTTGAAAAAGAGGACTACGACAACGCCCTGTCCTTCAACGACAAATCTTTGAAGACGCAGCAGAAAAGAGGCGACCGATACGGTGCCGCCACCTCGCTGCACAACCGGGCCGCCATACTCGCCAGTTTGGGGCGTTACCAAGAGGCAATGGCCGATTATGAAAAAGAAGTCGCTATTTTTCAAGAAATAGGCAATCAAGAGGGTGTAGCCGATGCGTACAACAACATGGGGGATATGCTGATTCGGCTCAAACGTTATCCCGAAGCCATCCGCCTCTGCACCAAAGCGTTGGAACTGGCTCGCAACATGGGCAGTCCCAATATCAAGGAAATGTACGCCTGCGACTGCCTGTATATGGCTCACGAGAAAATGGGCAATCACCAAAAAGCCTTCGAGTATCTGAGGCAGTATGTGCAGGTCAAGGACAGTCTCCAACTTCACGAAACAACGCAGCAGCTCAAACAAATGGAATTGGAGCGTCAATCCGTGGCAGATAGCCTCGAGCGTGAAAAAGAAAAGTTTCGGGTGGAAATGGCGCACCAGCAGGCGATGCGTCGCAAAGACCGAACGGTGGGCATCCTGTTGGCTACCGGTTTGGGCATCCTATTCGTCGCATGGGCGTTTTGGGCGCGTATGCTGTACTTCAGGCGCCGTTCGAGGCAGATGCAAGTCCGTTCGGAGGCTTTGGAAAAACAACATCTGCTCAATGAAATCGCTTTGCTGCGCACGCAAGTGAACCCCCATTTTCTGTTCAATAGCCTGAGCATTTTGTCTTCTTTGGTGCATCTTGATGCCAACCTTGCCGAGCAGTTCATCGAGCAGCTGTCGCGCTCCTATCGGTACATCTTGGACCAAAAAGAACAGTCGCTCGTCACGTTGCGCACGGAGTTGGAATTCATCCGCTCCTATACTTTTTTGCTAAAAATTCGATTTGAGAACAAGTTTGAGTTGGCGATTCAAGTGCCAGAAAGAATGTTGGACGAGAAACAAATCGCGCCACTGACCCTACAATTGCTCATCGAAAACGCCGTGAAGCACAATCGGATGTCGGAGAAAGAACCTTTGGTGGTGACCGCGTGCGTTGAAAATGACGACACCTTGGTCGTGCAAAATCGGCTTCAGCCTCGTTCGACGGCGCCCGTCTCCACGGGGGTGGGCTTGAAAAATATCCAAGACCGATATGCGCTGCTTACCGACCGCCCCGTGTGGGCAGGCAAAGTGGATGGAGCATTTGTGGTAAAGGTGCCGTTGCTGGGGTGATGCGCGGTGTCTTTGGGGCTATACCTCGCTCGCCCCTCACATCCCTCTATTCTGTGGGCTGTACGTCCGTTTGGCGGCGCGTTTTTCCCTTCGCGTGGGTTTCAAAATTCGCTTGACATGATACCACTCGGCGGTGGCGGTGGCTGGCGTGAGCGTGAGCAGCACATAACCGTGATGGACCAGGTCGCGGTAGCGGACGTGCGGGTTGATGCCTCCTTTGGAGAACCGGCGGCTGGCAATTTTTGCCTTCCAACGCGCCACATACTCGTCGTAGTTGGCAGAAGTGATGCTGGGTGCGCAAAACTCGACGCCGACCACGCCCTTGCCTGTTTTGGGGTCGTAAGTGGCGCGGGTGTGCGGGTTTTTCACCAAATCGAACGCCCAAGAGGTGTGGCTATCGCCCGTCACCACCACGATGTTTTTCATGTTGTTTGTTTCAAAAAAATCGAACAGCCGATTGCGAGCGGCAGGGTAGCCATCCCACATGTCCATGAATTTGGGATTTTGCTTGAAAACCTTCGAGGCATCCACCGATGAAAGGAACACCTGATTGCCGATGACTCGCCAAGTAGCGGTGGATTGTTTCATTCCTTGCGTGAGCCACTGCAATTGCTGTTCGCCCAACATGCGCCGACTGTCCGCCGCGAAATCGGGGTCGTTGGCTGATTTGGCCTGTTTGGTGCGCCCTTCGAGTCGGCCATCGAGCATCCAGAGGTCAGCCAAGTCGCCGAATGAAAATTGGCGGTAAAGGTTCTCGCTGGGGCCGCGCCGCACGGGCAGCCATTCGAAGTAAGCCTGTCGGGCGGCGTTCTTGCGGGTTTCCCAGTCGCCTTCCTCGTCGGGTTGGTGGTTCTGTGCGCCTTCGGTGTAGGCATCGTTTGCGATTTCGTGGTCGTCCCAGATAGTGATGAAGGGGTGTCGGGCGTGCACGAGTTGCAGGTCGGGGTCGAGCCGGTAGAGCGAATAGCGGGCGCGGTAATCGTCGAGCGCCACGATTTCTGTCTGGGGGATGTTTTTGCGTGCCAGTTTTTTGTTTCCAAAACCACCCGTCTTGTACTCGTAGATGTAATCGCCGAGGTGGAGCACCACGTCAATGTCGTCGCGGCGGGCAAGCAGGGCGTAGGCGTTGAAATAGCCTGCCTCAAAGTTGGAACAGCTAACTACCGCCATTTTCACCTGTTTGGGCTGGCCTGTCGGCGCTGTTTTGGTGCGCCCTGTGGTGGAGGTAGCTGCGCCATGAGAGAAGCGATAAAAATAATAAGTGTTGGGTGCCAGCCCATCCACATCCACGAGCACCGTGCCGTTGCGCGATGCGTCGGTGGGTGCCTCGCCGTTTTTTAGCACGTTTGAAAAAAGACTATCGGAGGCCAGCTCCCACCTCACGCTCGTTGGCTGCTCCGCGTCGAGGGTGATTTTGGTCCATATCATGACCGAATGAGGGGTCGGGTCGCCGGAAGCCACGCCGTGATAAAAGGGCTTCAGCGCGGGGTTGTAGTAGCGCGACAATGCTTCCAAATATAGTTTTTGCGCCTCGGCGCCATTGACCCATGCTAGGAACAAGCTGAGGAATAGTGTTTTTTTCATAGGACAGTTTGTGCGACACTTGTGCGACGCGACGCGGCGGCAATAGTCCTCTGCCAAACATTGCTTGGTTTTTCAAGCGTAAACGAGGCCGTCTCACAAGTTCAAATTTCGACAGGATTGGCAAGATTCACAGGTTTTTTTACCCAAAAAAGGGCGCGAATCTTGTCAATCCTGTCAAACAAACATCACTTATGAGACATCCTCTTTCAGGCATCAACAAAGAATATCGTTTGGCAGAAATTCTCACTAAAAAGGTTTTGGTGCCCGCTCCCCCAAGGCAAACGCATCAAAATACAACCGACCTCGGAGAGGTCAAATGTTGGTAGAAATGGTGTGTTTTTGTGATAATTATCACGACCTCGGAGAGGTCAAATGTCTATCGCAGCAAACAGGTCACCAACATTCGACCCCGCTGGGGTCGTACACACCGCGAAAATGGGGCGTTTCTACCAACATTTGACCTCTCCGAGGTTTGTGCCATTTTGATGCGTTTGCCCTAGCCCCCTCCCCAGTTCGTGAGCGTGAGCACGCACGGACAAAAGTCAGGGGAAATGGCTCGAAGACGCGGAGAAAGGCGGTGAAATTATCGTTAAGTCCATCACCCCTTGTTGCCCGCCAGAATGGCTTTGTATTCCGATGGGTTGTTGAGCAACTTGACGGCTGCTTCCACTTCGGGGTCGTTTTTGAGCGACTTTCGGACTTTGCCTCGCTGGAAGTAGTAGCGCCCCACGATTTCTTGCTCGATTTCGTGCAGGATACGCCCTTTGTTCTTCGCCAGTTCGCCCTTCTTTTCCGCTTTTATTTTGTTTTCCAGCGTCTGAATGTCGGCAGTGAGCGGCAGGTTTTCGCTGGCGGCGACGGTTCTCAACTCTTTGATTTTCTTTTCGCTCGCCGTTTCGTACTCAAAGTTTTTGTTTTGGACAAAGCGCATGAAATCATCCCAGTCCGTGAATGCGAAGGCCTCCACCGAGTCAATGGATTTGTTTTTGAGCACATACTGTGTCACATAGTCAAAGATGATGTTTTGCTCCAGCAGGGCCTTCACCACGCCAGTGGCGGTGTCGTGGGGCAGCACCACGTCGGGCTTGATGCCGCCGCCGTCGTGCACGATGCGACCGTTGCGGGTCTTGAATTGGGCGCGTTCCGACTCGGGGATGTCCACTGGCTCGCCGTTCTTGTATCGCACCGCCTGAATGCAGCGCCCAGAGGGGATGTAGTATTTGGCGGTGGTGAGTTTCACTTTGGCGTTGTAGCCAATCTCTTTCATGTTTTGCACAAGCCCCTTGCCGTAGCTGCGCTGCCCCATCACCACCGCCCGGTCGAGGTCTTGCAAGGCGCCGGAGGTGACTTCGCTAGCCGAGGCGCTCCATTTGTTGATGAGCACGACAACCGGGATTTGGTCGTCGAGGGGAGTGTTGAAGGTGCGGAACATATTGTCCCATTCGGGCACTTTGCCTTTGGTGCTGACCACAAACTCGCCGCGTGGCACGAAGAGATTCACCAGATTGACGGCTTCGTGAAGCAAGCCGCCGCCGTTGCCGCGCAAATCGAGGATGAAGCCTTTCAGCCCTGGGTTTTGGGTTTTCAGTTTTTCTAGGGCATCGCCCACGTTGCGGGCGGCATCGCGGGTGTAGGTGCTCAGGTTGGCATAGCCGATGTTTTCGGCCACTAAGCCAGAATGCGGCACGTTGGGGATTTCGGTTTCCTCGCGCTCCAACGTGATTTTTAGGTCTTTGCTTTCTCCGGGGCGGCGAATCGTCAGGTCGGACTTGGTGCCGGGGAAGCCTCTCAAAAAGGCCAAGACTTGTTCTTCGGTGCGCCCCTTGGCGTTTTGTCCGTCCACTGCCACGATGGCATCGCCCACTTTTAGGCCAGCTTTGTGCGCCGGGCTGTTCTCGTAGATTTCAGTGACCACCATATAGTCGCCCATGAGTTTGCCCTCGGCACCCACTCCGCTGTATCTGCCGTCGGTCTGGATGCGGTAGCCTTCGATGTCGGTTTCCGAGATGTAATTGGTGTAGGGGTCGAGGCCGCCGAGCATGGCATCGAGGCCGGCGCGCATCACTTTGGCGGGGTCGAGTTCGTCCACATAAGAATGATTGACCTCCCGATAGGCGTTGGCGAAAATTTCGAGGTTTTTGGCGATGTCGAAGTATTTGCCCTGAGCGTGTGCGAGGAGCGCGTGCGCGAGGAGGACGAGGGCAAGAAAAATGCGTGTATGGCTCATAATTTTTCGAAAATCAGCAATTTTTACAGGTTGTCAATAGGCGAAAGGCGGTTTTTTTCAACCCAAAAACGCCTTCAGTATTTCCAGCAATTCCTTCGGTTTGTCGGCGTGTACCCAGTGGCCCGCGTCTGCCACCGTCACGACGTCGGCTTGCGGGAACAGGGATTTGATTAACGGAAAATCCGCGTCTTTGATATAATTCGAGCGGCTGCCGCGCACAAAAAGCGTCGGTTTGTCGAACACCGAAGCATCGGGGCGCACCGGGGCCAGAATGTCGTTGAAATGGCGATGGAGCGCGGGCAGGTTCATCTTCCAAGTGAATGTGCCATCGTGTTCGCGGGTGATGTTTTTCAGCAAAAACTGCCGTGTGCCCACGTCCTTGATGCGCTCCGAAAGGTAGGACTCTGCCTCCTGCCGTGTTTTCATTTTCGACAAATCCATGCCGAGCAGCGCCTCAAAAATGTAAGAATGGTTGTCTTCGGCGGGGCCGGGCGCCATGTCCACCACCACAAGGCGCTCCACCATGTCGGGGTGCGTGAGCGCGAGTTGCATAGCGACCTTCCCGCCCATGCTGTGGCCGACGACGGCTGCCGAAAACATCCATCGCGCCTCCATGAAAGCCTTCATGTCTTCCGCCATTTCGGGATAAGAGTGCTGGGACAGGTGCGGGGAGCGGCCGTGGTTGCGCAGGTCAGGCGTGACGACCAAGTGATGCTCGGCCAGCCCCTTGGCGATAGTTTGCCAGTTGTCTGAAAAGCCAAACAACCCATGCAGGATGATGACGGGGCTGCCTTGGCCAAATTCGCGGTAGTAGAGTTCCATGTGCAGCAAAGAACAGGCAAAAACCCATTCTGTTTGCAAGACGATGCGTTCGCGCAGCAAAACAAAAGCCCCAGCCGCGCCTTTGCGCGGCCGAGGCCAGTCCTGCCCTGCTGTCAAGGGCTATGGGTACTCAACTTCTTCGTGGCGCGGTCAGTCGCAGTCCGAAATTCGCTTGGGCAAGCTCACGGGCACCTTCGGCGGGTGGAAATAGTGGTCGAGCGCCGTTTTTTCCAATTGCTGCCGGAGCGCCGCATCGGCTTTCACACGTTCGTAGCAGTCGCCGCCGTCAGGGGCGAAAGCCGAGAGGATATCCACGCGCACAGAGTAAAGATTGGTGTTGCCCTCCGTGCCAGCAAGATGCTCTATCAGCACCTCAGCCTCACCCACCAGCATGAGACTGGCTTCGTCGCTGTAGCGAAACGCGACAATTTCGCTGACGACCTTGGGGGCATTTTGGCCATGTTCCGTAGAAATGTCCGGCATAATGACGTAGGTTTGCTCGTAAAAAGATTGCTGCGACAAATATATTTCCACTTAATGGAATTAAACAAATAAAAATTCAAATTTTAGATAAAAAATCTAAAATGGGAATTTTTAATTGAATTTTTACTTTTAAAAGCGGAAAATGGCATCACTCACACAGGGAGAAGTCCTCCTGATACTCGTCAAAAGAGATGGCCGCCCGGCGGAACAAATCGCCGAAGCGATGGATGTGGACAAATCCTACCTGCCAAAACTCTATAAAATGGAGCGTTTGCCTCGCAAGCCTTTTGAAAGGGCGAAGGCTATTTTCCCGGAAGCGGAAAAATATTTTGCAGAATCAGCAGAAAAAATGAGCCGCGTGGAGGAGCCTCCCTCCATTTATCGCACAAGCATCGAACCTCCCGCCGACATGGAGCGCCTGCTCGCCGAAAACGCCGCGCTCCGCGAAGAAATCGCCCACCTTTCCAAAATGCTGGAACAGGAGAAAGAAACCAACAAGACCTTGGCCGAAGCCATCCTGAACATGAGCAAACGGCATTAGAGTTGAAAGGGGGTTGAATGAGTTGAAGGGGATACCCTCTTGTTCCCAAACTTTGAGCCCTCCTGCACAACCCGCAAACCCATTTTCCCCTTCAACCAAAATAAACGACCTGATTCAGACAACCCAATCGCGGAATCGAACACCAATGCAGCGATGTGCACACAAATCCCATTTTAATGGCTTATTTTTGCGCACTATTTTGAGGAAAATCAGACTTTGCCACTAAATTTCATTTGCTCTCATGAAGAAATTACTCGCCTTGTCACTGATAATCGCTGGCTTCACGGCTTCTGTGCAAGCCCAAGCAATCGAGCCAAAGTGCAAGAACGGATATAACCCCATCACTGGCGAACGCTGCGCCAATGCCGTCACCTCCGCCGTGCCTTTTTTGCGCATCGTGCCCGACGCTCGCGGCGGCGCTATGGGCGATGTGGGCATCGCCACTTCCGCTGACCCCAACGCCATGCACTACAACGCCTCCAAACTGGCCTTTGCCGACAAAAAGGTGGCGATTGCCGCTTCCTACACACCGTGGATGCGCAACCTAGGTCTGCAAGATGTGTATCTGGCCTACCTGTCGGGCTATGTGAAACTCGACCAACTGCAATCCCTCGGCTTTGGCTTGCGCTATTTTTCGCTGGGCGACATTGAGTTCACCGACGAAAACGGCATCTCGCTCGGTCAGGGCCGACCCAATGAATTCGACCTCACCGCTGGCTATGCTCGCAAACTCTCCGACCGCTTTTCGGGCGCCATCGCTGCCAAGTTCATCTACTCCAACCTCGCCACCGGCCAGCGCGTGGAGGGGGTGGAAATCAGACCCGGCATCTCCGGCGCAGCCGACCTCTCCTTGACCTACAAGCAGCCCATCAAACTCGCCAAAAACGACAGTGAACTCACCCTCGGCTTGGCCGTCAGCAACTTGGGCGCTAAAATCACCTACACGAACTCCATCAACCGCGACTATATCCCGACCAACATGGGGCTTGGCGCGGCGTGGAAATTCAACCTCGACGCCTACAACACCCTCACGTTCACGACCGATTTCAACAAACTGCTCGTGCCGACCCCACGCCCCGAAATTGATGACGACGGCGACGGACGTCCCGACTACAAACAGTACTCCGCCGTGCGCGGCGTGTTCAAGTCGTTCGGCGACGCACCGGGTGGTTTTAGCGAGGAGTTGAAGGAAATCAATATCGGCACTGGCATAGAATACTGGTACGACAACCAGTTTGCCGTGCGCATGGGCTATTTCTACGAGCATTATTCCAAAGGCAACCGCAAGTATTTCAGCGTGGGCCTCGGCGTGAAATACAACATCTTCGGCCTCGATTTTTCTTATCTCGTGCCGACCACCAACCAACGCAACCCCTTGGATAACACCCTGCGTTTCTCGCTCTTGTTCGACTTTGAGGCATTCGAGTCCGACAAGTAAGCCAATCCCCTCCCTTTCAACGGCGGGACTGACAGCACCCCGGCAGCCTTTTGTGGCCGCCGGGGTGTTTTTTTGTTGGCTCGCCCACCGCGCCTTTTAGGAGCGACGCGAGCCGCTTTTGTTTTTCCGATGCCCGGTTTCAAAAAATTTTTTCTCGAAAAAACATGCCGCGCCGTGTATCTGAAAACTTTTGTCGTTTTTTGCCCAAATAAAACAACAATGCGAATCACTAACAACCAGCCTCTCACTTATGGATAGACCTGTCACACTCCTCTGTGTTTCCAGTTATTTTAAGGGCAACGACTTCCTGCGCGGCGCGAAAGAAGCGGGTGCAAAAGTGTATTTCCTCACCTCCAAAAAACTCGAAGACAAGCCCTGGGCACGCGAAGCCATTGACGAGATTTTCTACATCCAGCAAGGTCCCGAAAACCAGTGGCACATCCCCGACGTGATAGAAGGCCTGGCATGGCTCATGCGCTCGCACAAGATAGACCGCATCGTGGCGCTCGACGACTTCGACGTGGAGAAGGGCGCCGAGTTGCGCGAGCATTTTCGCATACCCGGCATGGGCCAGACGACGGCCCGCCATTTCCGCGACAAACTCGCCATGCGCCTGAAAGCCGCAGAGGAGGGAGTGCGCGTCCCCGCGTTTTCGGCGCTCTTCAACGACAATGAAATCAACGATTTCGCCAAAAACGTGCCCGCCCCTTGGATAGTGAAGCCGCGCGGCCAAGCCTCTGCCACAGGCATGAAGAAGGTGTACAGCACCGATGAGTTGTGGGAGCATCTGCGCAAGCTCGGCAACGAGCGCCACCAATTCCTCGTGGAGCAATTCAAGCCCGGCGATGTGTATCATGTGGACGCGCTGAGCGAGGGGGGCAAAGTCATTTTTGCGCGTGTGTCGCAGTATTTGGCCACACCCTTCGAGGTGGCGCACGGTGGCGGCATATTCCGCAGCGCCATCGTGCCCTTTGGCTCCGCCGACGAAAAAGCGCTTCAGAAGGCTACTTCCGAAGTGATGACGGCCTTTGGGATGCAGTATAGCGCGAGCCACACCGAGTTCATCAAATGCCACGACGACGGGCAGTTTTACTTCCTCGAAACCTCCTCGCGGGTAGGCGGGGCGCACATCGCCGAGATGGTTGAATACTCTTCCAATGTGAATATGTGGCGCGAATGGGCCAAACTCGAAGTGGCTGTGGCAGGGGGCAAAAAGTACGAACTGCCCAAATTGAGGAAGGACTACACGGGCATCATCGTGTCGCTCACGCGGCAGGAATGGCCCGACGACAGCCAATTCAACGACCCGGAGGTGGCGTGGCGCATGCGCGACATGGACCACCACATCGGCCTCATCGTGCGGTCGCCCAAACACGAGCGCGTCATCGAACTGCTCGATGAATACGCTCAACGCATCAAACGGGATTACCACGCGAGCGCGCCAGCGCCTGATAAGCCGACAAGTTGAAGGGGAGTTGGAGGGCTTGCCCGGCCAAGCAAAGCGGCTGGGCAACCCCTTCAACTCGCAAACCCCGCCAAAAACACTGCCACCATGCCCGCAGCATAGCCTCTGTACAGATCAGCAGGGGTGTGTGCCCCCAATGCGAGACGGGCCATGCCGACCCATCCGGCCAGCACCACCAAGAGGGCTATCACCGCGTTGAGGCTCAGCTGGAGCGTGCCGCTGCCGAGCGACAGGCTGACAAAAGCAGCCCCCCAAGCCTTGTTGGTTAGCAGCATCATGGCGACCAAGCCGCCCATGCCGACCGCGTGTGCGCTGATTTTCGTGAAAATATTGATGAAAAAAGCGAGGAAAAGCCCAATGGTGGCACCCAACACGAAGGCATTGAACAACGGAGGCGCTTGGTCGGCTGACGAGAGGTTTTTGTAGAGCCACAAATAGAACACGCTGGAGAGGATGTATGGCCCGGTGCGCTCCATCTTGTCGCGCATCTGAAAACTCTTGACAAAACCAAGCGGCTTCATCAGCGCCACGCCGAACGCTGGCAGCAAAAAACTGGTGCTGAACACCGAAAGAAACAAAATGACGGCTCGTTTGTCGCTCAGGCTGCGGACGCTGAAAGCGTAAGGATTGATGAGGATGAGCAGCAACAGGGCGTAGGTCAGCACCAGCAGTGGGTGAAAGAGCACCGTGAGCGCATGGGCAAGGGTTTTGTTCATCGCACTTTGTAGGCTTTGTTGATGCGGTCGAGATGGCGTTTGTCTTCGCGTTCCTTGATGGTCTCGCGCTTGTCGAATGATTTTTTGCCACGCGCCAGCGCAATGGTCACTTTGGCAAACCCTCGGTCATTGATGAAAATCTTGTAGGGAATGATGGTGGAGCCTTTTTCCTTCACCCCTCGTTCGAGCTTGCGCAGCTCGGGCCGACGGAGCAAAAGTTTTCGATTGCGGCGCGGGAGGTGGTTGCTATCGGTGCCGTACTCATATTCGGCGATGTAGAGGTTGCGCACCCACAGTTCTCCATTGTCAAACACACAGTAGGCATCCGTCAGGTTGGCATTGCCATTTCGGATGCTTTTTATCTCCGACCCAGTCAGCGAAATGCCCGCATCGTACTGCTGCACGAAGTAGTACTCGAACGCGGCCTTGCGGTTCGTGATTTCGACTTTTTGTTTTCTTTTCTCTTTTGCCATGGTTGAAAAAGCCGCCAAAGGTACAGCAGTATCGCGTTTTTTTCGCCGCTCTGTTTTTGGGAGGAGGACGAGCGTTTCCCTCGATTTGCTCGCCCAGACCGCGACCGCATAGTTTCATCACTCTAAAACACCGCAAAATGAAAACTTAACGTGGCGGCATCGGCGCAAAACCCTAACTTGCGACAAATTTTTATTTTTTCACACAAACTACCCACCGATGATGAAAAAGATTATCTTCCAACCTTCCAACCTTCCAACCTTCCAGCCTTCCAAGCCTGTCCTCAAGGATTAGCGGCCTCTTAATCTCATGCCTCATGCTTGGTTGCGCCACGTCAATACCCCTGTTTGCGCATTCCCAAACGGTGTGCGACTGTGTGGCCGTTGCTTGCGAGGGCTGGCCATTGCACGACATACGCTGTGACGATTATCCTGACACTTATGGGCCACACTATGTCAAGGCATACCTGTGGTTTGTGGTGCCTCCCAACGCGCCGAACGCCTTTGAGGACCCGTTGGACGAACGCACCGCGACCATTTGGGCGAACCTTTTCAACGCTTTCGCCCCGCACAACATACACATCGTGCCGGGCTTTGGGGATTGCTCCCCCTCCGCCACCTACGAAGCCATCAACGAGGATTTGGCCCCCAACAATGCCAATGTGTTTTATCTGCGAAGCATCGGCCACAAGAACGACGACGGGATTGATATGTATGTTTTCAGGGACGACATAGCGGTCGGGGGAGGATGGGCGTTTTGCGTGCCGAGCAGCTTTTTCTATTTGTTCGGAAAAGAGCCCAACACCAGCGACAACGTGAGCGCGACACAAATCGTGTCGCACGAGATGGGGCATTGCTTGGGATTGCTGCACACTTTTGAGGAAGGCCCCGGCACTTCTTGCAGGGACCTCGACGGCTCGGATTGCAAGTTCAGGGGAGACTTGGTGTGCGACACCCCGCCTGACGACAGATCATACCCCTCCAACCCGGACTGCGACCCGCAGCTCCTTTCTTCGGAACTGGATTTCAACATCATGTCCGGCTTTTCGCCATGGAGGTGCGTGTCCCGGTTCACCAACGGACAGGGCGCTCGCATGCGCCGATACCTGAGCGAGCCGGTCGGCGTCGTTGACGACGCGAAAATCCAGGACATCGTCGTCACTGGCCAAGTGACATGGGACACCCCCATGAGCCCCGGCGCCAACGTCATCGTCGAGCCTGAAGCGGTGCTGACCATCAACGCCCCGGTGACCATGCAAGAGAACGCCCGCATATACGTGCGTCGCGGCGACGGGCAGGGGACGGTGTCCGGCGGGCAGCTGAGGGTGTTCTCGACGATAACGGCGGTCTGCGACAAGTTGTGGGGGGGCGTGGTGGTGGAAGGCTATGCCAACCGCCCCCAGAGCACCGTCTATCAGGGCAGGGCGTACGTGGGCGTGGGCGGGGTGCTTGAGCACGCCCGTCTGGCGATTTATGTCAACGGGTTGAACCCCGTGACGGGCTTTCCCGTGCTTAGTGGCGGCGGGGGCATGGTGGGGGCGCAGGGAGCGGTGTTTCGCAACAACGAGGTGGACGTGGAGTTCGGGCCTTATTTTGCGTCCTTGAACAGGGCTTACTTCACGGCCAGCATTTTCGATGTTCCTTGTCGGTTTGTCACCGACGACGGCTATCGGGGCGGGCGGGCGCCCACGCATCTTTTTTTGAAGGGTGTTTTCGGTGTCAGGGTGGCCGATTGCATCTTCACCGACGACAGGACCGATTCTTACTCGCTCCCCAAGACGCGCGGCGTCGGCATCTATTCCGAAGATGCGGGCTTTCTCACGTACCAGCCCCGGCCCAACCGCTTCTTCGGCTTGTTTCACGGCATTCATGTGTTGCAAACCAGCCCAACGGCGGGGATAGCCATTCGGGGAGGGATATTTGAGGCGTGCTTCGACGGGGTGCACGCCACGGACAATGCCATCCTGGCCATTGACGACAACACGTTCACGCTGCGGCGCCCCGATTTTTTCACTGGCCCCGCGTCGCAACTGTTCAGGGCGATTTACGTGGAGGGAGGAACGGCCACCATAAGCCTGGACGGCAACGTGTTCGTTGGTGCCGACACGGTCTTGCTCTTCGGGACGGAAGTGCTGTCCATCGGGGGAGGCAACAAGGTTTTTTCAGGCAACACCTACCACGAACTGTACGTCGGCAACAGGGCGTACGGGCTAAACGGCGTCGCCTCTGCCGGTGGCCTGATTTTTAGCGGGCTGATGTACGAGTGCAGCTCCTTCACAAGGAGCTCGGAACACGACAACTTGGTGGCCCTTGGCGCCACCATCCGGCTGGAACAGGGGCGGAAGATCGATGGTGAACCCATTTCCGCCGGCAACCGCTATCTCGACTTGGTGGGGCAACAGTTTACAAACAATGGCGCACCTATTTTCTACCACCATATAGAGAACACAACGCAAGCACTAATAGACGGCTATTTCACACCAACTACCATAACACGTGTCCAAAGTTTGCCAAACGCCGCTTGCGACGTTGCAGAATGCCCCCCTCCTTGCGACACCGAAACCGAACTCTCCGAAACCAAAACCCAGTTTTTCCAACAAAAACAAACTTGGACGACCAAAACCGCCGCCTACCCCTCCATCACCGACCCAAACCAGCGCCAAACCGAAGCCGATGTCATCAACCGCCTGCGGCTTTCGCTCGACCAGACCGGCGCTCGCATTCTGCTCCACCACGCGCTCGACACCACAGATTTGCGAACGGACTCGGTGCTTGTGTGGCTGGGACACTTGGAAACATACGACGCGGACTTGCAGTTGGCACGCCACCACTTCTTTTCCGGCGACTACTCCACGGCTGACAGCCTGTTGCAGCTTATCCCCTCTCAATATGGGCTGAGCGGCGATTGGCTTGCCGAGTTCAACGACGTCAGGGATGTGCTGGATGCCCTTCGCCCGCGTCTGGAGGCGGGCGTATCGCTCTCGGCCCTGCCGGAGACCCTGGTTGACTCGATACTGTACTGGGGTGCCGATTGCTCGGCAGCGGGCGCTTTGGCCCGCAACATACTCTGCCGCAACGGCTTGCGCAAGGAAGCGGACTGCGAGGAAATCGGGCAAAAGGCGAGCGGAACGACCCAAAGCAATGCGATTCAGGCCAGCGGCCAAACGTTGAAAATATACCCTAATCCGGCCAGCGCTGAGGTTTCAATTGAGCTGCCTTTAAACGTGTCATGCACCAATATTGCAATCGTCAGTTTGGCAGACGGGCGAATATGTCTGGATTTTGCGGCAGCAACTGGCAGTAATACCGTTAAAATAAACATCGCAGGTTTTTCAGGCGGCGTATATGCCGTACTTGCGAGAATGGTTGACGGCTCAACACTTCGGGCCAAACTTCTGATTTCGAATTAAAGACTGTTCAAGCCTTTGGGGGTTGGTGACCTAATGTCACCAACCCTTTATCACTTCACTCAACTTGAACGAACATGCTCAAATGCTTTTCAATTCACCTACTTTTTTGTTTGCTCCATGGCATTTTAAGCGCCCAGCCGGGGTTCAATCAGATTTATGACAACTCCAGCCTTGGGAACAAGCATTTCCATAGGATTTTCGTGGATCAAGACACCATCATAGCCATAGGGTTGGGACACGAGTCTGGCGTTCCCCAAGGTGTTGTGTTGGCTAAAATAGACACTTTTGGCAATTTGGTTGCGCAGAGTTTCATAGTTGACTCGCTTAACGATTTTCTCACGATGTATTTTCTGTTTGGCAACATCATCAAAACCTCGGAAGGGTACTATGCCTTTCCGGTTGTCGCCTTGGGCCGAGGCGGCCATTTGTTGATACAAATTGACGGTGACCTGCAGGTGAGGTCAATTTTTGAGTATTCAAATGGCGGCAACCTATCCATGTTCGAGCATCAAATCATGGAGGCTGACGATGGGGGTTTTTATATTGTCGGGAATGTCACGAGGCCAAACTACAAGCGAGATGGCTTTATTCGCAGGGTAAGCAAGGAGGGCACGGAGCTGTGGTTCAAGTATTACGGCGACTACAACAAAGACGAGTCGTTTCGTTGCATGGCGAGAATGCCGGACAACCGCTTTTTAGTCGGTGGCGGGGCAGGCCCCAATGTCAACAACAGCGAGACGTCCCGCGCGGGGCTGTGGGTACTCGACAGCAACGGGACGGTGCTGAAAACCTCGCTGGGGCCGGAGGAGCCTGACTTGACGACCATATTGGGCATTCTACCCGCCTCCGACGGCGGGTTCATTGCCCACGGCCTCACCTATTGGGGGCAAGGGCCTTGGGGCAGCAAGGTGCAGGTGAGCCTGCTCAAGTTCGATGCCGACCTGAACCTCCAATGGCTCAAGCACATCGGCCCGAGCAGCAGCGACTACAACGGCATCTACGACATGACGCGGCCCCCCGACGGGCACTACCTCGTGGCGGGGCAGCGCACGGCCTACGGCGACCTTGCCCAGCCCAGCGGCGGGGACTGGGGGGGCTGGCTCTACAAGTTCACGGAGCAGGGCGACAGCCTGTGGTCGAGGGCCGACAACGCGCCGGCGCCCCACGTCCCCGCCGGTCAGTTTGCCTACGGCGGGGTGGGCATCCTGAGCAGCGGCAGCGTGGTGGCGGGCGGCGTGGGGACTTTGAGCACCCAGTTCGTGGGCTGGGTGGTGAAGGTGACCGCGGATGGTTGCATGGACACTGTTTTTTGCGGCGCGGTGGGGGCTGGGGAGCCGCTTTCGCCTCTGCTCGACGCCTCCCTGCTTTCCATTGCGCCCAACCCCGCCGGCGCCACCGTGTCGCTGGCGCTCGAGGGGGAGGTGGCGGGCGGCAGGCTCGTCCGATTTTCCATCCACAATCTGCTGGGGCAGGAGCTGTGGTCGGCGCGGTCCGCGTCGGGTCGGGAGGAGGTGTGGTTGTCGGGCTGGCCTGCGGGGGCCTACATCGCGCGGGCGGAGTCGGCGCGGGGGGTGGCGGCGCGGGTGTTTGTGAAGGAGTGAGGCTCCCTCCTCACAACGCCCCTCTCAATGTCGCCACATATTTTTCCACAAATTCCGCTACCCGTTTTCGTCGGTATTGCATCACCCAGCGTGGGTGAGGAAGCGGCACGATTTCCTTGAAAAAGCCGTGCGAAGCGTTCAGTTTTTGAAAATAAGAGAAATTCTGCCCCTCGCCAAGGCAAATCGCCGCCTCACGCCGAGCGCCAAAATCGAGTTGGGTGCGGATATTCCAAACGATGAACGCCTCAGCGGTTTTTTGAAGAAAGCGGTCGTCGTAGTAGTTGATGTTTTTGCCGTCTTTCACAAAACCCAGCGGCGAAAGGGAGGTGATGTAAAAATCGCGGCAAAAAGCCGACGCGCCACCATAAGCATGGATAAGTTGCCAGACGAACGTGGCGGACAACTCCGGCTTTTTGGGAAAACTGGTAGCAATGCCGCACTCCGTCTCAAGCCGCAGCGGGTCGGTGAACGGCACCCCTGTCAGCCCTGCCCCAAAACGCCCCGGATTGATGCCAAAGATAAAGGCGCGGGTTTGGAGGTCGTCGTAAAAACGCTGGTAAAAAGCCATCAGCGCCCGCATCGTCTCGGCATTGTCGTAGGGGAAAAGCCACTCAAAACCCGGCGGCAGCGCGATGTCCGGCGGGCGCAGCGCCTGCGTGAAAGCGATAACCTGTGCTGCAAAAGTCATGGCGCGAAGATGCTGCAATTTCGGGGCATGGACGCGGCAATATCTCATTCTCAATCATTCGAATGATGCGACCTTTGCCCCATGTTGCGACTATCCAAACCCAATCGCTCACTATTGGGCGACATCGCCCTCGACGGCTCCAAGAGCATCAGCAACCGGGCGCTCATCGCGCTGGCACTGGCGGGCACCGTGCCAACGGATTGGCTCACCAACCTCTCCACCTCTAAGGACACACTCACGCTCTTGCGCCTGCTATCGCAGCCCGGCGACACTTTCGACGCGGGCGACGCAGGCACCACGTTCCGATTCCTCACCGCATATTTAGCCTTGCAGCCCGGTACGCAAGTGCTCACCGGTTCTGCCCGAATGCGCGAGCGTCCCGTCGGCAGCCTCGTGGCGGCGCTCCGCGACTTGGGTGCCGATATCGAGTATTTGGAAAAAGAAGGATACCCGCCGCTCCGCATCGGCGCGATGAAATTGGCTAAGCACACATCGCGGCCTCTTGTGCGCATTCACGCGGGCACGAGCAGCCAATTCCTGTCTGCCCTTTTGCTCATCGCGCCATACCTGCCGCATGGGCTGCAATTGGTGCCGGAAGGCAACTTGGTCTCGCGGCCCTATCTCGAAATGACCATGCGGCTCATGCGGCATTTCGGAGCGAGGGTGAGCGAGCAAGGCGAGTCCATCACTGTGGAGCCGGGCGCTTACCAGCCGCGTCCGCTCACCGTGGAGGCCGACTGGTCGGCAGCTTCGTATTGGTACGAAATGGCGGCGTTTGCCGACGAGGTGGAGTTGCGGCTGAAAGGGCTATTTGCCGAAAGCTGGCAAGGCGATTCGGTATTGGTGCAGATGATGCCCTCATTCGGCGTGCAGACCGTTTTTGAAGCGGAAGGCATTGTGTTGAAAAAGAGCGGGGTGCCGCCTGCGCCCTCGTTTGAGTGGGATTTTGTGGAGTGTCCGGACATCGCGCAGACACTGGCGGTCACTTGCGCGGGGTTGGGTGTGCAAGGGATTTTTTCAGGTTTGGAAACACTGTTTATCAAGGAAACCGACCGGGTGGCGGCGTTGCGGGGCGAGTTGACCAAAGTCGGCGTGTCGTTTGAGCCACTGCCCGACGGGAAGCGTTTTTCCCTAAAAGGCAAAGCGACGTGGGCGACGGTGCCGCGTTTTGCCACTTACCACGACCACCGCATGGCCATGTCGTTCGCGCCGCTGGCTTTTTGGGGCGCTGTCGAAATCGAAAACCCGTCGGTGGTGAATAAGTCCTACCCGGCTTTTTGGGAGCATCTGGCGGCGGTGGGTTTTCGCCTGCTGATGTAAAGTCAATGTAACTTTGGCGGGAAAAATGACACCCGCCTCCCTCCAATATCTCTGCATCGGCCATTGTTGTCACGACCGACTGGGCACCCAAAACATCCTCGGCGGCACGGCCTCCTATTCGGCTTTGGTTGCCCGTCGCTTGGGGTTTCGGGCGGGCATTTTCACCAGCGTGGGCGACGACTTCGGGTTCTTCGATGTTTTTGAAAAAAATGCCGTGCGATGGTGGAACAAGCCCGCGCCTCAAACAACGGTCTTTGAGAACATCTACCAACAGGGCCACCGCACCCAATATCTCCACCAAAGGGCGCTCGACCTCTTTGCCGACGATGTGCCTCCCGAATGCTTGGCGACTCCCATCGTGCTGTTTTGCCCCATAGCGGGCGAGGTGGATTTTTCCGTTTTACGGACGTTCCCTGCCGCACTCAAAGGCGCCACCATTCAGGGCTGGCTGCGGCAATGGGATGCGCGAGGCAAAGTCAGCCCCAAGGCGATGGATTGGTCGCAGCTCGCCGCCGCCGATGTGGTCATCATGAGCGATGCCGACATTCAGGGTTTTGAATCGGCCATTCCGGTCATTGCAGCAGCCGCGGAAGTGTTGGTGATGACGCAGGGGGCCAACGGGGCGCAAGTTTTTTTCAACCAACAAATCCTGCATTTCCCAGCCTATCCGGTGATGGAGGTGGATGCTACGGGGGCTGGCGATGTGTTTGCCACCGCATTTTTGCTAAAATACGCGGCAACGCGGGATGTCGCGTTGGCCGCAGGGTTTGCCCATTGTGCGGCCTCCTACATCGTGGAAGGGTTGGGTGTCGAAAATATGGCTTCCGTGGAACAGATAGAGGCGCGGTGGGCGCATTACCAAAACACGGTGTAGAGCGCCGTCAGTATTCCGCAAATAATCACCCCGCCCACCACGAACGCAGGCTCTACACGAAACAACTTTGGGTCAATCTCCACCATGCGGCTTTCCTTTTTCTCCAGCAGCGAAATGCCTACCATGAACGCCACAATGATGACGAACACCCAGCCCAAGCGGTCGAGAAAGGGGATTTCGGGGGCGAGGAACTTATAAGCCGTCGAGAGCGGTATGGTCAGCAAAGCCGCCGTCAGCGCCGCCGCCGAGGTGGTGCGCCGCCAAAACATTCCCAGCAAAAAAATAGCGAAAGCGCCCGGCGTGATGAAACTCATGTATTCTTGAATGAACTGGTAGGTTTGTTCCAACGAGCGCAGCTGGGGTGCGACGGCAATCGCCAGCAACATAGAGCCGACCACGGCGATTTTCCCCACTCGTACCAGTTTCGCCTCGGAAGCTGTTCGGTCAAAATACCGCTTGTAAATGTCGAGGCTGAAAATGGTCGCCACGCTATTGGCCTTTCCCGCCAACGACGCGACTATGGCGGCAATCAGCGCCGCGAACGCCAGCCCTTTCATGCCCATAGGCAACAGATTGAGCAAGGTAGGGTAAGCGAAGTCGGGCTTCACCGTGCCAGTGGCATCCACCATTTCTGTTTGGAACATCCCCTCCGAATAGAGCACGAAGGCCGCAATGCCGGGCAACACCACGATGACCGGTATCAACAGTTTCAAAAAAGCGGCGAATAGAATTCCCTTTCTCGCCGTGCTCAAATCCGCGCCGAGGGCCCGTTGGATGATGTACTGATTGCAGCCCCAATAGTTGAGATTGTTTATCCACATGGCCCCGATGAGCACGGTCAGCCCCGGCAAGTCTTTGTAGTAGGTGTGTCCTTTTTGCAAAATCATGTGAAAATGGGAAGGCGCTTTTTTGCGCAGCAAGGCCAAGCCAGAAAACACGCCGTCACCGCCAAAATGGTCGGCCACCATGTTCAGAGCAAGCCAAACGGTGGCCAATCCGCCCAATATCAGCACCGCCACCTGCACCACGTCCGTGTATCCGATGACCCGCATCCCGCCGAGCGTGATAACAATGGCAAAAACAGCAAGCCCAAAAATAGCCGCGTGGAAATCAAGCCCTGTGGTCAGTTCGAGCGCCAGCGCACCGAGATACAGTATAGAGGTCAGGTTCACGAATATGTACGCCATCAGCCAAAACACCGCCATCAGCGTGGCCACGAGCGGGCTGTATCGCTCGCGCAAAAATTGCGGCATCGTCTGAATGCGGTTTTTCAAATAGATGGGCACGAAAAACACGGCTACCACCAACAAGGTGGCTGCCGACATCCATTCATAAGTGGAAATGGCCAGCCCGATGGCGAAGCCTGACCCCGACATCCCGATAAAATGCTCGGCAGAAATATTCGACGCGATAAGAGAAGCCCCAATGGCCCAATAAGTCAAGGTTCCTTCTGCCAGAAAATATCCGGCTGTCGTATTATTGCCCGCGTTTTTGCGCCGCCAAATCCAATAGCCATAAGCGGCAACGACGATGAAGTAAAGCGCAAATACGACAAAATCAAGCGGGTGCAGGCGCGTGGGATACATAGCGGCGCTCAGAGATAAAGGTTAGAAAAAAGGCGAGCAATAATAGAGACACTTGGCGACCTTCGCACCTAAATTATTTTTTTGGCAATTTACCACCATGCTCAAAATCAACGACACACCACACGCCAACATCATTGAGCTGAGGCAAGTCACCCAAGTCTATGGCGGCTCCGCACCCATCTTGAAAGACGTGAATTTTCTCGTGGAAGACAAGCCGGGTCAGGGCCAATTTGTCATTATCCTCGGCGCTTCGGGTTGCGGCAAGAGCACCCTGCTCCGCTACATAGCGGGGCTACAACAACCCACGAGCGGCCAAGTGCTGCTGCGCGACAAGCCCGTCGCGCAGTCGGGCATCCGCGCTGGCATGGTGTTCCAACAATACTCCTCGCTGCCGTGGCTCACGGTGCTGGAGAATGTGCAGTTGGGTCTTGATTTTCAGCATGTGGAAGCAAAAGAGCGCCGGCGCCGCGCTCAGGAGATGCTCGAGCTGGTCGGACTTGCCGGGCATGAAAACAAGTACGCGGCCTATCCGACGCTTTCGGGCGGCCAATTGCAGCGGGTGGCCATCGCTCGCAGCCTGATTGCAAATCCCGAAATCTTGCTCATGGACGAGCCTTTCGGCGCGCTCGACATCAACACCCGCCTTCAAATGCAGGATATGCTCGAAGATGTGTGGCTCAAATTTCAGCCCACCATCGTCTTCGTCACGCACGATATTCAGGAAGCGGTCTATTTGGGCGACGACATCTACATCATGGCTGCCAACCCGGGGCGGTTCGTGCATCATGTCACGGTGGATTTGCCGTTCAACCGCAACTTGGAGGTGAAACACAGCGCCCATTTCAACGAACTGGTGCGAGCCGTAGAAGATAAGATGATAGAAGTGGCTGCGATGTAAATAGGTTGAAGGGCTTGCCCGGCCAAGCGAAGCAGACGGGCAAGCCCTTCAGCCTCACTTAATCCCCAGCTTGGTTTTCACCAAATTGATGACATTGAGCGACTCGTCGGCGTAAATCACCACATCGGTGCTGGAGTCGAACACCAGCGCAAAACCATTTTCGGCGGCTACGTCCGACATGGCCTTGTTGACCTTGTCGAGCAAAGGCTTGTAGAGCTCCTCGCGTTTTTGAGCGAGTTTTTGATACACTTCTTCCTCGTACTTGGTGATGTTTTCGCGCTCTTGCTCCAGTTTGGCGTATTGCGCATCAAAATCCTTTGGAGAGATGGTGCCTTGCGATTTTTTGCGCTCCAATTCGGCAGCGGCATCTTGGAAGGCTTTTACCCGTTCCTGCCCCCTTTTGGTCAGTTGCGTTTGAAATGCCTGCAAGTCGCTGTCGGCAGCCTTTACTTCCGGTAGTTGCAACAGCAGTTCGGCGGAATTGCAGTGTCCGAATTTTTGAGAAAAAACCTCGGTCGCAAAAACAAGCGCCAGACCGAGCGTGAGCGTGAGCAATTTATTCATCTTGAATGAGTTGTGTGGTAAAGTGAGTTGAATGGGTTTAATGGCTTGCCCGGCCAAGCGAAGCGGCCGGGCAAGCCATTAAACCTACAAAAGCCTATTTTTTCAGCATATTCTTGATATCCTCGGTTTTGTCATTGCGTTTGTCGGCGTAGAGCATGCCGGAGGCGCTGCCTTTTTCAAAAATGAACTCAAAACCCTTGTCTTCGGCAAACTTTTGAATGGCGGCATAGACGCGGTCTTGGATGGGCTTCACGAGTTCTTCGCGTTTTTTGAAAAGCGCGCCCTCTGGCCCAAACTTCAGGCGCTGCATTTCGCGCACTTCCTTTTCCTTGTTCATGATTTCTTCCTCGCGCTGCTTTTTCATCTCCTCGCTCAGCAGCACCTGCTCTGCTTGGTATTTGCTGTAAAGTCCCTTCACCTTGTCCTGTTCCTGTGCGATTTCTTGCCGCCATTGAGTGGCGAGTTTGTCGAGCGATTCCTGTGCCTTTTGGTAGTCGGGCATGCTTTCCAAAATAGCCGTCACGTCCACATAAGCAATGCGTTGGGCATGGATGGTGGCCGCAAGGGCAAAAGCAAAAAGAGCGATTGATGCGATTTTCTTAATCATGGTTACTTGATGAATTGTTGAGTGTTCAGAATATCCCGGCCTGAGGCAGCAGGGATTTGTTGAGTTTTCAGCGCCAAAAATAGGGCATTCCCCTACCAAACGCGGCCTTCTGACGAAGGTTGAGTATCGGGCGTTGCTTATGAGGCTTAACATTTTTTAGCAAATGAAAATTAACTGCTTCATTGTCAGAAATTTTTTCGGAAAAACGAAGCTTGCGAAAAAGGAGTGTTAACCCGCGTTTAACGGCTTTTTGGGTGAGTTTAACTATCCTGAACGCGCTCCAAAAACCTCAACACCTTTTCCGTCGCGCCTTTGCTCTCTTCCAGATACCCTCGTACCGCCCGCGATGCTTTTTCGTAAAAAATCGGGTCTTCCAATTTTGACAGCACTGCCGCCAACGCTTCCGCGTCGCTCACCGGAAACGCCCCTCCGCGTGCCACGAATTGACGCGCCTCCTCGAATTTTTGATACCTCGGCCCAAAAATGATGGGAAGGCCGAAAGCAGCTGGTTCCAACGTGTTGTGAATCCCCTTGCCAAAGCCTCCCCCGATGTAGGCGACGGTGCCGTATCGGTAAAGGCTGTTCAACATCCCCACGTTGTCAATTACCAAAACGCGGCTGTCCGGGGGGGGCGAATGCCCCATCTGTGAGTATCTAATCGCGGCCTCGGCTTCGTCGCACAGCTGGCGTACGTTTGTCTCCGATGGCTCGTGTGGAGCGATGATGAGTTGGGTGTGCAGAAACGCGGGTTGTCGAAGCACTGGCAAGAGAATGGCCTCGTCGGCGGCCCAAGTACTGCCAGCGATGAGCACGCGTTTCCGCCGGGCGGCAAACGCAGCCACGTTTGGGTTCTCCCTCACGCTGGCTGCGATGCTCAGCACCCTGTCCACCCGGTTGTCGCCGGCAATGGTGAAGTTTTGAAGGCCAAGGCGTTGGAGCAGTCTGGCAGAGCCTTCGTTTTGCACAAAAACGTGGGCAAAACAACCGAGCATTTTCCTCCAAAAACCGCCATACCACTTAAAAAAAGGTTGTTTTTCTCGAAACAAAGCCGATACCAACAAAGCGGGGGTGCCGCGTTTTTTTAACTCAAAAAGGTAGTTGGCCCAAAACTCGTATTTCACGAAAACCGCCGCATCCGGCTTGACCAAATCCAAAAAGTCGCGGGTGTTGCGGTGTGTGTCGGCGGGCAAATAGCAAACAAGGTCGGCTTGCGGGTAATGCTTCCGCACCTCGTAGCCGGAAGGAGAGAAGAAAGTCAGCACGATGCGCCAGTCGGGGTATTGCTCGCGGAAGGCTTCGATGATAGGGCGCCCCTGCTCAAACTCGCCCAAGGATGCCGCATGGAGCCAGAGGGTTCGTTTGGGCTTTTCGCTGTCAGTCGGCAGGGACGAAGCGAGGCGGGCGCGCCAGTTGCGGCGCCCTTCCACCCACTTGCGAGCTTTCGGGTCGAAAAAGGCGGCAAATCGAATGGTTTGGGAAAACAGGTGGATAATTATTTCGTAGAGTAACATTTGCCTCGTTAGCAATTTGGGTAAGGAGCGGAAGGCAGCGGGTTGTGATATTGGTTTTGGGCTTGAGTATAGTTGCAACGAGGACGGGGTAAGTCATCCATCCACCTTCCACCCTCTGCCCCCCATCCTCCGAATTTTTATTTGGCACATTCAATAGTAAATCTGGTCGGCCTTGCCTTGATAGAAGGGCAACGTCCAGGCGACGCGCAAGCCAACACGCAGGTCGAGGCGCTTGCGGTCGAGCTTGCGCCGTTCGGTGTAGTCCCAGTCGCGCAATGTGTTGGTAAAGCCCTCATTGAACTCAAAACCGATGAGCCAGTTGGAGCGTCGGTCGGCGGAAAGGCTTTGCCAGCCGATGAATTGGTTGAGCGCCAGCCCCCCCGTTAGTCGGTCGTAGCCTTTTTTGTAATCGCCGGTGAGTTGGGCCGCGCTGTTTTCGTCGTCTTGAATTCGTATCCAGTGCCGCAGCAGCCCCGCCCCCAAGGTCAATCGTATGCCTGAGCGTTTTTCATTGAAGGCAAACAATCTGCCGACCATTGCGCCTGCGTAGTAGCCGCGTTCGCGCAAGGCGACCGAGGCGATGAGCCGATTGTTTCCGATGATGTCGCCCTCAGGGGTGCGAAGAATAGCCAATGGGTCTTCATTCACCTTATTGCCAAACAGGTAGTGGCCTTCTGCACCGACGATGTAGTTGTTGTCGGTCAGGTATTCGAGCGCCAAGCCAAAGTTGCCGTCGGCACCGAAGCGTTCGGCCATGTCGCCAGCGGGGATGTGTGCGCCGAAAGTCAGGTGCAGCAAAATCGCGCTACCTTTGTTCCGCGCTTCGTCGTGCAGCGTTGGGGGGTAAGTTTGTGCCCACAGGTGCGTGGCGAACGACAAGAGTGCCAGCGAGAAAAAGTATTTTTTCATAAACAAAAAAAGAAACAGGGTTCATGGGTCAGTCATCCGAAATCCAGCTTTCCCCAAACAGTGGGGTTGTGTCGAAATCCGAAAACAAGCGCGGCAAAAGTAACGCCTTCCGCCCCATCTCCGCTGCTGTCTTGGCCGAAATCCGCGAGATAGTGAGCGAACGCTACCTCCACACGGATGAGACAAGCCGGCGCGACTGCGGGCATGACGAGACGGAAGACCTGCTCTTCCTGCCCGAAGCGGTAGTCGAGCCAGCCTCCACCCCCGAAATCAGCGCCCTGATGCGCGTGTGCTACCGCGAGCGTATCCCAGTCACGGTGCGTGGCGGGGGTTCGGGTTTGGCGGGCGGGGCCTTGCCTGTGGCGGGAGGTCTGGTGATTTTGATGAAGCGTTTCGACAAAATTCTGCATCTCGACGAGCGCAATTTCCAAGTCACGGTGGAGCCGGGCATCATCACGGAGCACCTGCAAAATACCCTGAAAGAGAAGGGCTTGTTCTATCCGCCCGACCCTTCGAGTCGGGGCTGGAGCTTCATCGGCGGCAACGTCAGCACCAATGCAGGCGGCCCGCGAGCGGTCAAATATGGCGTGGTGAAAGACCATGTGCTCAATCTCGAAGTGGTGTTGCCCAACGGCGAGGTCATCTGGACGGGGGCCAACACGCTGAAAAACTCAACGGGCTACAACATCACTCAGTTGCTCGTGGGCAGCGAAGGCACTTTGGGTATCGTGACGAAAATCGTCCTCAAGCTTCAGCCGCATCCCACGCAGACCTTGCTCATGCTGGTTCCATTCCGCTCTGCGGAGAGTGCTTGCGCGGCGGTGGCCGCCATTTTTCAGGCTGGGGTGACGCCTTCTGCCTTGGAGTTCATGGAGCGCAACGCGATTGACTGGGCGGTGCGCTATGTGGGCGAGACACCCGTGCCCATCAGGGAAGAGGATGCCGCGCACTTGCTCGTAGAGGTGGATGGATTTCATTTGGAGGGCTTGATGGCCGATTGCGAGACCATGACTCGGGTGTTGGAGCAGCACGATTGCGGCGAAATTTTCTTTGCCGACGACGACACGACCAAGACCTCGCTCTGGAAGCTGCGCCGCAATGTGGCCCACGCTGTCAAGAAAAATTCCATTTACAAAGAGGAAGACACGGTGGTGCCGCGTGCGGAATTGCCGCGCCTGCTCAAAAAGGTGAAAGAAGTGGGCGCCAAATATGGTTTTGAATCGGTCTGCTATGGCCACGCGGGCGACGGCAATCTGCACGTCAACATCCTGCGCGGCGATTTGTCCGAACAAGCATGGAACAAGGATGTCCCACGGGGTATCCGCGAGATATTCAAATTCGTGAAAAGCGTGGGCGGCACTATTTCGGGCGAACACGGCATAGGGCTGGTGCAGCGCCCTTACCTCGACATTGTTTTTTCAAAAACAGAATTGAAACTGATGCGGCAAATCAAGCGCGTGTTCGACCCGCGTGGCATTTTGAATCCCGGCAAAGTGGTGGCATGACAAGCGTGCGCTCAAAGGCCTCTTGTCAACTGAAAGCCCTGGGTGGCCTCCCAGATTTTTTGAGCGAAAATGATGAGGTAGTGGGTGATGAGGCTGAGAGCGGCAGCGGTGACCACAAAGGCGGCAAGGGGCGACAGGTCGTGAACAATCTTTTTCATTGTTAAGGCTGCTGTTTAAAGTTAGGAAAAAACGCGCCCGAAGCGGGCGGTCAGGTTTCAAAAGCCTTGTTTCTGTCGTTGTTGCGCCAAAGTTAAAAAGGTTTATTTTGTATTTGTCAAGTCGGATGGGCTGTTTTTTTGATAAAGGCCAAAATTTATTTCAACAAAAGGCGAAAATGCAGTTATCGAAAAGCTCGCGTCATCTCGCGTTTGCCCGGCGGGCCTTGTAGCCGCTCCACGGCGAACCCCACCTTTTTGAGTGTCCGCTTGAAGTGGCCTTGCGCGCAATAGGTGACGAGCACGCCTTCGGTTTTAAGCGCCCGATACATATTGGCAAAGACTTCTTCCGTCCACAATTCGGGTTGGGCTTGTGGGGCAAAGGCATCGAAATAGATAAGGTCGAAGGTGTCTGGTTGTTCAAATTCCTCGATGCGGTGTTTTCTTTTTTCAAAAACAAAATGCTCGGAAAGGGGGTGTGGCACTGCCCATTCGCACTGGTGAAGCGCGAGGAAGTCGGCGCTGCGCTCGGGGCAGCCCAAGCCAATTGGGTAGTTGAGCGCGTGTGTCTCCTCTTCCGGCACGGGGTATGCCTCCAAGCCCAAATAACGGACGTTCAGATTGCGGCGCTCGGCCTCCAGCCACGTCATGAAAGCGTTCAGCCCGGTGCCAAAACCCGTTTCCAAGATGGCAATATCGCGCTGAACGGCGGCCTTGTAGCGCAACCCTGCGGCGATAAAGACATGGGCCGACTCTGTCACCGCACCGAATTTGGAGTGATAAGTGACACCATATTGTTCGGAATAAATGGAGTGGGAGCCGTCTTGGGTGGTGATGAGTGGCATAGGGTTCGAAGGTTTGCCTTGATTCGCTAAGATTTGTCAGAAGACCATGATTGCTCTTCATGATTTCAGCTATTCTCGGTTTGTAAGAGTTGTCCTCTTTGTTTTTGAGATGTCACCCCTCTATTCTTCCGGGATGACACCTCTGAACCCGACAAAGCGAGAATCGCTGTCATGATTTTGAACAGATTGTGCTTTTAACCATGTCCAAAACTTGGCGGTGCAAAGGATATAAAAAAGGGCGAGCCTTGCGGCCCGCCCAGATTTGTTTTTTTTGATGTTGTTGCTTTTTCGCCATCATTTTTTGCTGCCGCCAAAACGATAGCCCAAGGAAAGACGTCCCAGTATGTCAACGTTGAGCAATGGTATATCGCTTGTGTCCACGGTGTTGCCGTTTTCGTCCTCGAACGTGCGGACAAGGTTGCGCCCGATGCCAAGCCCCAGTTCAAAGACGATGTTTTTTCTGGACACCCATTTGTAGCCGGTATAAAAACCGAGGGCGAGCTTTACGTTTTTGATTTTTTCCCTGCTGGAGCTCGAGTTGTCTTTCAGCGTGGCCGTGCCAGCGCCGTAGCGCAAATAGCCACCGATTGCCCAGCGGTCAATGCCGTCTTCGGGATTGAAATAGTATTTGCCCAAAGCCCGAATGCCAACTGCATTGTTCCGGTAGCCTCCGCCTTCGACATCAAAGCTCTGGAAATTGTAGCCTAAGCCAGTTTCCACGCCAAAGTCATTCGACACGCCAAATTCTGCGGTCAAATCGAGGTTACTGAAAAGAATTCCAATCGGGTTGATTTGAACGTCAACCTGTGCATGGCTGACAGCATTCATTGCCAGCATGGCAAGTGTAAAAAAGAGGATTTTTTTCATGTTGAGATAATTGTTTTAATTAAGAAGTGGTTTGCTGCTTTTCTTTTTTGTGTTGAGCTCTATTAGACTTGTTGCGGTGGAGGCCTTTGGTGAAGGGAAAGCCCTTTTTCCGACTGGCTTCGTTAAATTTTTCACCGAATATGCCCGATTTCGACTGCAAAATTTGCCTTGTCAGTCGAAAAAATGACAATCCCCTTCACTCAAAGCCCTCCACCGCAACAAGTCTATTAGTGGTTAGATAGCCTTATTGGCGCTCTATTTTCGCTGCTTTTTCCAGCACTGCTGTCTCAAGCGATTTTTTGAATGCTCTGACGCGCTCAAACAGATTTGAGTTGCAAGTGGCCAAAATTTGTGCGGCCAAAATGCCTGCATTGCGGCCCGCGTTGAGGGCTACTGTCGCCACTGGCACGCCCTCCGGCATTTGCAGGATGGAGAGGATGCTATCCCAGCCGTCGAGCGAGTTGGAGGATTTCACGGGCACACCGATGACTGGCAAGGGCGAGATGGCGGCCACCATGCCCGGCAGGTGTGCCGCGCCGCCTGCCCCGGCGATGATGACGCGGATGCCGCGCTCGTGGGCGGTGCGAGCGAACTGGAACATTCGGTCGGGCGTGCGGTGTGCCGATACGATGCTGAGCTCGAAGGGTACTTCGAGTTCGGTGAGTACATCTGCTGCCTTCTGCATGATGGGCAGGTCTGAGTCAGACCCCATGATGATGGAAACCATGATGGTGATTGGTTGAGTGGTTGATTGAGGCCGTCTCGCAAGTTTATACCTTGATTCGCTAGGTTTGTTAGATGAACATGACTGATGTTCTTGATTTTGAACAGATTGCGATTGCAGCCATGTCCAAAACCTAACGGCGCGAAGTGTAAATTTTGGCAGGATTAACAAGATTTACAGGTTTTTTTACCAGAAAAAGGGCGCGAATCTTGTCAATTCTGTCAAACAAACATGACTTATGAGGCATCCTCAGTGGATTTCACTTTCAGTTTTTCTTTGACAAATGTCGCCTTTTCGATGACTTCTTCCGCCGTTTGGGCGGTAATCGTCGCGTGGCCCATTTTCCGAAACGGCGATGTGAGCGCCTTGCCGTAGAGGTGGATGTGGACACCGCCGAGTGCCAGGCATTCCTCCACGCCTTCGTAGCGGACGGGGCCTTTGTGGCCGGGCGCGCCAAGCAGGTTGAGCATGGCGGCGGGCATGAGTTGTTCCGTCGGGCCGAGGGGCAGGTTGCAGATGGCTCGCAGGTGTTGCTGGAATTGACTGGTGGCCGCGCTGTCGAGCGTGTGGTGGCCGCTGTTGTGGGGGCGCGGGGCGACTTCGTTCACAAGTAGTTGGCCGTCTTTTGTCAAAAACATTTCCACCGCGAGCAGGCCGCAAATATCGAAGGTGCGAATGACTTTTTCAGCCAAAGCCTCAGCTTCGGCAATTGCCAACGGCGACACGCGCGCAGGGCAAAGGAGCAATTCAACGAGGTTTGCCTCTGGGTGAAAATCCATTTCCACTGGTGGGAACACTGTCACTTCGTTGTTGGCGTTGCGTGCCGCGACGACGGCTATTTCGGTCTGGATGGGCGCGAGTTCCTCGGCAAGGCAAGCGCCGGGCAGCAGTTTTTTGTCCAAATCTTCCGCTGTGCGCAAGATGGCGACACCTTTTCCGTCGTAGCCAGCCGTCCTTGACTTTTGCACAAGTGGCAGTTCCCACTTTCCTTCCTCGACGGCTTTTTTCAGTTTTTTTTCATCGTCAAACAACTCGAATCGCGCCGTCGGGATATCGTTGTCGCGATAAAATGTTTTTTGCAGGCCTTTGTCCTTGATGATATCGAGGGCATGGGGGTAGGGGTGCACGGTTTTGCCCATGCGCTCCAACTCGCGGAGGGCATCGGTGTTGACGTGTTCAATCTCGATGGTCAGGAGGTCTTTGTCGCGGCCAAAGGCCAGCACGTCGTCGTAGTTGTTGAAATTGCCTGCCGTGAATCCGGCACAGACTTGCGCTGCGGGGTAGTCGGGGGAAGCATCGAGGATGTAGGTCTTAAAATCCCAATTGGCTGCCGCGAGACAGAGCATTTTGCCCAGCTGCCCGCCGCCGAGTATGCCGATTTTTTGCGTCGTGGAGAACATGGCGCAAAGGTGAGGGGAAATCAAATCAATTCGATGCGTGTTTTTTGATTTCCTCGACCAAAGTGTCGCTTCTCTCAATCTACTCTTGCTTGAATGGGTGTCGAGGCACCCATTCTTCCACTGGCTTGAGGTATTCGAGAATGGTGCCGGTGAATCTGTTGGTGAGGGGGTTTTGGTGTCGCAGATAGCACCAGAGTTGGTGGGGTGTTGCGCCTATTGAGCTCTTTATTTCCAGAGCAGTGCGCGCGAACACGATGTCGCGGCATTGGCAGTCGAGGCCGAATTGTACCATGTCGTAGAGGCAGTTGAGGTACAGTTGGCGCTCGTGATTGAGAGCTTTGTCGTAGCCGAGGAAGTGGGCCTCGAGTTCGTCGCCGTTTTGAATGGTGGTGTAGAAAGCGACGATTCGCCCTGCCTCATAGTAGGCAAACATTCTGAAATGGTCTGGCAGTTCGCGTTTGAGTGCCAAGAGGTATTGCTCATTGAGGTCCACCATGTTGAAGCCTGCGTTTTTTGCTACCTCTTTGTAGAGGGTGTAGATGTGTGGCAGTTCGCGCTGTATTTCCAACAGCGTGAGTTCGCGCTTTTCTACGCCGTCGCGTTTTTTGAAAGCTCTTTTTGCCCGCGTCCGGTATTTGGTTGACATGGCGGCGAGGTAGCCGTCGAAGTCTGGGAAGTTCAGGTGCAGCACCATATTGGGCTGAATGTCAAACTCGACAAAGCCTTTTTTTATCAGGGCACGGCGCTGTTCGAGGCGGGCCGAGGAGATGTCTTTCACGAGGATGACGGGCATTCGGGTGCCCTCGCGCCCCATGATGTCCACCACGTCGTCAAGTCCTTTTTCCAGCAGTTCGATGGCTGTTTTGGGCGCTATTTTTTGCTCGTCGAAATAGTAGCCGTGTTCGCCCGTCAGCAGCATGTTGCCGCAAATGAGGATGTCGGCTGCGGCCTTGCCGGCCACCCATCGTTTGAACCACTTGGCTAATCCGTTGAAGAAACAAGGGTCTTTGGTCTGTGCGCTGAGGTCTGCGATGTTGTCGTCGCCCTTGAAATACTTGACTTGGCAAATGGCCACGCCTACCGGTTCGTCGGCTCGGTAAAAAACGAGATAGCCAAACCGCATCCCCATGGGTGGGTTGGCTTCGAGAACGGAGAGGTACTTTCGCTGCAAAAAAAGGTCGTGAGTGGGAGCGGCGGCATCCCAGTCGCGCCCGGCGGCTTCTATGGAGCGAAAAAAACTGTAGCGGAGTCGTGTGGTTGGCGCAGTTTCGCCAGCGATTTGGACGGAGACAGAGGTGGCGCACATGGCGGTTGGTGGCAAAGTGATTTGGTGCGGCAAAGAAAACGCCCAACCGTCGAAATGGTTGCTCTCATTAGACCAACTGCCATTTTTTAACTTCCGCGATGGCGGCGTTTTCGTCGCTCCATCCCATGAGGAGCATGGTGCCAAGCCCGTCGTAGTGCAGGAAAAACTGTTCGATGATGTGGCGGGCGGCGCTGTATTCCATTTGAAATTCGCGCCAGTTGGTGGCACGGATGATGCGTAGGGAGGGTTCTGCGGGAATGGCCAAGACCTTATGGTCGAGTTCGCCCAAGTCTTTTAGCAACAGCAAGCCAATGGGGAGCACCTCGATGACGGTGCCGGTGGGCAGGTGTTCGCTCAGCACCAACACGTCGAGTGGGTCGCCGTCGCCGCCGATTGCCTTGTCCATGTGGGTGGAGGGGATGAAGCCGTAGTTTGTCGGATAGGGCAGAAAATCAACCTTGCGGTCGTGATTGTCGCGCACGTCGTTCTTGAATCGGTGGCTTTTTTTGTCGTACTCAAATTTGGTGTTCGTTCCGGCGGGTATTTCCACGACGGCGTTCAGCAGGCTGGTTTTGGAAAAAGCAGGCAATGCAAGATAGTCCATGAAATTCTTTTCGATTGATGGTGATAGAAATGTCCTGACGAGAACAATTGCTCTCCAAAGCGCAAAAATCCAAGTCGCTGCGCAGAAATTGAACTTTATTTGCCCACATAAAAATCCGAACGCGGCGGCAACTCGTATCTCTGCTTCGTGTTTCAAGAAACAACTCACTAACGCACACATTTTTTATGTCAAAAAAGCACTACTTCGACCCCGAAGACCTTAAAAAATTCGGCAACATCGGCGAATGGCAAAAACCAATGGCAGACAAATTTTTCAGCTGGTACGGCGAAGTCTTCAAGGAGGGCGCACTCACCGAGCGGGAAAAAGCCCTCATCGCCCTTGCCGTGGCGCACACGGTGCAATGCCCTTACTGTATTGATGCTTATACGACCGACTGTTTGGCAAAAGGCTCTGACGAGGAGCAAATGATGGAGGCTGTGCATGTGGCGGCGGCTATCCGCGCGGGGTCGAGCCTCGTGTTTTCCACCCAAATGATGAACCACGCCAAGGATATGACCATGTGACAGGGGTCATCCAGCCGCTCATTTAGTCACGAGTCATCAATCACCTGCATCATGGGTATCCATCAACGAACAAAATCCTTGGCCTCGCGCCATAGCGACCTCGCCGACACTTTTTTTCAGCTAAAAGTGCTCAATGGCAAGGAAGCGACCGACGTGCGATTCCCGGCCTTTTCCGAAGTCATCAAGCAAGCAAGCTTCCCCGACGGGAAGTTGCGACCTACGCGCATCGAGATTTTTCAAGTCAACGTGGGCAAACTCTGCAACCAATCCTGCGCACACTGCCATGTGGATGCCGGACCCGACCGCAAGGAGGAAAATATGAGCCGCGAAAATTTCGAGCGGTGCCTCGACATCCTCGCTCGCTACGATATCCCAACGGTGGATATCACGGGCGGCGCGCCGGAATTGAACCCGCATTTTCGCTGGTTTGTGGCCGAATGCCGAAAGTTAGGCAAGCACATCATGGACCGCTGCAACCTGACGGTCGTCGTTTCCAACAAAAAACACCACGATTTGCCCGAATTTTTCGCTGAACACGGCGTGGAGGTCGTGTCGTCGCTGCCGCATTATTCTGCCTTGCGCACCGACGCGCAACGCGGCGACGGGGTGTTTGAGGATTCTATCAAGGCGATGCGGATGCTCAACGCCGTGGGCTACGGAAAAGAAGACACAGGGTTGAAATTCAATCTCGTCTATAACCCCACGGGCATTTTTTTGCCGGGCAATCAAGCAGCTTTGGAGGCGGAGTTCAAGCGTCAGCTCAAGCGCAAACACGACGTGGAGTTCAACCACCTTTTCGCCATCACGAATATGCCGATTAGCCGCTTCCTCGATTATTTGCTGGAAACAGGCAATTACGAGACGTATATGCAGACCTTGCTGGATGCCTTCAATCCCACAGCGGTGGCGGGTGTCATGTGTCGCAACACGATTTCCGTCAGCTGGGATGGCTACCTCTACGATTGTGACTTCAACCAAATGCTCGACCTGAAGGTGGCTGGCCCCAGCCACCTCCGCGATTTTGATTTGGAGGCGCTGGAGCGCCGCGACATCGTGCTCAATCAGCATTGTTTCGGATGCACCGCAGGCGCAGGCTCGAGTTGCGGGGGACAAGTGGCGTGAGGTGCGTGGTTAGGGTGGGTGTTCCACAGAGGAAACGAGGTCGTCTCACAAGTTTAAGTTTCGACAGGATTAACAAGATTTACAGGTTTTTTCACCCGAAAAAGGGCGCGAATCCTGTCAAACAAACTTCCAAAGGGTACACATTTTTTCAATAAAAAAGGGGGCTTCAAAAAGAAGATAAAAAGACCTCGGAGAGGTCGAATATCGGTACTGGCCACCAATCGCCGTGCGACCTCTCCGAGGTCGTAGATCGAATTACAAACCTGTTTTCTACCAATATTTGACCTCTCCGAGGTCTTTTTGAGCGATTATCATCGGATTGCTGTTTGCCAACGAAAATGTGTACCCTTTTGAAAAACAAACATCACTTATGAGACGGCCTTGTTTCTTTTGAGCCTCGTTTATTGCCGTATCATCTTGGTCGTCACCCATTTCCCACCTTGTTTTTTTACTTTCACAAAGTAAAACCCAACGGGCAAATCGCCTGTCCATACCGGCTCGCCCCCGACGGCGGCACTGTCGCGCCAAACCCGGCCGTCGGAGCCAAGTATTTGCAAATCGACCCGTTCGCCCGTGGCCACGCCCGAAAGCCGCACCCAAGAGCCGGTGGGGTTGGGGAAAATTTCGATGGGCGCGTCTGGCTCGGCATTTGGCCCGCCCACAGCGCTTACCGTGTTTTGAAACAGCCATTTGTAGGCATCGGGGAATTCGCGCCGCCAAAACCATTCGGAGTGCTGGCCGTCGGACACCACTGCGAAGAATTTTTCATCGTTGAGGAAGCCCGCCGCCGTCATTGAATCGGCCACCGCCTGCATGTTCTGCGCGACGGAGGCGGGTTCTTGGCCGCCCGCGAGAAAATAGACTCGTGCCTCGCCTTGTCGGGGATGCGCGGCCACATGATTGGCTGGGTTGCTGCCTCCAAACCAGAAAGCCGGCGAAAAAATGCCAGCCCGCGAAAACACATCTTGCCGCTCGGAGAAGGCGTACATCGAAATCAGGCCACCCATACTGCTGCCCATTGTGCCGGTGGTGGTTCGGCCCGGCAGGGTGCGGTAGGTCGAGTCAATGTGCGGTTTCAAGGTGTTGATGATAAAATCAACGTATTCATCGCCCTGACCGCCCGCATTGTACTGCACGTTCACCCATGGGGAATACTCGTTGAGTCGGTCAATGCCGCCGTTGTCAATGCCCACCACGATGCAGCCGTAGTCGCCTTGTTGGTGAAGGCTGTTGAGCGATTCGTCCACCTCCCATTCGCCAGAAAAGCTAGTGGCTGCATCGAAGAGGTTTTGGCCATCGTGCATATAGAGCACCGGGTATTTCTTTGAGGTGGTGGTGTAGTCAGGCGGCAGATAGAGCCAGATGCGGCGATAGCGATTCAGCTGCGGCATATAGAAGCTGTTGTCCATAATGGACACGTTGGGCGCTGCGGTCGAGTTGTTGCCGCCGAGGTCTTCCCAAGAGAGGATGGTCAAATCCAAAGTGGTGGGTTGGCCGTTGTAGTTGTGGACACGGTCGGGCAAAAAGCCGCCGTTGGCATTTCCTTCCACTGTCGCCCAGCTGCCGCGTGTGAATTTGAACTTCACTTCGCCCACGGGAGGTGTCAGCGTGATGCTATATTGTCCGTTGCCGAGCGGTGTCAGGATTTTGGTCGCATCGCTGGGATTCCAGCCGTTGAAAGTGCCCACTGCGTGGATGTTTGCCCCTGGGGGAGTGTTGGTAGGGATGGAAATGACTTTCAGGGTAAGCTGGGCGTGAGTCATTTGCCAAGAACCATGAAGCACAAGGAGCGAGAAGAAGACGAGACGAAATAGTTTTTGCATTTGCCAATCGGTTTTTGTTAAAAGAAACATGAAATTCGGAACTTGGCGCAAAGTTCTGAAAAGTTTGCATGGTCGCCTTTCAAATCGTCGCAAGTATATCTCGTGCCGCCAAGTTTTGAGCATGGTCAAAAGTGCAATCCGTTCAAAGCCAAGAAAATCGCTCATGGCTATCTGACAAGTACCGGCGAATCAAGGCAATAACTCTTGAACGTTGCCTTGGCGCAGGTAAGGTGACAATTTGAAATGCTTCTTTCTTCACCCGACTGCACTCATGTTTTTTATTCTTTCAAAATTATTGGCCTTTCTGCTAAAACCCCTCAATTGGCTGGTCATGCTGGCGGTGATGGGGCTATGGGTAAAAAAACGAGCGCTGAAAAGACGGATTATTCTGGCATTATCCATCGGTCTGTTGTTTTTCACCAACCCGTGGCTGGTCAATCAGATGGCTCGTGTGTGGGAGACGGGGAAGCGAAGCCCAGCCGATATTGTTGAGCCTTACGACATCGGGATTTTGCTCGGCGGCTTCGTCAACTTCAACGCGGAGGCACCACCCGGTTTGCTGACCTTCCATCAAGCGGGCAATCGCCTCACCACCACGTTGTTGCTGTATGAAACAGGCAAGATTCGCCGCATCCTGATTACAGGCGGCGCGGGGCGGCTGATTGGCAAGGTGCCGGAAGAAGCGACCGCGACGCGCAAGTTTTTGATACAATGCGGGGTGCCCGATAGTGTTATTTTGGTGGAAAACAACGCTCGCAACACTCGCGAGAATGCGCTGTTTTCCAAAAACCTGATTGACAGCTTGGCCCCCGAAAGTCGCTGTCTCCTCATCACCTCGGCATGGCACATACGGCGGGCAGAAATGTCTTTTCGGCAGGCAGGCCTTCCTTGCGATGTGTTTGCTGCCGATTTTTTGAGCGAATCGAGCCGGGGCAACTGGCTCGACCAAATCGAGCCTGACTGGAAAGCACTGCTCAAGTGGGAATTATTGATAAAAGAATGGGTAGGCAGCCTCGCCTATCGCTTGTAGAAACGCATCTGACATGAATCGCCTTCAACACGAAACTTCCCCATACTTGCTCCAACACGCGCACAACCCGGTGGATTGGTATGCGTGGCGACCAGAAGCCTTCGAGCGAGCGCGAGCCGAGCAGAAACCTATTTTAGTCAGCATCGGCTACAGCACTTGCCACTGGTGCCACGTCATGGAACGCGAATCCTTTGAAAATGAGGACATCGCTTCCTTCATGAACGAGCATTTCATCAATATAAAAGTGGACCGAGAAGAGCGCCCCGACGTGGATGCGATTTACATGGAGGCTTGCCAAATACTTTCCGGCAGCGGCGGCTGGCCGCTCAATTGCTTCTTGACCCCAGAGGGCAAACCTTTCTATGCGGGCACATATTTCCCGCCGCGTCCGGCGTTCAACCGCCCCTCGTGGCTCCAAGTGCTCCAACATTTGGCGGGGATATGGGAAACAAAACGCGAGGTTGCCTATGAACAGGCGGAAAAACTACTCGCCCACATCCGTCGCAACGACGATGTTTTTGTCCAAACGCTCGCCACTCCCTCGGCATCAAATGGGGCTGCGCCCCCGGCTTTCCAGTTTTCCGACCTTGAAAACATCTACTACCAGATGCGCGAACGTTTCGACCGCGTGGAAGGTGGTTTTGGCGGCGCTCCCAAATTCCCCTCCACCATGGCGATTCAGTACCTGCTCAACTACCACTATTTCACTGGCAATCCAGAGGCGCTCGAGCACGCACAGCTGTCGTTGGACAAAATGATTCACGGTGGCATCTATGACCAAGTGGGTGGTGGTTTTGCCCGTTACGCCACTGACCGCGAGTGGCTTGTCCCGCATTTTGAAAAAATGCTCTACGACAACGCCCTGCTCATCTCCGTGCTGGGCGAGGCCTTCAAATTGACCTCGAAAGCGCTCTACCGGGAGACGATAGAAGAGACGCTGGACTATGTGGCAAGAGAAATGACTTCGCCCGAAGGTGGCTTTTACGCCGCCCAAGACGCTGATTCCGAAGGCATTGAGGGCAAGTTTTATATTTGGGAAAAAGAGGAAATTGATTCGCTTCTGAAAGACGAGTCGCCGCTGTTTTGCGCGTTTTATGGCGTGACGGAGGATGGGAATTGGGAAGAAAAAAACATTCTGTGGCGGCCCTCTTCGTTCGAGGAATTTGCCGAGGCCAATGGCTTGGAGGTGGGAGCGTTGAAAAAACGCCTGAAATCAGGAAGGGAAAAACTTTTTGCGACACGCTCGAAGCGGATTTGGCCGGGCTTGGACAACAAAATTTTGCTGAGCTGGAACGCGCTCATGGTTTCGGGATATGTGGCAGCGTTCGTCGCGTTGGGCCACGAGGAATACCGGAGTGCCGCGATTCGCAACGTTGACTTTTTGCTCAAAAACTACACGAACGAGCCGCTTGGGAGCCTTCGACATTCCACCGCTCAACGCGATGCCTTCTTGGAGGACTATGCCTACTTCATCGCCGCGCTGACGGATTTGTACCAAATCACCTTCGATGTCAAGTATTTGCAAATCGCCGAGAAATACACGGCGTATGTTTTGAGTTATTTCCACGACCCGGCGACTGGACTGTTTTTCTTCACCGATTCGAACCAGTCGGATATCATTTTGAGAAAAAAAGACCTCTACGACAACGCAACGCCTTCTGGCAACAGCACCATGGCGCACAACCTCCAACGGCTCGGCATCTTGCTTGCTCACAGTGAATGGCGAACAAAGGCATCTGCCATGTTGCAAACCATGCGCGACGCGTTGACACGTTACCCCCTTTCATTCGAGCGTTGGGCAGCGGCCACTATGAACGAGGTGTACCCGATGCACGAGATTGCGGTGGTGGGCGACAACGCGCAAGAAAAAGCCTTGAACATTCAACGTGTTTTTTTGCCCAACAAAGTAATCGCTGCCAGCGCAACGCTCGACGACACGTTGCCCCTGCTCGCCGGAAAAATGGGCAACACGGAGTCGCTGATTTATGTCTGCCGCGATTTTGCCTGCCAGCGACCAGTGTCGGATATGAGCGAATTTCGCCAAATAGTGCGTCCGTGATAAAAAAACCGTACTTTCACGCAGTCCTTAAACCGACAAAGGCATGAAACGCTACTTTACACCTATATTATTATGGTATGCGGTCAGCTTGTCTGCTCAGCAGTTTCCGCAGTACAGCCTTTACATGCTCAATCCATACACATACAATCCAGCCTACGCGGGTTTGGAAAACACCTTGGTGGCCAATGGGGCATATCGCCAGCAATGGTCAAGTCTCGAAGGAGCGCCCGTCACTGCGCACTTCAACGCGCATTTGCCCTTGTTTGTCATCAGCAGTGGGGTAGGCCTGAAAGTGGAGAACGACCTCATCGGCGCACATCGCACCACTTCGGCACTACTGAGCTACAATTATCAGATGGAATTGAGCCGCACCACCCTGCTCTCCGTAGGGCTTAGTGCTGGCTACATGCAGTACGCCCTCGATGGCACGAAACTCCGAGCGCCCGATGGGGTGTACGAGCCTTTTGGCTTCAACCACAATGACCCCAATCTGCCGGAAGGCAAAGTCAATGCCGGAACGCCATTGTTGGAAGCAGGTGTTTTTCTGCAAATGAAAAGACTTCAAATGGGGGCATCCATGCAGCCCGCTTTCGCCCCCGTCCTGAGTGTCTCCAGCAACAACAACCTCAAAATTGAGCCGACACAACATTATTTCTTCACTGCTGCCTACACGCTGGAAGCCGGAAGATATTTGGCCGTTCGGCCTTCGGCGGTGGTCAAAACAGATTTTGTAGAAACTCAGATGGAGATTTCTACCGTTTTACAGTGGAATGAAAATATATTTGCGGGCGCTTCGTTTAGGGGCTTTGGCAACAATGACCGAGATGCCGCGGTCGTCATAGCGGGCCTGAAGATTAACGAAAAGACCACTTTGGGCTATTCTTTCGATATCCCACTTTCCCCTTTAAGTGCAGCCAATCGGGGCAGTCATGAGCTGCTTTTGCGTTATAGTCTTGATAAGCCAATTGGGGCAGGCAAACTCCCCCCAATCATTTACAACCCCCGTTTCCTTTGAGACAGAAAAAAGTTTCGGCACTGAATTTGCGAAACGATGCGCCGCCGTATAACAAATATTTGTTGGTGGCGACGAAAATTTGGTGTGTTTGTGCGTGTTAAAATAATCTGGCACAGATACGCTTAGTTGTTAAAAAATCGTTCGTCAGGGTCAAAAAACAGCAGTTGACCAATTTTATTTGGAATTGCTTGTTGCAAGAAATTTAATCTCTCTATCTTTACGACCACTTTTTCCAAACCGAACATTTAAGTTGGATAACACGGGTGTTAACATGAAAAAACTACAGAATTCACTTCTGCTCCTACTCTTCCTCGCGGCCTTGGCCGCTTCCTGCGGTCGCAAAGAGAGCGGCCAATTGCTCGGCGTACAAGACAGGCCGAAATGGAAAGGCATCAATCCTTACGGCATGGTTTATGTCCCTTCCGGCACATTGCACATCGGCACGGGCGATGAAGACCTCAGCAGACAATTGGTGGCTCGTCCAAAGTCCATCTCCATTCAGGGCTTCTTTATGGACGACACCGAAATCACCAACAATGAGTATCGTCAATTTGTCCAGTGGGTCACCGACTCATTGGCGCATGAAGCGCTCCAACATTATGTTGAAGACGACAATAACAGTGGCGATAGACAGCGGATTGATTGGGAAATGGACATTGACTGGGAAGACGAGGATGGCACCCTCGAAAATCTCTACTACCAAGGCAATGAGCGTTTTTCCGGCCGCAAAGAGATAGATGTCTCCAAGCTCGTGTTCGAGTATCAATGGTACGACTGGCAACGCGCAGCGCACGACCGCAACAGCAACCGCACTAGCCACATCCACAAAGAGAAAATCAAGATTTACCCTGACACCTTGTGCTGGATTCGAGACTATGCCTACTCGTACAATGAGCCGATGACTCGGAACTATTTCTGGCACCCCGCTTTCGACGACTATCCCGTCGTGGGTGTCAACTGGAAAATGGCAAAAGCCTTCTGCTACTGGCGCAGCAAAATCTGGGATATGTACTCAGAGACAGAAGTCAACACGGAGGACTTCCGTCTTCCCACCGAACACGAGTGGGAATATGCCGCACGGGGCGGTCGCGCAGGCGCGCCGTATCCTTGGGGCGCTTATTACACTCGCAACGCAAAAGGCTGCCTTTTGGCTAATTTCAAGCCCGGACGTGGCAACTATCCAGAAGATGGTGGCCTTTATACGGTGAAAGCTGATGCCTACTACCCGAATGACTACGGGCTGTATTGCATGGCGGGCAATGTGGCCGAATGGACTGAAACGGCTTATTATGAGAACGCCTACTCGTTCGTTCACGATTTGAACCCGGACATTCGCTATGATGCGAAAGACGAAGATAACCCAACCGACAAGCGTAAAGTGATTCGCGGCGGCTCTTGGAAAGATGTTGCTTTCTTCCTCCGCACAGGCACCCGCGCTTGGGAATATCAAGACACCACGAAATGCTACATTGGCTTCCGTTGTGTCCTTACTTTCCTCGGTCGTTCCATCAACGACTTCTAATCAACGAGGGCAGCACAAAGGGCAAAAAGCAAGAAAAAAACGCAAACAACAAAATTTATATGCGGTTCTTGCGTTTTGCCCTTTGTTTTTCAGACACTTATGCGAGAGCAAACGCTTCCCTCATTTTTATTCCAGAACATATCAAATCAGTCAGGGGAAATCGAAATCTACCTTTCTGCTGTTTGCTAATTGCGGACAGTTTTGGAAAGAAGTTTTCACGTTGCCCTAAGTTTTCATCGAATAAGTTTTGAGGCGATTACTACTTTTGCGTCGTTTTTCGCTAAAACTCTTTTCACAAGTTCAAGGATTAACCTTTCGTAAACTGCTAAAAGTTTAAAAACAATGAGTTTCGTCAAGACCAAGTCTTTCAAGTACTTCAAGAACCTTCTCATCGGTATTGGTGCTTCCATCGTGCTTATGGGCGCTCTTTTCAAATTGGAAAGCTGGCCCTTCGCATCCGAACTGCTCATCGTGGGTCTGACCACAGAGGCAATTATCTTCCTCTTTCTTGGCCTTATCGGCCCAGAACCAGACTTCTACTGGCAAAAACTGTACCCCGGCCTCGATGACTACCACGCTCATCTTCAGCCTTTGACGGCTGGTCCCACCAACAATGTTCCAGAAGTAGCTCCTCTGCACGGCGACGTGGTAGAGCGCCAGCTCGGTGGCATGTTGACAGAATTGCAGTCCATGTCTAAAAGCATGGCAGCATTGAAATCTTTGCAAGAAGTTGATTTCTCGGGCACTTCCGAGCAAATCAAGAGCATGAGCAACTTCTACACGAAGATGAATGAAGCAATGTCTGACATGGCCAAGTCCGCAGAAGACGTGAAATCTTACAAAGACCAGCTGACAGCCTTGAATAAAAATCTTGGCTCGCTCAACACTGTGTACGGCAATATGCTGGCTGCAATGGCCAACATCGGTCGCCAGTAAAACTGAGGGTGGTGGGTACTTCAAATCCGGATAGTTCCTGCCTCATCTTTAACCAACAACGCTCACAATCAAAAAAGTAAAGACTTATGTCAATACCAAAGGAGCCGCGGCAGCTGATGATCAACCTCATGTATCTGGTGTTGACCGCGCTATTGGCACTCAACGTGTCTGCCGAGGTAATGAATGCCTTCTTCTCTTTGGACAAAGGGATGAAAACAAGTGGTGACATTGTGGACAACAACAACAATGCAATGCTTACGGGCATTTCGGCCACTGCTTCTGCTTATCCAACAGAAAAGAACAAGGAGCTGGAATCAAAAGCCAACGAAGCACAGCGCATCGGTCAAGATTTCGTCAAATACATCGACGGTGTCAGGGCAAAGCTTTTCGATGTCGCCAAAGGCCCATCTAAGGCAGACCCAACCATTCCGCAAGATATTCGCAACAAAGACGTGACAACCAACCTCTTCATCAATGAAGGGCTTGGCAACGAGATCGAAGCGAAAATCAAGGAGACCCGTGAAAAGCTGCTCGCCCTTACTGGCAATGACCCAGAGGTAGCAAAGAGCCTGCCGCTCAACGTGGAGCCATTGCCTGAAAATACCAAAATGAAAAATTGGGCAGAACTTAAGTTCAAGCAAATGCCAGTTGCAGCATGTTTCCCGCTCTTGGGCAAAATGCAAACCGATGCCAAGAGCTCGACCTCTGCCATTATGAACTGGGCAGCAGACCAGATGGGTAAAGTTGAAATCAAATTCGACGCATTCCAGCCTGCCGTCTCTGCCGAAAAAAGCTACGTCATCCAAGGCGAGAAATACGCAGCCGATATTTTCTTGAGCGCGTATAGCACTTCTGCCGACAACGTGAGCATCTCTGTGAATGGCAGTTCATTGCCAGTAAAAGAAGGCCTTGCTCACTTTGAGACTACTGCCAGTGGTCTGGGTGAAAAAACGTATAGCGTCAGCATCAACGTCAAAAACCCGCTCACGGGCGACGTGAAGAACTACACCAAGCAATTCAAGTATGAAGTCGGTCAGCGTTCCATTGCTGTCCAGTTGGACAAAATGAACGTGTTCTACATTGGCGTGGAAAACCCGATTTCCGTCTCTGCTGCGGGTGTTTCTTCCAACGACCTAAAAGTGAGTGGTTCAGGCGTGAGCGTCGCAAGTAAAGGTGGAGGTCACTATATCGTGACTGCGACCACCCCCACAAACGATGCAACCATCACGGTATCCGCTCCGGGGGTCTCCCAAACGTTCAAGTATCGCGTGAAACGTATTCCTGACCCTGTCCCGATGCTTGGCGCACGCCATCGCAGCAAGTCCATGGGTAATGGCGAGTTCAAAGCTCAAAGCTTTGTTGATGCTGTGTTGGAAAACTTCGACTTTGAGGCTCGTTGCGAAATTGTTGGCTTTGAGGTCACTTATCTGCCCAAGCGTCAAGACCCAATCAGCCGCGTAAATGGTGGCAAACGTTTTACGGGTGACGTGCAAGCTTTGGTGAATCAGGCCAAACCCGGCGACAGTTATTTCTTCGACGACATCAAGTGCAAATGCCCAGGCGATGCCGCTGCTCGTAACATCGGTGGTCTTGCCTTCAAGATTCAGTGAAGTAAATTGGCTTCAGTCGTATCTTGAAAGATAGGGCTGAAGCCAGTTAAATTGCTAAACACATCATCTGCTAATCAACCCACCTCTGCGAGTCATGCAAACTTTAATTAAATGGACTTGCCTGTGCCTGCTGACGCTCCTTTCGACGACCGTTCTGCACGCTCAGTATCCCGAAGAAATCGAAGTGAACACCGAAGAAGTAACCATGGAAGACCCGAGCGATGCCCCGCTCGACGAAGTGGTGAAAAAAGACATCATGCAGCAGCGCCGCGTGTTGGCCTATCAACCCGTGCGCGAGAGCGACATCTTCTGGGAGAAACGGATATGGCGCATCATTGACGTGCGCGAAAAAATGAACCTTCCTTTCGCATACCCAGAGGAACCTTTCTTCAAGCTGCTATCCGATGCCGCTACGAAAGGTGATTTGCCGGTGTATGCTATTGACGGGACGGACAAGTTCAATAAGCGCATGAGTACCGACGACGTACTTTCCATGCTTTCCAAAACAGACACGGTTGTCACTTTTGACCCGGAAACCTACGAGGAAAAAGTGCAAATCGTCCGCAACGACATCAACTGGGAAGACGTGAAGCGTTTCCGCGTGAAGGAGGTGTGGTTCTTTGACAAAGAGACCTCCACGCTCCAAGTGCGTATTCTAGGCATTGCTCCTTTGATTGACGTAAAAGACAACGAGGGCAATTTCCGCTTCGAGAAGCCGATGTTCTGGGTTTATTATCCCCACGCCCGTGAGTTGTTTGCTCGCCACCGCGTGTTCACGATGGGCGGCAACACCAATGCCACCATCTCGTGGGAAGACCTCTTTGAAATGCGCTACTTCGCTAGCTACATCTACAAAGAGTCGAACGTTTATGACCGCAAATTGGAACAGTACCTTCAAGGGGTTGACCTGTTGATGGAGTCTGAAAAAATCAAAAATGAGATTTTCAACTTCGAGCACGACCTCTGGCAGTATTGATACAAGGGCCTTGGGCCAAACATTATGAACAAAGCAACGGGGCTTGGTCGAATTCGACCAAGCCCCGTTCTATTTGATGCGATATTTCAATCCAACGCAACCTCTGTTGCTCCGTAGCCGTATTTGTGGTGGTATTCGTTCTTGAACTTTGCCACATGGGGATGTGCTCGCAGATGCGCAGCAACGGCTTCGCGGAGTTTTCCTTCCCCCACGCCATGAATCACAAAAATGCGCGGCACGCCGAGCCGCACGGCTTTGTCCAAAAATCGTTCGAAGTGAAGCATTTGAATGCGCAAAATCTCCCCCTTGTCGAGACGAGCGTGGCCGTTCAACAGTTTTTCGATATGTAAATCGATCTCAGGAATGAAATTGGCGAACTCCTCCACGTTGTAGGCGCTACGGGGGGACGAGTGATGGTGTTGAAACGGCTTAGGCTTCTTGGCTTTTTGCTGGGTGTAATCCTTCAGGTTGTCAGTAGCCGACATTTGTGGCTCGAAGGAATTGAGCAGTTGGAAATGATGGGCGAGCAGGTTCAGAATCGGCACGGTTTGCGCGTTGTTGAAAAATTGTTTTGGACGAATTTTCAAATCATTTTGAAGCGGTTCGTCCAGTCCTGCGGTAGTGATGCGGCGAACGGTGATGGCTGTTTCCAATGAGTCATTCAGGTCGTCGAGCAGCATATCACCCAATTCGAGCGCCGTTTGTGCCCCTATTTTATCGTCAATGACCAATACATCCCGAGAAGCCGTGAAAAGGTCGAACTCCAAGAGGAATTCATAACGGGTATCGTTGATGAGCCAAGCCTTGTATCGTGTCACACTCTCGTCGCGCCCCGGCATAGGTTCAAAGGCGAGCTGCAAGCCTTTAGGTTTCAGAATGTGATACTGTGCGGTGAGTCTTCGTCGGGGCGGCGGCTCTGGTTTTTTCACCCCGCTGCTTGGTATGGATTTTGCCGATGTGGATACTGTTTCCGCTTCTTCATTTCTTATCAAATCCTCTTCAAAAGCAGGTATTTCCAAATCGGGGTCATTGTTGAGCCTTACCTGCAACATGCCTTCGCCCAGTAGCGCCGTAACGGTGCCACCCTCCCCTGTGTAGCGAAAACGAACTTTTGTGCCAATGGCGAAAAGCATGGTACTAATCTCTTAAACTGATGCCGAAAGGCGACACTTCGATGACTGTGGAAAAAGATAATTTTTTGTCCGCAAAAATAATAGCTGCTCCTGAAACGAACATCTCTCAACAAGGTTCGGAAAAGGCGGCGGCAACTCATCCCAACCGACATCTCTCCATTGATTTTTATCGAGGGCTTGTGGTGACATTCATGATTTTGGTGAACTCGCCGGGGTCTGTGCAATATGCGTATGCGCCTCTTCAACACGCTAAATGGTTTGGCTGCACTTTGGCTGATGTCGTGTTTCCGTCTTTTCTCTTCATCGTGGGAGTGGCATCATGGTTTTCCTTTGCGAAATACAATCGCCAATGGTCTGCCTCGGTGGGGTACAAAATTTTGAAACGTGTCTTGTTGATTTTTATCGTTGGGCTGCTGCTCAATAAATTTCCTGTCTTTTGGAAAGATCTTGACCACTGGCGCGTCATGGGCGTGTTGCAGCGGATTGCGTTGAGTTATGGCTTGGCGGCGGTGCTTGTGCTGACGCTGAGTTGGCGGGCGTTGATACCTGCCACTATCGGCATATTATTGCTCTACTGGGGGTTGCTCAATTGGTTTGTGATGCCGGGCGGCGACCCTTATGGGCAAAACACCAATGCGATGTTTGTGCTTGACCGATGGATTTATGGCGTGGAAATAGATGCCGCAGAGGGAATTGACCAGTTCCTGTTCGGTGAACAGCACCACTTTCGCGGACATGGTTTTCATTTTGACTCGGAGGGTTTGCTGGGCACGCTGCCTTCCGTGGCGACGGTGATTTTGGGGTGGCTTAGTGCTTCTTTGTTGTCGCGTTTCGATGCGCGAAAGGATGTCTTGCTTCGAAGCCTGCTTGCGTTAGGGGTATTTTGCGGGTTTGTTGGGCTTGCATGGGGCATGGTTTTCCCCATCAGCAAAAAACTGTGGACCAGTTCGTATGTGCTCTACGCGGGAGGGATTTCCATCATTTTGCTGGCAGCTTGCGTTTGGCTAATTGACGTGCGAAAATGGCGCAAGGGCGTTACTTTTTTTCTTGTGTTTGGTGCCAACCCGCTGTTTGTGTTTGTGTTGTCGGAGGGCATTTTGCAGACACTCTGGTACATTCAAACCAGTGAGGGCAATGCACAAGATTGGCTTTTCAATCACTCGTTCAGGCACATAGACAATGGTAAGTTTGGCTCTTTGTTGTTCGCCATGAGTTTCACGTTCTGTTGCTGGTTGGTATGTCGGTGGCTTTATGTGCGGCGTATTTTTATCAAGCTTTGAGCAAAACGAGGAAAGCAGTATTCAGCAGTTTTTTTGAAACCATTGGATTTCCTGTTCAAAGTTCAGCTCAGGCCACGTTTGCCTCAGCTGCTCGATGGCTGCCAACTGCGATTGGGCGAATGTCCGATATTCGGCGGTGTTCGGGTGAAAAGGGCGGTGTTTGGCCGCTGAAGTGATTTTTCCGATACGTTCATTCAAGCTTTTTGTTTGTGGCGAAAAAAAGGAGTTTGAAAAAAAATCCCAGATGTATTGAATGGCCACCTCGGATGGATGCACCATGTCGGCGGCGTAAAAACGATAATCGCGCAAATCGTCGAGCAGCATCTCGTAAGCCGGGAAATAGTGCGCGTAGGGCAATCGCTGACATATCTCCGCGCAAGCCAGCACCAGCGTGGCTTTGCTGCGTTGGTTGGCCACCATACCGCTTCGCAAATGTCGCACGGGGCTAACAGTCAGCACCACTTCCAACGCCTCGTTGCTGGATTTCAGCTTTTGCAGTAGTTCGACAGTGCTGTGGACAATTTCAGGCACGGTGAGGCGACGTTCAGAAAAAAGCGCGGCAGGCATTTTGTGGTTGTTGGCGACGATGCGAGCAGATGCTTTCTTCCCGTGCGGTGCCGCGCTTGATTCTTTGAGCATGAAAACATCAGCCGTGCCAAAAGTGAGGAGCAGACGGGTCGTTTGTTGGAGAAAACCGACGGCTTCGGTATATGCCGCGTTGATGCCTGCCAGCATCTCGTCCTTGTCCGGCTTCGAGAATCGCCCGTGGTGCGCCCAACTATGCCACAGCCCCGCATATTCGAAGATATCCTGCTCCTGAAAAAAATGCCGGCCTGCGGCCAATCGTTCCAAGCCTTGTATCATGGAGGTGGGATTGTACACAATGCCGAACGGATTGGTCAGGATGGGAAATTTGAACGCTGCCAAGCGCTCGCCGATATGCTCCGTGAAACAAGAGCCGACGAGCATAATTCGGTCTTCGTGGCTGATTTGGAAGGGTGCTGGTTGCGCTTTCAGCGCCGTGCGAAAGGTCTCCATCTTTAAATGACGAACAATAATTTATCGGCAAACTTGCTACTTTTGGCGCTCATTTTCAACCCCGCGCCACTGCTCAAAAAAATGGAGCATGCGTGTTGAAAACCGAAACACCGCAGCATGAGCATCTTCGAACGCCTCTTTGGTACTGACAAAAACACACCGCCACCCGACATTCCGTTTGGCAGATATACCGATGCCTACAAAACAGAGACGCAACAACGAGCCTTCGAGCGTTCGCTGGAGCTTTTCGACGAAGGCAAACACTTGGAAGCCTATCGGGAATTCATGGCCTATCTGAAAGACCCGTTGGCCGACAACATCACTTGGAATGACAGGGGGGACACCCTCGAATTTCAGTTTTGGCAAGGCTCACAACAAGTCTCAGGCATCGCAACCAGCGAAAAAGTGAAGGCCGAGAGCAAAATCGCTCGTGCCGACGACCTCAACGTGGGTTTCCTGCGGCGGCTGATGGAGGCTAATTTCAACCTCAAATTCAGCCGCTTTGCGCTAGCCCCCGACAATGCGCTCGCTATCCTGTTCGACACGCACGTGACCGATGGCTCCCCATACAAACTCCTCTACGCGCTCCGCGAACTGGCCATCCATGCCGACAAGCAGGACGACTTGCTGCTCGACGAGTTCAAGAGCCTCCGCCCGGCACAAGAACGTACCTACGGCGACATACCCCAGTCCGAAAAGGAGACCAAACTCAACTTCCTCAAGCGACAAATCGAGTCGGCATTTGCCGAAATGGATAAGGCTAAGCCTGACCCCAACACATATCCCGGCACTTATGCCTACATGCTGCTGGCGCTGGCGTTCAAGTTGGATTATCTCGTTCGGCCAGAGGGCTTTATGATGGATACGATGGAGCGGATTCACGGCATTTATTTTGCCAAAAACGACCGCACGCCCCAAGTCAAAGTGGTCAGCATCCGCAAGGAATATCAAAAACTCTTGGACCGCCCACAGGAGGCTTTTTTCAAGGAAATGTACCGCACGCGCAGCACCTTCGGCATCAACCCGCCTGTGCACCACGACACCATTGTCAATCTCATCGAGGGTGAGCTGCCCAACATGGAGTGGCCGCTCCAACAGAACTTTGAAGTATTGGCGTTGGCCGTGCCGCAATATGTGGCGGGCTTTGCCTTGTTTCACTATGCGCCCCCCAAACCCGACCGCGAGCTTTTTCACTTGTTTTTCCAAATCATGGAGCCTTCCTTCTTTCGAGAGCTGGGCTTCAAAATACCCTTCGTGGACGTGAGCGGACGGCTTCACCGCGGAGAAATCGTCAAGGCTATTCGGAATGTTGCCGAGCGCAATCGCCCCCAATACCCGCGCTTGCGTCCCGACACTGACAAGTTGGATTTTGCATCGCCCGTGCTTTTCGCCAAATCCTATTTGTTGATGATAAAGGAACTCAATCTCATGCGAGAAAACTGACCCACACCAAGCCTTGTGCCTCGAAAACAGGTTTTGAAACCACCACCCAATGTCCCGATATTTGAAATGAGCGATTTTGTAGAAACATACCGCAACGTCATTGTCCAAATAGCCACGCCCAACAGCACTGGCACTGGTTTTTATTTGCGCGACCGAGGAATCATCGTCACCAACCATCATGTGGTGGAAGGCAGCCGGGCAGTAGTGGTGGAAGGGGCTAAGTTTGCCAAGCAGCTCTCCCTTGTGCGCTACTCCGACCAACGCTACGACTTGGCCTTTCTCGAAGGCCCCAAAGCCCTCTCCGAGGAATTGCCCGAAGTGCGGCTTGGCGTGGACAAGGTGCTGCGCGAGCGCGACCCCGTGACGGCGATGGGGCACCCTTTTGGGCTGAAATTTTCGGTGAAAAGCGGCATCGTGTCCAACACCCGCGAGGTGATGAACGGAATCCCCTATCTGCATATTGACGCGGCACTCAACCCCGGCAATTCGGGGGGGCCATTGGTGGACAACGACGGAGAGATTGTCGGCATCAACACCTTCGTCATTCGCGACGGCGACAACACGGGCTTTTCGCTGCCCGTCCATTTTTTGGAAGAATCATTGGAGGGTTTTCTGAAACTCAACACCGACGACGCGTGCCGTTGCCCAGCCTGCCTCAACATCGTGACCACGGAAACGGTGGAAAATGGTTTTTGCTCTTTTTGTGGCAACAAAGTGGAACTGCCCTCAGCCGTGGAAGAATATGTGCCATCGGGCGTGCCCAAAACCATCGAAGCACTGATAGGCCGCATCGGACACGACGTGGCATTGAGTCGGTGCGGTCCGAACGCGTGGGAAATCAGGCAAGGCAGCGCCAAAATCCTCATCACCTATCACGACAAAAGCGGGCTGATGTCTGCCGATGCCGTTTTGTGCCAGTTGCCCAAGGAAAACATCAAGCGCCTCTACGAGTACCTGCTCCGCGAAAACTATCAGAATGAGGCGCTTACGCTCAGTGTGCACGACCAAGACATCGTGCTTTCCTTGCTCATTTTCGACCGCTATCTCAATGAGGAAACGGGGCAGCAAATGTTGCAGAACCTGTTTGAAAAGGCCGACCATTACGACGATATTCTGGTGAACGAGTATGGAGCGACTTGGAAGATGGATGATTAGAGCGCAACATCAACTATCCCGAATTCGGGCACTTCACGCCGCCAAGTTTTGGGCATGGCCAAAAGCGCAATCTGTTGAAAACCAAGGATATTTCATGGTCATCTGACAAATCCCAGCGAATCAAGGTATATTTTTGCATTCGGATACGCCCGAAGAGGTAGTGCTTTCCATTCTATGTGATTTCGGAGGTGGGCAGCCTGAGCAGGTGATACGCCAAATCTTGCAGCACCTTCTAAAACTTGTTGGGCGGGTGCCGCGTTTAAAAAAATATCAGAAACAGTTGCGCATCCTCTCGCGTCTTCGAAAGCTGGATGCGGCGACTTTAAATGAGTTCAAAGCCATGCCTATACAATATGACATCCACAGTGACACCCTTTACCTTGAAGGCATCGAAAAGGACATCGAAAAGCAGCGACATCAATCGGTAGTCAACCTTCTGAAGTTGGGCAAGCTCTCCTTAGAAGAAATTGCTATCGTCACGGCGGTTACGGTTGATTATGTGCTGGAAGTACAAAGAGCCATGCAGGCTGGAAACACGAAACACTAAGCAGCTGAAATGCTGCGGCTTGCAAGAAACAGAAGCCCCGTCAGGCAACATCTGCCCGACGGGGCTTCGTTGTAATTTGTCCTGAGCGACGTACTTTTGTGCCGAACAGAATACATTCATTATTCACACAACTTTTTGATGAAAAATCTCCCACTCATTCTCAATATCATCCTTTTCGCCCTTGTGGGGCATCTGTATTACCTAAATCTGAAAAAACCTCAGTCCGCTGAGTCAAAGGAGATATTGCCCGCTCCATCCCAAGCGGGCGGTGTGAAAATAGCATGGGTCAATGCCGACACGCTCAACGAAAAATATGAGTGGCTCAAGCAACAAAAGCAAATCATAGAGCAACGCCTCGCCAATGCCGAGAAAAGCTTGCAAGCCAAGGAAGAGGCGCTCATGCGTGATGCCGCTGCTTTGCAAGAACGATACGCGACAGGCACCATGACCCAAAAAGACGCGGAAAAAGAACAATCGGCCCTGATGCAGCGCAGCCAAAAATTGGAAGACGAAAAAATGCGCCTCAGCAAGTCGCTCTCCGACGACCAAAAAAAGGCAATGGACAATCTCTATTCCAATCTGGAAGCCAAGCTCAAGGAAATATCCGGGCAAATCGGCTACGATTACATCCTCTCTTACCAACGCGGCGCCCAAATCCTGCTGGCCAACGATAGCCTCGACATTACCAAGCAGGTGTTGGATATGCTCAACGCCCAAGAGGAGAAGAAATAACCTTCCAGAAATTCCCAGAACTGCTCTTTCCCTATGGCTATCTTGTTGGAACAAGCCACCCCCGCCGATATACCGCGCATTGTCGCATTGGCGCATCGGATATGGCGAGTGCATTATCCGCCTATCATCGGCGAGCAACAGGTCGAGTATATGCTCGCACGCACATACAGTGCCGAGGCACTGCAACGACAAATGGAAGAAGGGCAAGTGTTTTATCTGGCAATGGAGGCAGGCGAGGTGTTGGGTTTTTTATCGGTCAGCGACAAAGGCGAGGGTCGCTATTTTCTTCACAAATTTTACCTCGACAACGAAAAGCGCGGGCGTGGCCTTGGCCAAAAGGTGTTCGACCAATTGCTCGCTCATTGCCCTGCCATGCGCGAGTTGCGTCTCACCGTCAATCGCCAGAACTACAAGAGCGTCAATTTTTATTTCAAAATAGGCTTTGTCATAGAAAAATGCTTGGACATCCCTATCGGCGAGGGATACGAGATGAACGATTTTCAGATGCTTCTCAAAAAATGACGAACGATGGAAACATGACCCGCGCCTACCTCGCCCTCGCTGCCATCTGCATCATCTGGGGCACCACATACACTGCCATCAAATATGCCGTCCGCGATTTCCCGCCCTTTTTGCTCGTCGGCATTCGCCAGACGGCTGCTGGCCTGCTGTTGCTCGGAATTGCTTGGATGAGCGGCCGGTTTGTATGGCCCAACCCGCAATATGCCTTTCGACAAACCGTCACCGGCTTGGCCACCATCACGGGCGGCAATGGCTTCATCACATGGGGGATGCAATACGTTTCGTCGGGATTGGCGGCGCTCATAGGCTCGCTCACGCCCGTCATGGTCGTTTTGATTTCGCTGACGTGGCAAGGTTCCGAACGCATCAACACCCGCGTTGTGTTGGGCGTGTTGCTGGGTTTTGGAGGTCTGGCGTTGATTTTTAGCGAAGGGTGGCAGGATTTTATGAAACCGGAGTATCGCTGGGGCATTGCGGGCTGTTTCGCCTCCTGCTTCACTTGGTCGCTCGGCACGGTCATGGCCAAGCAGTGGAATGCTCCCCAAGTGTCGCCTCTCCTGAACGCCGGCCTACAGATTTTCGCCGGGGGGCTGGGTGGTTTGGCGTTGAGTGCCCTGTTCGATTCCAGCCATGCTATTCACCACACCGTCGAGAGTTGGGCGTCCATGTTGTACCTTGTCGTCGTAGGGTCGGCATTGGCTTTCACCTTTTATATGTACGCGCTCAAACACCTAAGCGCCACCGTTTCCTCGCTCTACACCTACATCAATCCTGTGGTGGCGATTTTGCTTGGGTGGTTGTGGCTCGGCGAGGCGCTCACCGTGGAAATAGCCGTCGGGATGGTGGTGACGATTGCGGGCGTTTGGCTCGTGAACGTGGGCGCGAGGCGATAATCAAGTCGGCTGGGTCGGCACGTCATCCACCAGACGGATTTTCATCAGGGTCAGGATGTTTTGTTTCCGCTCCAGAATAACGACTTCATATTTGTCAATCATAAGCACCTCGTTGTTGGGCGGAATGCGGCCAAAACGATTGAGAACAAGGCCGTTGAGCGTGTTGTATTGCTTGTTTTCGAGAAATGGATACGGCAGGTAGTTGTTCAGGTCATGCAACGGCGCGATGCCCGAAACGGTGAAGGAACCATCCTCGTTTTTGACCACAGGGTCTGTTTCCTCGTCATATTCATCCCTGATTTCGCCTACCAGTTCCTCCAAAATATCTTCCAGCGCAATCAGCCCCTCCGTGCCTCCGTATTCGTCAATCACGACGCTCAGGTGAATGCGTTTTGTCTGAAAATCCTTGAGGATGCGATTGAGCCGGGCCGAGTTGTACACATATTGGACAGGGCGCAGCAGGTCTCGAATTTGCCAGTCGGGACGTTGTATGTTTTCCCTAAAAATGTCTTTGGCGAAAACGATGCCGAGGATATTGTCTATGTCGTTTTCATAAACCGGAACCCGCGAGTAGCCGCTTTCAATCAGTTTCTCCAAAATCTTCTCTTTGGGGGTATTGACTTCAAGGGCAAAAATGTTTTTGCGCGGCACCATCACCTGTTGCGCCGTCAATTCCGAAAAATCAAACGCCTTTTGAATAATCTGGAAATTGTCCTCCTTGATAGCGCCACTTTTTTGGCTTTGTTTCATAAGCAATCGCAACTCATCGGCGCTGTGCGCTTCATGCTCGTCAACAGGGGCGATGCCGATGCCTTTAAGCACAAAATTGGCAAAACCGTTGAGCACCCATATTGCCGGGCGGAAGAGAAAGAAAAACATCCTCATCGGTAGCGATACTGCCAAAGTAGTCTCTTCCGGCTTGCGTATGGCGATGGATTTGGGCGCCAGCTCGCCAAACACGATGTGCAAAACAGTAATCAGCGCAAATGCTACGGGCAGGGCGATTTTGTGCGCCAAATCCGGCGACAACTCCACACCCACAGCATGAAAAATCGAAAGCAGCAATTTGGATACAACAGGCTCGCCTATCCACCCCAAGCCCAAGCTCGCCAGCGTGATGCCCAATTGAGTGGCAGAGAGGTAAGCATCCAGATGATTCAGCATGTTTTGCGCCAAACCAGCCAGCCTATTGCCCTTTTGCGCGCTCAACTCAATCTGCGAGTAGCGGACTTTCACAATGGCAAATTCGGCTGCGACAAAAAAACCATTCAGCGCCACGAGAAAAAGGGTCAAAAAAACGTCCAGTAGCATATAGTTGGGTTAATGCAGGAATTTCGCTGCAAAGAACGCCAAAACTCGGCCTCTAAGTAGCGGCTGCATGCGCCAATCTTTCCTACCTTGCCCTCAAAATGTCACAGATGAGACTCACCTATTGGATGCTCGCCGCCTTATTTGCCTTGTTCGCACTCGTCCAGTACAACGACCCCGACCCCATCCCGTGGATATTGCTCTACGGCGGCGTGACGGTTCATTTCATCATGGCCGCCACGAACAAAATGTATCGCTTGGCCGTCTGGATTTGGTTGGGAGGTTGCGTGGCATGGGCGGCCATGCTGCTGCCGGATTTCGTTGATTGGATACGCATGGGAAGCCCCACCATCGTTGGTAGCATGAAAGCAGAAGCGCCGTGGATAGAGCTCACGCGAGAATTTCTCGGCCTCGTCGTGTCGGCCTTGGCCTGCGCTTTTTTGCTTTGGAAAAATCGCGCTCGGTAGAGACTCGCTCAACAAATACCGATTGCGGCCAGCATGCGCCCCGTCGCGCCTTTTTCTTTTCTGTAGGAAAAATAATCCTCGTTGTGAAGCACGGTGGAAAAAGGCGAAATTTCCACTTGGCTTTCTGGCACGCCCGACTGAAAAAGTTGCGCGGCATTTGCCATTTTCAAATCAACCAAAAACTTGCCGCGCCGGGTATCGAATCGCTTGAAATCGGCATCGAACATGTCGGCCACCTCGTCGCCCACCTCGAACGAACATTCGTCAATGCAAGTGCCGACATAGGCAAAGCAGTCCGCGCCCATGGTGCCGTATTTCGCGTGCATAGATTCCAACGTCTTTCGGACAATGCCTGCCGCCGCACCCTTCCAGCCGGCGTGGATGGCCGCCACCGCGCGATTTTTTGCATCAAAAATCAAAATGGGCGCACAGTCGGCCACCGATACGGCCAACAGCACCTTCGGCGTGTTGGTCATCAACGCATCGAAGCCCTCCGCGCCACCGGATGCTGTCACAAGGCGAATTTGGTCGCCATGCACTTGTTTCGACCAAGCCAGTTGCTCGACGGAAAAACCGAGCGCGTCGCAAAAACGGCGTTGGTTCTCGGCCACATTTTCGGGCGCGTCGTCAGTATATTTTCCCAAATTCAAGGAGGCAAAAGGCGCGGGGCTGACACCGCCATGTCGGGTGCTCTCGGCAGCGGCGACATGGTCGAAAATGGAGAAAATGCCGGGTCGGCGAAGCAGCGATGTGGAAGTCATTTTTGATGCAACGGCAAAGCGAGTTATAGTGTTTACCCCCCCAAACACCGTGATTTATCGAATTTTGCAAACCTTGTCTCTATTTCGAGCAAACAAGGGAAAAAGGCACATTACTTTTGAATCCGCAATTCGCAATCAACAATGCCTTTTTCAGAAATACTCAGCATGGCCTTTCAGAGCATCCGCACCAATATGCTGCGGGCGGTGCTCACCTTGCTCATCATCGCGTTCGGCATCATGGCGCTGGTGGGCATCCTAACGGCCATTGATGCCATCGCGTATTCGCTCAACGACAACTTTTCGGGTCTGGGCGCCAATTCGTTCACCATTCAGCGCAAATGGGCAGAAGTGAAAAGCAATCAGGGCGGCCGCCGCAAGAAAGTGGGCGAGGCCATCCGATACAAGGACGCGATGGATTTCAAAAACCGCTACCAGTTTCCCGCAAAGGTATCGGTTTCCTTCTGGGCCACGAATTTGGCCTCTGTGAAGTATCAAGACGAGAAAACCAACCCCAACATCGGTTTTGTGGGTGTGGACGAAAACTACTTCTCCGTAAAAGGGCTTGACATCGAGCATGGTCGAGCATTCTCCAAAATGGAAGTGGACGACGGACAGGCAAGAGTGGTCATCGGGCAGGAAATCGCCAAAAAACTATTCAACAACAAACCAGAAAGAGCGCTCGACCAAGTGGTCATCGTCGGCAACAACCGCTATCGCGTGGTCGGCGTTTTGAAATCGAAAGGAGCCTCCATGGGCAACTCGCAAGACCGCGCCGTGTATGCTCCCGTCGCCAATGTGCGCTCGCTTTATGGCACCAATGAAACCGACTACGAGCTCGTCGTGGCCGTGAACAATGCGACCGACATGGACGAGGCGCAATCCGAGGCGATGGGGCTGATGCGCCAAATCAGAGGGCTTAGGCCCGGCGAGGAAGACGATTTTGAAATTTTTGCCAGCGACAGCTTGGTCTCCATTTTGAAAGAAAACACCGCCACGCTGCGCCTCGCCACCATCGCCATTGGCTTGATGACCTTGCTGGGCGCAGCCATTGGCCTCATGAACATCATGCTGGTGAGCGTGACGGAACGCACCCGCGAAATCGGCATCTACAAGGCGCTCGGTGCCACTCGGCGCAGCATCTTGACCCAGTTTCTCACAGAGGCGGTCGTGATTTGCCAAATAGGCGGCCTGGTCGGCATTTTCCTCGGCATCCTTGTCGGCAATATCGTGACCCCGCTGCTCGGCGGCAGCTTCCTGATTCCCTGGGGATGGATGTTCCTCGGGTTCACCCTCTGCATGATTGTGGGCGTGGTGTCAGGCTTCTACCCGGCGCTCAAAGCCGCTCGTCTCGACCCCATCGAGTCGCTGCGCTACGAATAAATGATGCCGGAGCCACACTATTGGACATTTTCGAATTTGCCGCGAAGCCACAAAGACGCAAAGCAAAAAACTCATTGATTTGCCGCATTTTGCGAGAGTGTTCAGAAAAGTGTGTCAAACCATACCGGATGTTTTCTTTTTACGCAATGAACGCCGCGCTTAAAGGAATGTAAATTATTGAAAACCAAAACTCTGTGCCCTTCGTGCCTCTGTGTTTTCTTATCGTCTCCCTTGGGATGACACAGTTTTCTGAACACTCTCCATTTTGCGCCTTTGCATCTTTGCAGCACAAAAATAATGTCCAATAGTGCATGCCGGAGCACTCATACTTCAAACCATCGTTCGCCTCGTCGCGATTTATCATGGAAAAAGAAACTCCAACCTATTTTGACCTCGTGTATGCCGTGGTGCGTCAGGTGCCGCGAGGCCGGGTGACGAACTACGGAGCCATTGCCGACTTTTTGGCCTTAGGTGCGTCGCGCATGGCTGGTTGGGCACTCAATCACTGCAAACCGGGCGATGGGGTTCCGGCCCACCGCGTCGTGAATCGCAAGGGCGAACTCAGTGGCCGCAATCATTTTCCAACTCCCACCATGATGCAAGAACTATTGGAAAATGAAGGCGTGAAAGTGGAAAACAACCGTGTGGTTGATTTTGAAAAATTGTTTTGGAGTCCGGCTGCCGAATTGGGCGACCAATGGGAGGCGTTCTAACCGAAATCGTATGCTATCACATCGCCAGCTCTTCTTGCGCCATGTCGCCCAAACCTCGCCCACGCCGCTTGCGCTCGAAATTGCCCGTGCCGAAGGCTGCTGGCTCTACGACTTGGATGGCAAAAAATACCTCGACCTCATCGCCGGCATCGGGCCAAGTGTGTTGGGGCATCGGCACCCAAGCGTGCAAGCGGCGGTGCAACAACAACTCGATTCTTATTGGCACACCCTCGTCTATGGCGAATATGTGCTCTCCCCTCAGGTCAAGCTCGCGCAATTGCTGGCTGCTCATCTGCCCGGCCTCGATTCCGTCTATTTCGTGAGCACGGGCACCGAGGCCTGCGAAGGAGCGATGAAACTTGCCAAACGCTGCACAGGCCGCCCCAATTTTGTCGCTTGCCGCAACGCTTATCACGGCAGCACACAAGGCGCGGCCAGCCTCATGTCGCCTACCGATTTCACGCTCGCATACCATCCATTGCTGCCCGGCATGGCGCATATTGATTTCAATCGAGCGGAGGATTTGGAAAAAATAGACCGCCACACGGCGGCAGCGGTGGTAGAAACGGTGCAAGGCGAGGCAGGCATCATTCCGCCACGCCCCGAATGGCTTCAGGCATTGCGTCGTCGGTGCGACGAAACGGGGGCGCTGCTGATTTTGGATGAGATTCAGGCGGGAATGGGGCGCACGGGGAGCCTGTTCGCTTTTGAAAAATACGGCATCGAGCCCGACATCCTGCTGCTCGGCAAAGGCTTCGGTGGCGGAATGCCACTCGGCGCGTTCGTTGCCCGACGCGAGCTGATGCAGGCCTTGACCCACGACCCCGTGCTGGGGCACATCACCACGTTCGGGGGCCATCCGGTGTGCGCAGCGGCGGGTTTGGCGACGTTGGAAGTTTTGCTGAAAGGCGATTTGTTGGCACAAGTTCCTGAGAAAGAAGCTCTTTTTATGAAACTCCTCGTTCATCCCACCATCAAAGAAGTGCGCAGCGCAGGGCTTTGGCTGGCAGTGGATGTGGGCGATGCGGCAAAAGTGCAGGCGGTCATTCGGCATTGCATCGCCAATGGGGTCATCACCGATTGGTTTTTGTTCAACGACCGAAGCCTGCGTATTGCGCCGCCATTGACGATTTCAGCGGCGGAAATTCGATTCGCCTGCGAGGTGATTTTGAGCGGTTTGTAACGCCAACTTTCAGTAGGCAAATCTCTGTGCGCCAACTGAAAGTTAGCGTCACAAAAAATCCGGCTGCCCGCGAAAACGAACAACCGGAACGTCTGTCAGGGAAGAACCGCTCTCCACTTTATCCTCTTGAAAATATTTGCAGTCAACTTTCCGTCCATCTCACGGGCACTGCCAAAACAGGCAGTTTTGAGTGGTTGATAGTGTCTTCGGTGACGCTTCCAAACAAAACATGAGACAATCCCTGTCGCTGGTGCGTCGCCATGGCTATCATATCAGCGTCGTAGTGTTCTGCTGCGGAAAGGATGGTGGAATCCTCGAAGAAGGCACTCATCGTCATCACTACGTCGGGTTTTTCCAGACCTGCTGCTTCGGCCAGCCGATTTTTCATTGCCTCGGCAGAGCCATCCGTCGGAAAGCCAGCTGGGTTGTTGAGATACAGGACTTTGACCGTGAAGCCAAAAATCTTTTGCCATTTTGCCAAATAACGGAATATGCCTTGTTGGTCGTCCTTGAGCGTGGAGGGCAAGAGCACTGTCTTGACATCAAGCCGTTCTACACCCTCTGGCACCACCAACACCGGGCAAGGGGCCGTGCGAATCACTTTTTCCGTGTTGGAGCCGATGAGAAATTCTTTCAGACCCGACGCGCCTTTCGTGCCCATCACCACCAAATCCACCGTGTCCACCTCGGACACCTCGCGGATGGAAGTGTGCAAAAAGCCGTCTTCCACGCGCATATCTATTTTCAATTTTGCAAACACTGGATTTTCACTCAACTCAAGCGAAAGTTTTTCCAAGGCAGCAATGGCCGATTCGTCGTATTCCGGGTCTTCGACATGGGCAACGGCCCGAGCGTATTCTGGTGGTGTGGAGTAAATGGTCGCCACGTTCACATGAAGCAGTTCGAGCCTTGCGCCACTTTTTGCGGCGATTTCGGCAGCCACCCACAACGCATTCTTGGAATTAGGAGAGAAATCAATAGGAACCAGTATTTTCTTCATAGTGCAGTAAATTTAGTCAATTGCCGCAAAGGTGTGGGCAGTGTGGCTGCTAGAAGATGATACAGGTCAGGCTAAGGGGTGATTCGAACGCAACGCTCCTCGGCGAGATGAAAAATCGTTAATTGTCCTCGTTTTTCTTTTTCAACGCCTTTTCCGCTTTTTCAACCAAAGCAATGTCAACACCCAAAATATCCTGAATAGTGGTTTTGTCAAAACCACGAGCGAGCATATTCTGAATAATGGTGAAGCGGGTTATTTCCATGTCCTTCTCCATGCCTACCTTGATGCTTTCCTGGCGCTAAGCTTCTTGAATTGCCTCAATGATGCCCGTGGATTCTCCGTTTTTGGTGAACGACTCAATTTGACGGTCAAAATGATGGATGAATTCAGGTTCTTCAGAACTCGTGTAGTACTTGATGAAGCCCAACAATCGCCTGATTTTTTCTTGTGCGACACCTTGTTGAAAGAGCTTTCTCACCAGACGTACCTTGATTTGCAATAGACTTGTCGCGGTGGAGGGCTTTCCCTTCACTCAAAGCCCTTCACCGCGACAAGCCTATTTTAAAATCGAATTTCCAATCGCGCATTCCAAACACCGTTTTGCATCGCAGTAGCGCGTTTTCAGGTGAATCAACGCCTGCGTCTGGTAGGCATTTTTGGCCGAAACGCCCAAATCAGCCCAGCCCTCCACAATGGCGTTGGCTTCGGGCGGCATCTCTTCGAGCAGGCTCAGGGCGCGTTTTTGAAACGCCTCTTGCTCGTGTGTTTTCCCGTAATGAAAAAGAAAAGGCGCGATGGTGTTGATGAGCAGCAGGTGCACGAAGTCGCGGCCCAGATGTTTCGCGCGTTTTACCGACGGCTTGTCGAACTGAAAATGGGTGAGCCAGTAGTCGCCCGGCTGCACATCGAAGAGATTTTCGAGCTCGCGCAGGTGTTTTGCTTCCAGAATTTTGGAAAACAAATGCGCCGACTGATGCACGAGCGCGGCGAATTGCGCCAGCCGCACGGTGGGAAAATTGGCTGGCCGGAGCCGCAAAAATTTCCACTGCGAGGTCGCCAACGGCGCGAGGTTGTACTTGTGTTTCAAAAACTTGTACTCTTGCGTCAATGCCCTCGGCCACTCGTCTTCGAAGGTTTCTTCCAAAAAACCGGCCTGCCCGAACAAAAGCGCCTCCACCTGTTTCAAGTCGTTTTTGTGTTTCGCCAAAGTCAACAAAGGCAACGAGCGCGCCAGCGCCTCGAAAGGTTCGGCGTTGACTTTTAGGCCAAAATTGCGTGCCAGCAGGCGGTAAAACGCTTCTTCCCAGTGGTTCTCCGTCGTGGCGAGCATCTCGGCGACGGCGGCGGTTTTTTGTTCCAGCCGCTCCACCAACAGCCGGTCGAGCCAGTTGAGCCGCACGATGTCGGGGATGTTTTTGAAAAAACTTTGGCAGGGAATCCATGCACGCTCGTGTTCGAGGCGCTGATAGTTTTCCAAAATTTTGGCTGGGATGCGCCCTCGCAACTCCAGACAGGGAATCCGCTCGCCCGATGCGCGGGCGACGGGCTGGTCTTCTTCCAGCACGACGTGCAGCACCACGTTGTCGTAGGCCGCGTCGCCGCTGTGGCGGTGGGCGAGCCATTCGGAGGCGCGGAGGTGGAGTTCCACGTTGCCCGCCCAAACCGTGTCGCCGATGCGCAGGCGGGCGTTGAAAAAGTCTGGCCCGGCGTGGTCGTTCCATTCGCCGGGGTGCAGGATTTCGAGCGGTTGGCCGTCGGTGGTGGTGAGTTGTTGCGCGTCGAAGCGTCGCCAGCGCCAGAGGAAGTGGAGGAAGGATTCGCGCATATTGAAGTCATTAAGCTCATTGAGTCATTGAAGCCATTAAGTTTATTAGGTCATTGAGGTCATGAGGTCATTGCATGATTGGCTGTAAATTCGGAATTTCATAAAAAAGCGAATTGAACACTCTTACCTGAGTTGTCATTCTGAGCGAAGAGAAGAATGACAACTTTTGGAGACGCACTCATGTTTCGCGTCGGCTATTGGCGAGGTAGCAAAAGTATGGCATAAATAACACTCACACAATGCCAAATGTGGCCTTACCCCTCCAAATCCCGCCCAATGTCCCGCCGAAAATACTTGTCCTCGAATTGTACCACTTTGGCGCTTCGCTTCGATTTGCGGATGGCTGCTGCGATATCTTTCCCAAAACTCGTCAGCGCAACCACCCTTCCGCCAGCCGTGACGCACCCTGCTTCCGTGGCGGCTGTGCCCGCATGAAACGCCATGCTATCTTTCACCTGCTCCAAGCCCGTGATGGCTTTCCCTTTTTGGTAGTCGCCCGGGTAGCCGCCACTCACCAGAAAAATGGTGGCAGCCGTGCGTTTGTCGACGCGGATTTTCACGCGGCCAAGCGTGCCTTTGGCGCAATTGTCGAACAAGACGACAAGGTCGTTTTTCAGGCGAGGCAACACTACTTCGGTCTCTGGGTCGCCCATGCGGCAGTTGTACTCGATGACGTAAGGCGCGCCGTTGACATTTATCAGGCCGAAAAAAATGAAGCCTTTGTAGGGGATTTTTTCTTTTTCCAACCCCTTTACCGTCGGGCGGATGATGCGCTCCTCCACTTTTTGCCACATCGCCTCATCCACAAACGGCACGGGGCTGACGGCACCCATGCCACCCGTGTTTGGCCCTGTGTCGCCTTCGCCGACGCGCTTGTAGTCTTTGGCTTCGGGCAGAATTTTGTAGGTCTTCCCGTCAGTCAGAACGAAGACGCTAAACTCGATGCCGCTCAAAAATTCTTCCACCACCACGCGATGGCCAGCGGTGCCGAATTTGCCCCCCAACATTTCCCGAAATTCCCGCTCTGCCTCCGCATGGCTTTGGCATATCACCACGCCCTTGCCTGCGGCGAGGCCGTCGGCTTTGAGCACGATGGGGAGCGGGTGTTTTGCCAAATATCGCAAACCATCTTCCACATTTTCCCCTGTAAATTCACGGTAAGCAGCGGTCGGAATGTGGTGGCGCTGCATGAATTTTTTGCTCCAAGCCTTTGAGCCTTCCAGCACGGCGCCTGCCTTGGAGGGGCCGATGACGGGGATGTGGCGCAGTTTTTCGTTTTCTTGAAAATAATCCCAGATGCCTCGCACGAGCGGTTCTTCCGGGCCGACGACGAGCATATCAATCTCATGCTCCAAGCAAAATCGCCCCACAGCCTCGAAGTCAAGTGGGTTCAATGCGACATTTTGCCCACAGGCGGATGTGCCGGCATTGCCGGGGGCGACGAAAAGTTGGGAGCAGCGCGGGCTGCGAGCGAGTTTCCATGCAAAGGCGTGTTCGCGGCCACCTGAGCCGAGCAGGAGGATGCGTTGTTGGTTGTTCATTGTTCGTTGCTTGTTGGTTGTTTGTTGTTTGTTGCTTGTTGTTTGTTGCTTGTTGTTTGTTGCTTGTTGTTTGTTGCTTGTTGTTTGTTGCTTGTTGTTTGTTGTTTGTTGCTTGTTGTTTGTTGCTTGTTGCTTGTTGTTTGTTGTTTGTTGTTTGTTGCTTGTTGTTTGTTGTTTGTTGCTTGTTGTTTGTTGTTTGTTGTTGGTTGCTTGTTGTTGGTTGCTTGTTGTTGGTTGTTGGTTGTTTGTTGTTTGTTGTTTGTTGCTTGTTGTTTGTTGTTTGTTGTTTGTTGCTTGTTGGTTCGTTGGTTCGTTGCCTGCATCGTCAATTTTTAAAATGAACGGCGAAGGTACGCAGGCAGAATTTTTTTTGTTAAAAAGGCCTGTTGGTGCGGACAAACTGCCGCGAGTTTGTGTCTTTTGTGCTCGCAATTTTTTTCTGCTTGGAACGGCTGCTATCCATATTGTTTTCCGTCACATTGCTGCTGGCGACCATGCCTCCCAAGGTGGGCGGGGATTGTTTTTATTGGGGTGGCATTTGCGTCGTTCAAGAAAGTTGCGCTGCCGACGCGGCGGCCTCCTGCGCTGCCGACCACTCAAAGGATGGCGATAAGGCTCCGGTTTGCCCAGCCCCAATATGTTGTGTCGCTGGCCCATGCTGTTGCCTGTGCCTGATGCCGGAGACCCCGCTGCTTCCCTCGGTCGTGTTGCCGACCGAACGAAGTGCCCGGGTTTTTGCCTGTGCCGTTTTTTTGCCTCAACAAGTTTGGCTCTCCGTCTGGAAGCCGCCCGCTTTTTCAGTTTGAGTTTCTTCAAAATGTTGAGGAGGGTTGAAAAATGTTTATGAAGGTTGATAATCAACTTTCATAATCCATCATCAACTTTTATCAACTCCTTCCAAACCACTCTTTTTCAAAACTTAAACTGAATTTTCGCATCATGAAAAATAAAGCATTGGCGCTTGGCGCCGCTGTTCTGCTTGCCACTGGCATCGCTTTTTCGTTCGTCGGCACCAACGGTCAGGTTTGCTGCCCGCCCGAACGCTGCAACATGGAAGCGCAAACTTGCGACGGCATTCCCTGTCCGATTGAGAATTGCCCGATTCCGTGCTGCAAGAAGTGATGCTGCCACGGCAGTAGTATAAAATGAGAGAAGGCGAGGGTCGGAGAACGACCTTCGCCTTCGTTTTTTGACTTTCGCCATGTGTGGGTCTTTCGACATCCCACTATCAATTCAGGCGTTCGCAGCGCCGCCGATGTTGTTGCGTCGAATCAGCATTTCCGCAAAAAGCAGGTTGGGCACCCAGCATAGCCACGACACGATTTTGTACGCCTCCATGAAGGTCAATCCCAGCGCGCCTATCAAGAGCGGCAGCCAAATCCGAAGGGTGACGGCGGCGAAAGTGACGGCATAATTGCGGGTCATCCATCGCTCGTGCTGCCTGATGTCGCGTTGACGGGCCGCTTTGTAGGCAACAAAGCCAGTGCTGAGCCATGCGGTGGCCAATCCCGTGAATCCCAGTTGCGCGACCAAGCCTCCCGTAGCGTGCAATGCAAGATAGAGGCCAGCCAATCCGCTGCCTAACACCGCCAAGAAATAAATCGTGCCGGCGCGTCGGTGCCGACGCAGGTTGCCGTCGCGCCAACGACGCACAAACTGGAACCCTCCGATGGTCAAGGCTACCATGCCGCCGACGACATGAAGGTAGAAGGCGAGTTTCCAAGAGGGGCTTTCCCAGAGCGTGTCGCTTTTCAGGAACAAAAAACTTTTGCGCTCGCCGTCGAGGAATCGCGCGGAATAAGCAGTGATGCTCAACGCAAGAAGAATCACTGTTCCAAGCGCAATGGAGAGCGGTCGGCGGTTGTGTTGTCGCATAGAGACCTATTGAGTAAAGGCGAATTGAACGATGTTGGCGCCCATTTGCAGGGCTTTTTGACGGATCTCTGGCGGGTCGTTGTGCACGTCGTCCCAGCCGTCGCCGAGGTCGGTCTCGTAGTTGTAGAAGCAGATGAGGCGGCCTTGCCAGATAAGTCCGAAGCCTTGCGCGGGTTTGCCGTCGTGTTCGTGGATTTTTGGCATCCCGTTTTTGAATTCGTATTTCTGATGGTAGATGGGATGGCTAAAGGGCAGCTCCACGAAGTCGAGTTCGGGGAACACTTTTTTCATGGCGGGGCGCACGAAGGGGTCGAGGCCGTAGTCGTCGTTGAGGATGAGGAAGCCGCCGCCTTCGAGGTAGGCGCGGAGGTTGCGGGCTTCGAGGTCGTTGAAGAGCATATTGCCGTGCCCTGTGGCATACACGATGGGGTAGTTGAAAATGTCGGCGCTACCCGGCTCCACGGTGGCGTATTCAAGGTCGAAGTTGGTGCGTAGGTTGTCGTTGCAAAACTTGGCCAAGTTTTTTAGCGAGTTCACATCGTTGTACCAGTCGCCGCCGCCGGAGTATTTGAGGAGGGCGAGTTTGAGCGTGGGTGGGTGGGCATGGGGAATGGGGATTGGGGATTTGAAGGCAGTAGCCAACAAGAAAGGAAGAGCAAAAAGTATGTAGCGCATTGTGTAAGTGTCAGATTTTGAAAATTATATCTTGATTCGCTAGGGTTTGTCAGATGCTCATGATTGTTGTCCATGATTTTGGGCAGATTGCGCTTTTAGCCATGCCCAAAGCCTAGCGGCGCGAAGTATGGTTTGAGGATACAGTTTGCTGCCTCAATCTCAAAACCGTGAATCGTCCACCCCTTCCAAAAACCGCCGTATCTCGCCCACGATGCTTTCCACGCACCCGTCTTCAAATGGCGAGCGCAACCCCGCCAGTTTCACCAACTGAAGGAAGGACTGACTGCCGCCTGCTTTGCAGAGCCGCACATAATCGCTCCATGCTGCTTGGTGGTCTTGGCGGTCTTTCATCCAGAATTGGAAGGCGCAGATTTGTGCCAGCGTGTAGTCAATGTAGTAGAACGGTGAGTTGAAGATGTGGCTTTGCTTTTGCCACAGGCGACCTGCTTCGAGGTGTGGGTGGCCGTCGTAGTCGCGGTGTGGGAGATAGGTTTCTTCGAGCACGCGCCATGCGGCGTTGCGCTCGCTGGGTGTCATGCCGGGGTTTTGGTAAATGATATGCTGGAATTCGTCCACTGCCACGCCGTAGGGCAAAAACTGGATGGCGCCGCTGAGGTGCATGAAGTAGTATTTGTCCGTCTGGTCGCCGAAAAAGAGGGGCATCCAGCGCCAAGTGAAAAACTCCATGCTCATGGAGTGAATTTCGGCTGCGTCGTTGGTAGGCCAGTGATATTCCTCGAAGGGAAAGGCGCTGCTGCTCCACACTTGGAAGGCGTGGCCGGCCTCGTGCGTGAGCACGTCAATGTCGCCACTGGTGCCGTTGAAATTGGAAAAGATAAACGGTGCGCCGAACTTGCTCATGTAGGTGCAGTAGCCGCCTGTGGCTTTCCCGTCGCGGTTCACCAAATCCATGAGCCGGGTGTTTTGCATGAACTGGAAAAAAGTGTCGGTCTCGGGGCTGAGTTCGCGGTACATTTTGGCGGCGCTGGCCACTATTTCGTCGGGTGTGCCGAGCGGCTTGGGGTTGCCGGACGGGAATTTGTATTCCTCGTCGTAGTATTTCAGCTTTTCGATGCCGAGGCGTTTGCGCTGTCGCTCGTAGAGTTCGGAGGCGAGAGGCACGATAACTTCGCGCACTTGTCGCCGAAAATTGGCCACCATGTCGGGGGTGTAGTCGGAGCGGCGCATTCGCGCGTAGCCGACTTGCACAAAATTCTTGTAGCCCAGTTCGCGGGCGATTCGATGGCGCACTTTCACCATTTTATCAAAAATATGCTCCATAGCGGGGGCGTTTTGGGCGAAAAAGCCCCATTTTGCCTCGGTGGCATTTTTGCGCGTCTCGCGGTCGTCCGAAAGTTCGAGGGGGTGGATACTGCTCAGGTTGTAGGTTTTGCCCCTGAACTCGATTTTGGCCTGCGCCTTCAGTTTGGTGTATTCGGTGCTAAGCGTGTTTTCTTGCTGCAAGTCCTCGAGGATGGAGGGTTTGAATGTTTTGAGCGAGAGCTCGGCCAGCGTGAAAAGCTGCCCGCCGAATTTTTGTTCCAAAATGTGTCTGAAAGGCGAATCGAGCAATGCTTGGAAGAAACGGTTGTTGAGCTCCTCGAAAGAAGGCAGGTTCTCGTCGAAGTATTCGTTTTCCTGCTCGTAGAATTTGTTGGTGGTATCGGAGGTGTGGCGGATGTAGCAGAGGTTGTACATCGTCCAGAACTCTTCGCGCACTCGATTGAGTTGGCTGAGGCTGTCGCTTTGCTCGTCGGCAGATTGAGCGTTTTGAAAACGGAGCAGGTGTTTTTCAAAATTTTGCGACACCGTGGTTATTTCGGGACGCACGTAGGTAAAGGTTTCAAAGCTCATGGCGTAATAACAAGGTTGATGAGGGTTTATGGGGGGGTTGAGGCCTGATTGTTTATTTTCGCCGCAAAAAACGAGAAAAATGACACGACTTGTATTTGCATTTCTGCTGATGATGGTCTTTTGCGGACAAATGGCTGCCCAATCCACGGCTTATGTGTTCAAAGGGGGGCCCAGCTTGGCCAACCAAAAATGGGACAACAGCTTGAACCGCCAGTTTTTGCTTCGATACCATGCGGCTTTGGCATTGGAGTCCATCAACAACGACGATGACCGGTTTTCGCTTTATGGCCAGTTTGGCTATCATGTGAGGGGCAGCGCCATCCGTTTTCGCACGTTCAACATCAACTCCGGCGTGTTGGGCAATTTGTTTACCCAGCCCTTCGAGTTCAACAATCTTTCGCTGCAATTGGGTGCCAAGTTTCGCAAGCCAATGGCTTCCAGAGACAACAACCTTTTTTACTTCGGCGGGTTGCGTGGCGATTACAATTTAAACGATAATCTCGCCGAATTGCAAAACATTTTCGTGTGCAACAGAGGCTCGTTGCCACTCGTGGGGGGCACGCAGAAGTGGCTCTTCGGCCTTTCGTTGGGCGGGGGCATCGAGTTCAAGTTCAGCGAGCTCACGGGCGGCCAAATCGAGCTGTCGTTCCATCCCGACATAACGCCCCAATACCGCCAAGGGCCGATTCCCAATGTGATTGACCAATGCGCCGGCACCACTTACACCATCCCCGAACGCCGCATCCGCAACACGACCATCGAACTGTCTTTCGGCCTGCGGCTGCTGCGCAAAGTGGTGTATTTGGAGGAATAAAGTCACGAAGAGTCGAAGACTTGAGGGATTCTGGTTTTTTGTGCATAGCCCTACACCCCAAACCCTCAAACCAAAACCCTCAAATTCCTTTTAATTCCTCCCAATACTCGACGGCGCGGCGGGTGTGGGGGATGCAAATGGACCCGCCCACCATGTTGGCGACGGCGAAAATCTCGAAAATCTGGTCGGTGGTGACATCGAGTTCGTGGCATTTGCCGAGGTGATACTTGATGCAGTCGTCGCAGCGCAGCACCATGGAGGCCACGAGGCCGAGCATTTCCTTGGTGCGCACATCGAGCGCGCCCGCTTGGTAGGTTTGGTTGTCGAGGCTCCAGAATCGTTTGATTACTTTGTTGTCGTGAGCCAAAATGCGCTCGTTCATGCGGGCGCGGTAGTCGTTGAATTCGGTGACGAGAGACATTTTTTATTGAGTTGTGGATGTGGTGACTGGTTGAGCAAGCAAGGTTTGAAACTTTAAAAGCAAAGGTCGCAATTCCGCTATCCTAAATTTTTCTCACATACCCTGCCTATGCGTGTTGTTGTTCAGAGGGTCTCACAGGCCTCCGTAGTCATTGACCATCAGGAAAAGTCCCGCATCGGATGGGGGCTGCTCATCCTGCTCGGCATTGAGCAGGACGATTCGGAAGAGGACATCGAATGGCTCAGCAAAAAAATAGCTGCCCTGCGTATTTTTTCCGATGAAGATGGCCTGATGAACAAGTCGGTGCAAGACATTGCGGGAGAGATGCTCGTGGTGAGTCAGTTCACCCTGCATGCAAGCACGAAAAAAGGCAACCGCCCCTCGTTCATCAAAGCTGCGCGACCCGAAAAGGCGATTCCGATGTATGAGCGATTTGTGGAAGTGCTCCAGCGCGAGTCAGGGAGGCCCGTGCTGACGGGCGAGTTTGGTGCCGACATGAAAGTATCGCTGCTGAACGACGGCCCTGTGACGATTTTGATGGACTCGAAACAACGGGAATAAAAAAAAGCCCCCGGACTTTCGTCCGAGGGCTAAACCCCAAAAAACCAAATGAAAACAATCTTCCTACCTAATATCTTGAGGGTTTTCCAAACTTTGTTTTGAATCGCCCCTTATTGTCGCTTTCACACATTCTAACGCGGGTTTCAAAAAAAGTAACGCCTCCGAATAAAATTTTTTTTGAAAAAAATATTTCACCCGACCAACGAATAAAACGCGCAAGGCATTTTTCCTTTGTTCCTTCTTCACACTCAATCGTTTCTGACTATGCACACCGTTCTCAATACCATCCATTCTTACAACAGGTACTTACTTCTTATCGCCTTGGCCTACGTCCTTTATCGGGCCTACACGGGCTGGTTGGGTCGCAAGGATTACACCAAAAACGACAATACGGCAGCGGCGGCGCTCTTGGGGCTGACGCACCTTCAATTGCTCATCGGCCTCATCCAATACGCCTTTACGAGTGGCTACACGAAGGCAGCCTTCGCCAACATGGGCGCTGCCATGAAAAACGAGTGGCTTCGCTATTTTGCAGTGGAGCACATTACCGCCATGCTCTTGGCAGTGGTTTTCATTCAGTTGGGGCGCACATTCTCCAAGAAGGCTACGAACAGCGTGGACAAGCACAAAAAACTGGCGATTTACACGACCGTCGGTTTGTTGCTGATTGTTGTGTCGCTGGCATCCAAAGGGCTGTTGTTCAGCTCGCTCGCATCGGTGGGGGCTTCGGAATGAACTTTTTGCCGATATTTGTGCCGTTGAAACAAACCTCTGGGAGACAACCTCTCGGAGGTTTGTTTTTCCAAAAAAATCTGTCATGCAAAAACCTTCCCTACCCGAAGGCACCCGCGACTTTGGCCCAGAACAGGTGCGCAAACGGACCTTTATTTTTGACACGATTCGCTCGGTGTTTGTCAAGTTCGGCTTCCAACCGTTGGAAACGCCCGCGATGGAAAACCTCTCGACGCTCACCGGCAAATACGGCGACGAGGGCGACAAACTTTTGTTCAAAATCCTCAACAACGGCGATTTCCTGAAAGAGGCGAACCAAGAGGCGCTGGCTGCCAAAGACTCGAACAAACTCACGCCGAGCATCGCCAAACGCGGCCTGCGTTACGACCTCACCGTGCCTTTCGCCCGCTATGTGGTGATGAATCGCCACGCGCTCGCTTTCCCCTTCAAACGCTACCAAATCCAGCCCGTGTGGCGCGCCGACCGACCGCAACGAGGCCGCTACCGCGAGTTTTTCCAGTGCGACGCCGATGTCATCGGCTCGGACAGTTTACTCTACGAGGCCGAACTGACGCAGATTTACGACGAGGCGTTTGCTCGTCTGGGCGTTCCGGTCGTCATCAAAATCAACAACCGCAAAATCCTGTTTGGCATCGCAGAAGCTGCCGGTATCGCCGACAAATTCATGGACATGACGGTGGCGATTGACAAGTTGGACAAGGTGGGCATCGAGGGTGTGCGCGAAGAACTGACCGGGCGTGGCATTTCCGAAAAGGCTGTTTCGATGATTGAAAAAATGTTGGGAGTCGGTGACTTGGACGCGCTTAAACCTTTTTTTGCGAAAAGCGAGACAGGCCAAAAAGGCGTGGAAGAACTCGCCCGCGTGTTCCGTCTTTTGGAAAAAACGAACTTGACGAACGAAGTCAAATTCGACATCACGCTGGCGCGGGGGTTGACTTACTACACGGGCTGCATTTTTGAGGTCGCCGCCAAAAATTTCAAAATGGGCAGCATCGGCGGCGGCGGTCGCTACGCCGATTTGACGGGCGTGTTCGGCGTGCCGGGGCTGTCGGGCGTAGGCATTTCTTTCGGCGCCGACCGCATCTACGACGTGATGGAGGGGCTGAATTTGTTCCCCGAAACACTGACCGAAAGCGTGAAAATCATGCTCGCCTCTTTCGACGAACCGACGTTCGAGTATGCTTTTCAATGCGTCACCGCGCTCCGGCAGGCAGGGGTGGCCGCCGAACTTTACCCCGAACCGGGCAAGTTGAAAAAGCAGTTCGAGTACGTCGCCAAGCGCAACATCCCCTACATCGCCATCGCGGGCGAGACGGAAATGCAGAGCGGGACTTTGACGGTGAAAAATCAGAAAACGGGGGAGCAGGAGGTGATGGGGGTGGGGGAGATTGTAACCTTACTTGCATCTTTGCTTTAGAAGATATGAACGATGCCATAATTTTACGCACCAAAAAGAGCTCAAATGCAGATTTGACATTCATTTCTGCTAGTTTAAATTGCGTAAAGTCATGAAACAAATTAATCTTTCTGAAAAAGACTACAAAAGACTACGCCGTTTGCTAAGGTACCATGAAAAGATGTATGGTAATGAGGAAACAGCATGGTCATTTCAAGATTTGGTTGATCTTCAGGAAATAGGAACAGAGATTGCTGGGATTTTAACTTCGTACTTAAAAACTAAAAATGCCAAGGATCTTCTCAACTCAAAGTAAGAAGTTTTTAAAACAAATTGATAAGTCAGAACTCGAGCTTAACAGATTCCTCACGGATAATTGGAGTCTGCTGTTTCCCCAATATACATACATTTCCAACGAGTTTAAATTGGAAGGCAACGTCAGGAGCAAAGGTTCGTCAGGGAGAATTGATATACTTGCATTTAACCCTAAAACCAAGCGCTTTGTAGTTTTTGAATTGAAAAAAGATTTTGACAGAAATGTCAACGAACAAGCGAGTGACTATCGGGATTTCATTGAAGACAACTTTGCCGAAATATATTTACAAAGTGCTCAAAAATATGACGTTTCTCTACCTAAGTACAACGAAATCAGTAAAGATGTAGAAGTTATCGTACTCTCGAAGTATTTTTCTCAAACAGATATTGACCGAGCTAAAAAGCGTAAAGAGATAATCACTCTAATCAGATATTTTTGGTTTGAAAATGAACTTTTCTTGTATGATTATTTAAACAACGACCCTGACGATTTGATCGAGAAGGAAAATACAGAGAAAATTAAAAAAATTAAGAGCGTTATCGAAGGCAAGCCTTTGATTTCTGAAACAGACATTTTTTTCGCGAAAAAAGAGGAAAGCAAGAAGCTGTATAATTTGTTTTATGATTTTCTTGCTTCAATAACTGATGTGACGGTTACTGTCCAAGATACGAAAATCAAGTTAGAAACCAATTTTGGTCAGCGGTTTTCAGTCATTGGATATAGCGGAAAAACCGGTAGGAAGTCTTATTTGCAAATAAATACGGATATTGATGTCTTGGGGAGCCAAAAGTTAATTTTTGACGATAGGCTGCGACCGGATGGAACTAAAAAGGGCAGTCTTGGTTCAGAACGATATGAGGTATTTATTCAAAATGAAGACCAACTGTCTGAACTCATGATTTTTGTCCGCAATTTTATCCAAAACCAGAATTAGACAAACGCGACAACGGCGAACCCAACAAGGTCGCGTGGTACGCTTTCGGTAGAAGTCAAGGTTTGGACACAAGTTTTGGCAAAAAAATCATCTTCTCGCCCATGAATCGTCGCCCCAACTTCGTGTTTTACGAAAACGAAGATTGCACTTTTTACTCTGGCTACTGCATCAAATTCAACGGGGATTCAGAATGGCTCTTGGAGCAGCTCAATTCTGAGAGAATGCAGCGATTCATTGAGGTGTCGAGCAGAGATTTTAGAGGCGGTTGGAAAGCCTACAACAAGAAGGTTGTTGAAAATTTCATTGTCGAAATGCCTCCATTGGTGACAACCTGAGGCAATTCCACTACCTCATCTTCCCTAGCGCCGAATCCCCTAGCGTTTTCAGCACCGACGGGTTGGCCATGCCCGTGTGCCGCTCCAGCACCACGCCTTTGGGGTCGAGAAACAGCACGGTCGGCAACGCTTTCACCTCATATATGGAGGCGAGCGTCTGTCCGGGAGAGGAGTCGAAGTCAGTGCGGAAGTTCAGGAAATTCATGTTGAGGTAGCGGAACGTCTCGGGCTGGGTGAAAATTTCCTCCTCCATGACTTTGCAGGGGGCGCACCAAGCGGCATAAAATTCCACAAAGACAGGTTTTTTTTCTCGTTGCGCCTGCTCCAACACGGGCATCAGGCGCTCGGTGTCGAGCCATGCGATGGAGCCGGGGCCGGGAGCAGTGGCGATGGCGGCGGGTGGCTTGGGAGCGCTTGCGGGTCGCGGGCGCGGCTGGGCGGGCTGTTGTGTGGGGCGGGAAGCATTGCAGGCCATAAGCGCCCAAAAACAAAGCAAAGGGAAAATGCGAAGCATGGCAGGAGCGTGGATATATCTGTGAGTCTGCTTGAAAATGCGCTATGAACGCAAACGCATCAAAGTGCGGTATTTCAGGTAAGTCTCCAATGCGGCAATTTTGCAGATTGTCCATCCTGCTCGACCGTCGAGGAAGCCCAACTTCAGAAAATAGTTTCTCAAAAACTTGGCAAGGGGGCTTAACAACACCTGAAACCAACTTGCCCGACGGCCTTGCGCGTGCAAGGCCCGTGCGGCCAAATCCGCGTATCGCCGCACCCGCTCTATGTGTTCTTGCTTGTCGTAATAGCTGTAATGCAACAAATCGCCTGTTAAATGACCCACGCGGCTGCCGTGGCTCATTTCCACCTTTTCATGCACCGCGTTGTCGCCCCAACGCGCCTTGCGCTTGTCGAACAAACGCAGCTTGCGGTCGGGGTACCAGCCCGAATGGTGAATCCATTGGCCGCAATAATTGGTGAGGCGGTTCATAGTGTAGCCCTCATGTCGCCAATCTTCTTTTGCCCGAAGGATGGAGGTGCGGAGCGCCTCGCTCAGTGCCTCGTCCGCGTCAAGAGAAAGGATGTAAGGGTGCGAGGCTTGGGCGTTGCCCCAGTTTTTCTGCTGCCCGTAGCCCTCGAAGGCGTGTTGCACAACACGCGCCCCTTTGGATTCACAAATCGCCTGCGTCTCGTCGGTCGAAAAAGAATCCACCACGACGACCTCGTCGGCCACGCCCGCGAGCGAGTCGAGGCAGCGCCCGATGTTGCGGGCTTCGTTGAGGGTGATGACGACGGCTGAAATTTGCATGGCTTGGAGGTGTGAGGGTTTGAAGGTTTTTCCCTTCAAACCCCCAAACCGTTTTTATTGTCCGATGAGGATAGGCGCGGTTTTGCCGCTGCCCATGATGACGACTTTGGAGTTGGGCGAGGTGGCAAGTTCTTTTTGCACCTGAATCTGCTCGTATTGGAGCAGTTTGTCGGTCAAAGTAGATGTCAGGATGCGTTGGTAATCGGCGATGCCTTGAGCCTCCACGCGCTTGCGCTCAGCCTCCTGTCTTTCTTTTTCGAGCACGAATTTCATCTTTTGGGCTTCTTGCTCGGCGTTGATTTTCGACTCGATGGTCTGCTTCACCGAGGTGGGCAGGTTGATGTTGCGGATGAGCAGTTGTTCGAGTATCAGGCCGCTTTTTCGAAACTCGTCGTCGAGCGATTTGAAGAGGCGCTGCTGAAACTCGTCGCGCTTGGTCGAGTAGAGCGACACGGCATCGTAGTAGGCTGCAAAGTCGCGGATTTTGGTGCGGGTGAGTGGGCGCACGATGACGTCGCGGTAGCCTTGGCCGAGATTGCGGAGTATTTCTGGGGCTTTTTCGCCCATCACCCGATACAGCACGGTCATGTCTATCACCACCTCAAGGCCATCCGCCGAAAGCACATGGATGGCATCGTCGCCTAGGCGCTCGCGCTCATCCTCCACGCCCGACATGGTGTAGTTCTGTGTGCGCACGCTAAAGCGTTTGATGTCCACCAACGGATTGATGACATTCAGCCCCTCGGTCAGCACACCTTGCTGCACCTTGCCGAAGAGGGTCTGCACTCCTACCTCGCCCGGCTGTATTTGCACAAAACAAGCGGTCGAGAAGCCGAGCAAAATCAAACCGATACCGACGTAGCGACTTGTTTTGCCGAGATTGGCCATGCGGTAGTTGACCTTTGCGAGCGTAGCGCCTACTGCTATCACCAATAGGCCGAGAAAGACGAAGAACATGATTCATGATTTGTTTGTGAAAAGAAAGCCAAGCCCAATGGGTGGGGTTGACGCGCTAAGTTTTTACCCAAAAAACAATCTTTCAAATCTCGCCAATCCTGCCGAGACGCAATTTTGTGAGGCTGCCGCCTGTCACATCGCCGAGGCGAATTGTCGCAAGAACCGCACGTCGTTTTCGAAGAGCAGCCGGATGTCGCCAATCTCGTAGAGCCGCAGCGCCTGCCGCTCGATGCCCATGCCGAAGGCAAAGCCGCTGTAACGCTTCGAGTCAATGCCGCACATCTCCAACACTTCGGGGTCCACCATGCCACAGCCGAGTATTTCGAGCCAGCCCGTGCCTTTCGTGAGGCGGTAGTTTTTCTCCGTGTCGGTGCCGAGCCAAATATCCATTTCGGCGGACGGTTCCGTGAAAGGGAAGAAAGATGGGCGAAGGCGGATTTTGGGGGTTCCGAACATTTCCTGCGCGAAATAGAGCAAGGTTTGTTTGAGGTCTGCAAAAGAAACGCCCTCGTCCACGTACAGCCCTTCTACTTGGTGAAATTGTGCGTGTGAGCGGGTCGAGATGGTTTCGTTGCGATAGACGCGCCCCGGCGCGATGATTCGGATAGGCGGTTTGCGCGATTGCATCACCCTTGCCTGTACGGGGGAGGTGTGGGTGCGGAGGAGCATGCCCGGTGCGCCCATGATGTAGAACGTGTCCTGCATATCGCGGGCCGGGTGGTCTTCCGGCGTGTTCATGGCAGTGAAGTTGTGCCAATCGTCTTCTATTTCGGGGCCATCCGCCACAGAAAAACCCATGCGGGCAAAAATATCCGTGATGCGATTGAGCGTCACGGCTATCGGATGGCGCGAGCCGAGGGGCAGGGGTTCGCCGGGCGCCGTGAGGTCGAGCGACTGGTTGGCCGCAGTTTCCGCTGCAGCCTCGAAGACTGCTTTGAGCGATTGGTATTTTTCCTCGGCTTGTTGCTTGAACGTGTTCATCAGCTGCCCATAGTCGCGTTTGCGCTCGTTGGGCACGTTGCGCATTTCCTCCATGAGGCTTTTCACCAAGCCTTTGGAGCCAAGATACTGGATGCGGAATGCCTCGAGCGCCGCTGGGTCGGCGGGCGATTCGGCTGCGAGTGCCGCGAGGGTTTGTTGGGCTTTTTCAAAAATGTCAGACATGGTTGGGATGCTGTTTGGCCACGAAACATGAACTATCCCGAATTTTTGGATAAGCAACAAGCAAAGGCTAGTTGGGCTTTGCCGCTATTGTTTCGTCAGTGTTTTTTAAGTGGGCAAAGGTCAAAAAAAGGAGAGCATTCGCCAAACCGATACTTTGCAAGTGGCTGCCGGGTCTGTGCCGCGTCCGGTCAATGATGAGTGTGGCGGCCCAGTTTTCTCTTCCTCTGTGTTGTTCAGCGGCATTAGTGGTCGCCCGATTCCACCTTGAGATAATCAACGAACACGGGGAGCGATGCCGCCTTGTTGGGTTTGCGCGAGCCATCTTTCAATCCCCGAAAGGCAGCCAACCCGACAAAGGCTGGCTCGTAGTCGATGTCCATGGTGGCAATTTCCTGAAAACTCGAGTATTCGGCCCCCCAATGGTGGAAAAAGCGCACTTGACCGTTTTCGTACTCCATGCGTAGCCAAAGCGACTGAGCGGCAGGCGATGTTTTGGGGGATATTGGTTTGACTACCGAAAATTTTTCAAACACGGTGCCGTGCTCGTTTTTCACCATTTGCAGCACCTGTCGAGGGGGGCTGCACGAGGAGCAGGCGGCTAATGTGAATCGAATGTTGTGGTCTCTCGTCTTTTTGGAATCCAGCAGGAAAATGCCTGCCTGTTGGAAATCTTGGGTCGGGTCGAAACTGTCGAGTTTGACGGTGATTTTGCATTTCCGACCATTTATTTTTCTGACGAGCAGGTTGCTGATGGTGGGCGTGTCGGGTTCGTCGTGCCAATAGTCGCCCCGCAAGGTATAGAGTGTGAGTTTGCCCTCCTGCAATTGTTTCGACCACCAGTTTGGCTCGTAATCCATCCATTCAAATCCCTTTGCTTGCAGGCTGTCCACGCTGGTTTGCTCGAAATCTTCCTTCCAATTTTTGTCGGGTCTGGCTTGAAAAAAACGGGCGGCGAGCGCGCCGAACAGCAGCAACACCGCGAGCAGCGGAATTCCGATTCTCCAGTTGAGGGGGCGTTTCCAGATTGGGAATGTTGGGGTGAGGCCTGGCGGCGGCGCGTCGCCGATATAGTGGCTTAACACCTCGATGAAATCACGGCCAAAGGAGGGCTTGTCCAATTGGTCGGCTGGGCAGATGGAAGGGTCTGTGTAATAGAACAATTTGCGCAGTCGCGTGAGGGAGATGGAGGTCGCCGCGCTGGACACTTTGCTCTCGATATCGTCGCGCAAATCTTCGTAAGCACCCTTGAACGAGCTCACCCGAAACCGCTTCCCGTGTGCGTTTTCGAGCAAAAAACGCCGAAGTATGAGCCTTCGCAGGCGGGCGGCCTCTTCGTGAGTAAGCTCCCTGATTTTAGACATGACGCGGCGGGTGTTGGACGCTCAAAAGTAGGAAGCCCCGACGGAACAAAAAAGGGAATGAAAAAGAGAATGGAGGCATTCGAAGGCGCGTAAGAGCAGTGTGTAACTTTGCCCCACTAAGTTGTCACAATGAAGGCATCTGGACAAAGCCTGTGTAATCCAAAAAACCCTAAAAAGAGAAATTCAAACTCGATGATTGCTAGGGCAGCCCTCGTCCGCCATGCAAGGCGACACGAGGGCTTGCTCTTTCGAGGAGGAGGGATGGGGTTCACTGCACTTTGTCTCCCCGCAGGATTCTGAATCGCTTTCGGGCATCCACCGCAAACACGCTGCCGGAGTAGTCCATGAATATCTTCTCATACAGTTCTTTTGCCTTTTCCACATCGTTCATCCTGAACTCGTAGAGTTGTGCCAAGGCGTAGAGCGAGTTGTCGGCTCGAATGTCGTCTGGGAATTTTTCGACCACCTGCTGGTAGAGCGCGATGGCCTGATTGTAGTCGCGCTTCCGCTCGTAAATCTGCGCTTTCAGGTAGAGCACGTCGTCTTGCAGGGAGTGGTCAGGAAAGTCGCGGAGCAATGTGTCGAGTTTCAAAAACGCTTCCTCGAAGCGGTTTTGGAACATGAGCAGTTCGGCGCCTGCGTAGAGCGAAATGGCCTCGGCGGTGGTGTCCAAATTGAGGTTGTCCATGATGAAGACCGAGAGGTCGAGCGCGTCGTTGGCGATGAGTTTGGAAGTGGATGCTTTTAGCACGTCGAATTGCGCCTGCGCCCATTGAAAATCGCCGTTGAAATAGGATAGTCGAGCGTTTTTGAATCGCGCCTCTTGGCCGAGTTGTTCCTCTTTGAAGTCTTTGTCCACTTGGCTGTAGAGCAGGGTGCTTTCCCAGATGTCGCCGTGAATCAGGTAGTAGTCGGCGAGGCTGATTTTGGTGCGAGCCAACGTGTTGCGGTCGAGGCCGGCGGTGTTTTTCAGGTTTTCCAGCAAGTCTATGGCTTTGGGCAGGTTATTGATGTAATAGGCCTCCAAGTCGGCGAGTTGCATCACGATGTTGGCCGTTTGTTTGCCCCTGCCGTATTGGTTGAGGAAGTTCTCGTAGTCTGTTTCCAGAATTTTCAAATCTTCTTGCGTGTAGTCGAAGCCTTCCGTTATCTTCTTGCGCCGGCACTCCATGGATGCGCGTTTGGCATCGAAAAAGAATGGGTTGAGCTTGCCTTTTTCCGTCACCAGATAATCATAGGCGGCTATGGCGGTCTCATAATCCTTGGCATCGGCGGCATCGTTGGCTAATCGGTAGATGCGCTGCCCCGGTTCGTTGAGGCGCTTGTCGAGGGCTTTATATTGGCGCAAGGCGCTTTTGAAATCCTTGCGTTGCACGAACGACCATGCGAGCAACTCGATGTAGTCGGGGTTTTCGCTGGTCTGAATGCGAGCGTAGAGCTGCGACTGCAATTCGGTAAAATCCGAAGGTGCCAGATAGCGCGATAGAAGGGTCTGGATGGTGGGCAGGCGACCGGGGTCGGCGTTCAGCGAGTTCAAGTATTGTTCTACCATCTTGGCTGGCTCGCCTTTGCGGCGGTAGAGTTCGCCGAGGTTGAACGAAAAGCGATGGGGGTCTTTGAGCATTTGGGCGCCGCGCTCGTACACCCGTATAGCCCAGTCGTATTTGGTGTTGCTCATAAAAAGCGATGCCAACCTATTGACCGACATATAATCGGGCGACATTTTCTCGATGGCGCGTTGATATTGCGCGTTGGCCTCGTCGGTCTTGTCCATCCGTTCGAACAGGTTGCCGTAAGTGACGTAGAGCGTCATGTTTTCCGGCGTTTTTTTGATTTGCTTTTTGATGGCTTTCTCGCACTCGTCGTAGCGTTCGAGCATGAGCAAGCAGTCCACGTAGCGGTTGAAAATGCCTTCGTTGCGGTCGTCGCGTTCGAGCATCTGACCGTAGAGGGAGGCGGCTTTCTCGTATTCGCCGCTGTTGAAATACTGGTTGGCAAGGTTCAAGTCCTGCGCCTGCAAGGCAGGGGCGGTTAGGCTAAAAAAAAGTGCCGCCAACGCGGCTAGGGGCAATATGCTACTTCTCATGCGTAATTACGATTGAGGGTGTTATTGGCAAAGGTAAACCCTGATGTAAATGATATGCGAGATTGCCATGTTTGTTCGGAACGGTTTTCGGGGATTTGAGAGGGTGTTTTTTTGCAAATCATTTTTTTATCGGGCATAAAAGGATTAACGCAGCAAGGGCGGGTTGTGTTTCGCGGTTCGGCAAACAGCCGGAATAACCGTGCCAACGTTCATTTTCTGGCTTCCACTATGCGCTCGTAGGCTTCGGTGATTTGCTGGAATTTTTCTTTGGCGTGTCGGAGCGCCTCTGCGGAGGCTCCATTGGCCGCCATTTTGTCGGGGTGCCATTTCACGGCTAGCGAGCGGTATTTTTTCTTGATGGCCTCTAGGGAATCGGATGGTTGGGCGCCCAGAATGGCGTAGTGCGGGTCGAGTGGTGTCCAGCGTTGTTGCGGTGCCGATTTCGACTGGTAGTATCGGCTTTTGAGGCGCTCATATTGCAGGCGCCCGATGTGAAAGATGCCTGCTGCCCGAAGCAAGAGCATTTCTTCACGCGGATGTAAGCCGCCGTCGGCGGCGGCCATTGCAAACAGCAGGTCCATCATGTTCATCACATGGTGGCGCTCTTTGCCGAAATCGCGATAGAACGCTCGCGCATAATGGTCGAACGGGTCCATCGAGTCCTTTGCCTGTTTCCAGATTTTGATGGCTTGCGTGCGGCCTCGGTCATTCATGCGGAATTGGTTGCGCATCAAGAACTCCATGTGGGCGATTTCTTGACGGTTCACCGCTCCGTCGGATTTTGCCAATTTGGCGCAAAGCGAAAAAACGTGATAGAGGAACTCGCCTTGCTTGCGCTGGTATGCCTTGAATTCGGCGTCGGCGGCTGAGATTTCTTTGGGTTTGTCGAACAAAAAATGACCCACCAACGAACCCACGATAAACCCGATAAGCCCTCCAAACGGAACGCCCGCGAGGTCGAACAGAAAAATTCCGATGAGGCCGCAAATGATTTTGCCTTTGAGTTCCAAGGAATGGGTCGGATTGGTTGAAGTCTAAAAAACCGTTTTAAACCCTGATGAAAATGATTTGCGAAGTTGTCTTGATTGATAATAATGATTTCCAAGGATTTGAACAATCATTGTTTCGCAAACCACTTTCCGTTGGGAAAAAAAACTCCATTGTGTAGGTGTGGCATGACGGCTCGTGAGAATTTTAATTTGTCATTGCGCTCAAAAGCGGTCATGCCCCTCCTATTAAAAGTGCTGCAAAACTAAGGCATTTCCACGGGCACAAAGCTGAACCTGTCCACATCGAAAAGTCCCAAATCCGTCATTTTAAGTTTTGGAATCACTGGCAGCGCCAAGAACGAAAGCACCATGAATGGCGCGAGCAGCGAACAGCCGTTTGCTGCCTTCACCCACGCATCCAACTGGGCATAGTCGCGGGCCAAGTCGTAGCCATTGCGTTGGCTCATCAGACCAGCGATGGGCAGTGGCAACACTCGGGTGTCGCCAGCCCCGTCGGTGGCACAAATGCCTCCTTGCGCTCCCACGATGGCGTTCACGGCTTCCGCCAACGCGGCATCGTCGGTGCCGACCGCGACGATATTGTGCGAGTCGTGCGCCACGCTCGATGCGAGCGCCCCTTGCCGCAATCCGAAGCCTCGCACCAAACCGATGGCAGGCGGCGCGTCGGGTGCGTAGCGGTTGGTCACGCTGATTTTTAGCAGGTCGCGGCTACTGTCGGCCAGCACCCGTCCATCCGCGGCGGGCATCTGTTCCGAGGCAGCGCCTGTCACTATCTGGCCGTCGTGGGCTTCGATGATGCGGCAGTTGGCCCAACCCGTTCGGGAGGAGGTTTGAAGTTGGAAATCGGCAGCCTTTTTGAGTTTTGCCAAAAAATAATTGGGTGCGTTGGCGGGCAAGTAGGGTAGTAGGGTTTGTCCGTTTTCTGCCACCTTGCTGCCGTTGAGCCAGGTCTCCAACACGCGAAACGTGTTCAGGTCTGTCACTCGGATGAAATCTGCCGGCTCGCCCTCGCGCAACAATCCCACTGGCAGGCGGTAGTGCTCGACGGGGTTGACGCAGGCGGCGGTGAGTGTGTCGAACAAGTCGCAACCGTTGCCAATGGCGCGTGCGGCCAGCTCGTTGATGTGGCCGCGCACGAGGTCGTCGGGGTGTTTGTCGTCGCTACAAAACATGATTTGGGTAGGGAAAACTTTCAATAGCGGCCAAAGTGCTTCAAAATTTCGGGCGGCGCTTCCTTCCCGAATCAGGATTTTCACCCCCATTCGGGCTTTTTCCAAACCCTCCTCATAGGTGAAGCACTCGTGGTCGGTTGAGATGCCAGCGGCGAAGTAGCGGCGGGCATCGTCGCCGCGCAAACCGGGTGCGTGGCCATCCACGGGTTTGCCCAAGCGTTGGGCGGCAGCTATTTTTGCCAAACAGGCGGCATCGCCCTGCAACACGCCGGGGAAATTCATCATTTCCGAGAGATAGCCAATGGCGGTGTGCTGCAAGAGCTGTTCCACTTGCTCCGTTTTCAGGGTGGCCCCCGCGGTCTCAAAGGTCGTGGCTGGGACGCACGACGGCGCGCCAAAGCAAAACTTGAATGGCACTCGCGCCGCATCGTCGAGCATATACGTCACGCCATCCATGCCCAACACGTTGGCAATCTCGTGTGGGTCCGACACGGTGGCTACCGTGCCATGCACGACGGCCAACCGCGCAAATTCGGATGGTGGCAACATGCTGCTTTCGATGTGGACGTGGGCATCCACGAACCCTGGCAGCAAATAGCCGGACGTGGCGGGTGCGTCGCTGATTTCTCGGATACGGCTGATGCGACTGCCTTCTATCGTGATGGCTGCCGGATAGATGCGGCGTTGTCGCAGGTCAACCAATTGAGCCGAAATCGTCGTCATGGACATGTGTTTGGGTAAAAAGGACTGTAAAAACTATGGTACTGGCACATTTTCATATTCTCAGACTGGCACATTATCCCTAAGTGCTTCGCCAAAATTAAGCAAATCTATTTTTGACACAAACAATTGGCTCCCAATGCATATGGCGGATTTGCAAATCCGCCGTACTGCTCATATTTTGAAGGTTTTATCAAAAAGCACGCAGGAGTGGCGAATTTCTTTCATCAGTTGCTCGATGGTTTCCACCATTGTTTGGGGGGCAGTTCCTTCGAGCAGACGTGCTTCCACGCGGGTTGCCAATTCGGCGGTTTGCGGCAGGCCAATCATTTTGAGTTGGGGTTTCAGGGTGTGCACGACGCGGCGGAGTGCCTCGCGGTCGTCGGTTCGGAGGGCGGCCTCGATTTTGGGCAGGCTTGTCTGTGCCGATGCCAAATAGAGGCCAATGTATTTTTGGATTCGGTTGTGGTCGCCGCCCGTCATTTGTTCGAGAAACGTCAAGGCGTGAGTGTGTGCGCTGGGCGGGGTTGAGGTCGTGGCAGGGGCGGAGCTTATGCCTGCCTCGTCACTCCCTTGGCGGTTCGATGTGACTTTGTGCAATGCTTCCATCAATTCGCTTTCGCGGAAGGGCTTGGGCACCACGACGTTCATGCCTGCGGCTTCGCATTGCTGAATTTCGGCTTTTGTGACGGAAGCGGTGAACGCGACGATGGGTAGCGCATGGAGGGGCGGCGGCAAGGCGCGAATAGCGCGGGTGGCCTCGAGGCCGTCCATTTCCGGCATATTCACATCCATCAGAACGAGGTCGAAGGTGCCTGTTTTTACTTTTTCAAGTGCTTCAAGGCCGTTGTGGGCCAGTTCTATGGTGGCATCGGGCAGCATCAGTTCGAGGGTTTCTACGGCTACCACGCGGTTGTATTCGTTGTCTTCAGCCACCAAAATGCGCAAGCCTTCGAGTGTTTTCCGATGAACGGGTGTCGCGGTGGTTTCTTCTTTTTGCAAATAGGTTTTTTCGCTGATAGGCAGTCTTAGGTCGAAACTAAAAACGGAGCCTTGTCCCGGTGCGCTTTGCACTTCGATGTGGCCGCCAAAGAGTTCCACGAGTTGTTTTGAAATGGCCAAGCCAAGCCCGGTGCCTCCGTAGCGGCGGGTGGTGTCGTCGGCGGCTTGGCGAAAGCGTTCAAAGACGGCAGCCGTTTGCGCGGGGGTCATGCCCACGCCCGTGTCGCGCACCTCGAATCGCAGCCGACAGGCGCCAGCTTCTTTTTTAAGCAGTCGAACATCAAGTCGCACGCTGCCTTGCTCGGTGAATTTTACGGCGTTCCCTGTGAGGTTGAGCAGGATTTGTTGCAGGCGGACGGGGTCGCCGATGAGCGCGGGCGGGACATCGGGCGCGCAGATGGCCTCGAACGCCAGCCCTTTTTCTGCCGCGCGAAAGCGCAAGGTGTTGGCCACCTGCTCCACCACGTGCGTCGGGCTGAAGTCTGTGTGTTCGAGTTCCATGCGTCCGGCTTCTATCTTGGAGATGTCGAGGATGTCGTTGAGGATGACTAGCAGTGCCTGGGATGCGTGGCGAATGCTGTCGAGGTATTTGAGTTGGTCGGGTCGTGGTTTTTTTTGCAGGAGGATGTTGGTCATGCCGAGCACGGCGTTCATCGGTGTGCGGATTTCGTGGCTCATGTTGGCGAGGAATTGTTGTTCGAATCGCTCGCTTTGCTCGGCGCGTTGCCGCTGGTATTCGGCTTCTTGTTTTTCGGCTTCGGCTTTGGCGCGAAGCAGTTCGGCCTCTTCTTTTTGCTGCATGAGTTGGGCGGTTCGCTCGTCCACGAGGCGAGTGAGCTCTTCTTCGCGGCGGCGCAGTTCTTCCACCACGCGGTCGGTCTGGTAGCGCAGGCGTTGGGTGAGGGTGCCGACGATTTTGCGGAGCACATCGGGGTCGTTGCGGAGCACTTGGAAAAACACGTCGCGTCCGACGACGGCAAGCGTGGTGGGTTCGGTGGCTGTCACCGACATGGAGCGGGGGCCTTCGTCGAGGAGGGCGAGCTCGCCGAAGCAGGTGCCTTCCGGCATCATGGCGACGGTGTAGTCCTCGTCGTGGACTTTCACGCGGCCTTGCAGGATGAGGTAGAGCGAGTGGCCCGGTTCGTTTTTGTGAAAGACGACGGCATCGGTGGAGAAGTGCTCAATGAGGCTTTCTGCCGCCAATTGTTCCAAGATGGCGGGGGGGACGCTGCTGAGGAGGTCCATCCGGCTGAACTGGGTGGCAAGTGCGGTGGGTGCGGGTTTCATGCGAGGCCAAAAATAAGTCAGGATTTCTCATTTGTATTTTTGGAGGCTGCGAAAAGCAGATATAGGCTCGTCAGGTGCGGGGTTTCCTCAAATTTCATGATTCCACAAAATACATCTCCACCAACCCTTTGTTGTACACCTGCTTTTTCCCGCGCGGCGTGACTTTGAACAAGTGTTTCACGGCCTCGGCGGTGGCTTTTGATATGTTGATGCGACCGGGCTCGCCGTGTTCTTCCAAGCGTGCGGCGAGGTTGACGGCATCGCCCCAGATGTCGTAGGCGAATTTGTTTTTGCCGATGACGCCTGCCACGACGGGGCCTGTGTGGATGCCGATGCGCATTTCGCGGAATATGGCTCTTGCGTGTTCGCGGTTGCGGCGGGCGAGCCAGCTCGTCATCTCTAGGGCGGCTTTCACGGCATCTTGTGGATGGGTGTCGTTTGGCACGGGCAGGCCGCCTGCGCACATGTAGGCATCGCCGATGGTCTTGATTTTTTCGAGGCCGTGTTTGTCGCAGATTTCATCGAAAGCGAGGAAGCACTCGTCTAGTTCTTCAATCAGCTCATCGGGCGAGAGCTGGGCGGACAGGCGGGTAAAATTGACAAAATCGGTGAACAGCACGGTGGCGGATTCGTAGTGTCGCGGCGTGGCGTAGCCGCTGGTTTTGAGTTCGCGTGCCACTTCGTCGGGCAGGATGTTGAGCAGCAGTTGGTCGCTTTTGCTGCGTTCGGTGGCAATCTCTTTGTTCTGGGCTTGTATCTGTTGGTTTTGCTCGTTGAGTTGTCGGTTGGTGCGGCGTGCGTAGAGCCAGCTGGCTCCCAATATGCCCAAGATGGCGAAGAGCATGAACCCGATGCTGTAAGCAAACTGCCGGAAATCGGCTTGCTGGCGGCGTTGGTATTCGGCTTCTCGCTGCGCTCGCTCCAGCTCTTGTGCGCGGCTGGTGCTGTCGGCCAAGCGGTTGGCTCGCTCGATGGCTTCTTGGCGGCGCATGTCGGCGATGAGGTTGTTTTGGTTGAGCACGTCGAGGCGTTGGGCGGCGAGGCGGAGCTCTTGTTGGGCGCGGAGGGCTTCGAGGGTTTTTTGGCGGATGTTGGCTTCGTCCACCTCTTTCTGTTTTTGCAAAAGGAGCACTTCGTCGCGTTTGCGCTGCGCGTCGAGGGCGAGGTTTTCGTTGAGCAGTCGGAGTTTGTCTTGTTCGTAGAGCGATTGTTGTAGTTCGAGTTCCTTGAAGTTTTGCCGGGCGATGAGGTATTTGATTTGGGCTTCGGCGGCGGCGAGCAAGCCGCGCTGTTGTTCTATGCGTTGCTGGCGCGTGCGGTCTTCGGTACGAATGGTGTCGAGTTGGGTGAGGTAGTTTCGGTAGTAATCGAAGGCTTTTTCGAAGTCGTAGAGTTGGTGGTGTATTTCGGCGGCGGTTTCGTAGGCGTTGGCCAATGTTTGGCGTTGTTTGGTTTGTTGGGCGTATTTGATGGCCAGTTCGGTGTGGGTGAGCGCGTTGTAGAAGTCGTTGTCGCTGAAATAGACGCCGGCCACGAGGTGTTCGAGATTGGCGAGGGCTGCCCAGTCTTGTCTGGCAAACAGGATGTCACGGGCTTTGAGGAGGTATTCGATGCCGCGTCGGGTTTCGCCTGTGTTGTGGAGTGTCACGCCGAGGTTGGCATACATGACTTCGGGGTAGTCGCAGGGGATGTAGATGCACTGGAGCTCGGCTTTTCGGAAGTATTCGAGGGCTTTGGCATAGTCGCGGTCGCGGACGTATTGGCGGCCAAGGTTGTTGTAGAGGAGCGATTTTTCTTGTGCGGTGCCCCAAGTCTCGATGATGCGCTCTATGGCGGAGTAGTAGTAGATGCTTTTGCCGGAGTCGCCGCGTTGGTCGTAGGCGTTGGCGAGTTTTTGATAGATATGCACGAGGCGGGGGTTGTTGCCGTCGTATTTGAATTTGATGATGAGTTGTTTGTAGTAGTGTTCGGCTGTGTCGAATATGGCTTCGTGGAGGGCTGCGTCGGCGAGTTTTTCCATCGTCTCGAAGTCCTGCGGGGTGTCTTTGAGCACTTCGCCGTAGTAGCGGAGCGCGTGTTTGTGGAGGTTTTCGCGCAGGAAGATGTCGCCAAGCGCACGATTGACGATGGGCAGGGAGGGGCTGCCCGGTTGGAGTTTGGATTCGGCCTCCAAGAGATGTTGGAGGGCGGCTTCGGTTTTGCCGGTTTTGTCGCAGAGGTCGCCCAGAAAAATGGAGGCTCTCACGATGCCGTCGTTGTAGGACAAGTCGCGGGCGATTTTGAGGCTTTGGCTGGCCCACGTTTCGCGTTCGGCATGCTCGGTGGCTTGTCTGGCTCTGTCCAGCAGTTTGTCGGCCTCGAAGGTGCTGTGTCCTGAGGGGTCGGCGGTTGGCTGGCTGTGGAGGGTGGCGAACGCCAGCAACAGGAGGTGGAATATGAGGGCGAGGTTTTTGATTTTGAACGATGATTTTGATGAATGCGAAGAACCGATTTTTTTGACAAATCCTGCATTTCAATTTAAGTGCCGCGGGAGGCGCAAGCTTATTCCACCACAATTTCATCCGAAAACACCCAGCTCGCATAGCCCGCGCCTTTGTGCCATTCGGGGCATTTTCCCAGCGAAACGCCGACCACCCGAACATAACGCGCTTTTTTCCCTTTCAATTCGAGGACAAAATCTTTTTGCAAAACACCCTTTTCGGTCGGTGGCACTTCACAAACAACTTCTCCGACGGGGCTGAAATTTTGCCCGTCGCCCGAAATTTCTACCCGCATCTTGGTTGGGAAAAATACCCAAGCGTTTTCGTCTTGCATAAATCCGACGCTTACCTTGTTGATTTGTTGGATTTTGCTCAAATCCAACACCACGTCGAGATTCGTCCCCTCGAAGCCTTGCCAGTCGCCCGTGCGGAAATCCGCGCCGCCCCTAATGCCGTCAATGAGGCCGTTGTCGCCGCGAGCGGTGTATTGGGGGGAGTAGCGGGTGTTGTAGCGGTGGAGGCTTATGTCCGAGCGGATTTCGGTGAAAAAGAAGGTGTCCAACTTGGTGTGCCGTTCTCCACGTCCGGCATAAAAAACAATCATGCCGGAGCCTTTGACGGGAATAGGCTGGGTGTAAACAGTTGATTGTTTGGATTTTGCCTTATCGGAATCGAGGGTGTAATAAATCGTCGCATTGGGAGCGAGGCAACCGAGTTCTACCATCTGTTCCCCTTTGTAGCCGCGCTCACCTTTGGCTACAAACGGCATGGGCAATGCGAGAGGCGTCGTTATCACCGAATTGGGGAAGTTCCACATCGGGTCCCTTGAAAACAACTCCTCTGCTGTGGGTATGTTGACCGTTTCAAATTCCAACAAACCGCCGGCAATCAACTCTTCGTGCGTGATGTAGGTAGATAAAGATGTGTACGATGTGCCGATTTTAGTCTCGTGTTTGGCTCTTTTTATCAAAACACCCGGCTCTAAGTTCGGAGGAAACTGAAGCACAACTGGCGGCTTCCCGTCGGCGCGAATCGTAATTTTTTGGAACCACGGCGCTCCCAACACATACTCTCCCTGGCCCGGCACAGCGGGGTAAAAACCCATGGCCGAGAACACCAGCCAAGCCGACATTTGGCCGCAATCTTCGTTGCCAATCAAACCATCGGGACGGTTAGCATACATTTCATCCAAAATCTGCCGGACGAGTTGCTGCGTTTTCCATGGTTCCTTGACGAATGAGTACAGGTAAGCGACATGGTGACTTGGCTCGTTGCCATGCACATACTGGCCGATGAGTCCCGTGATGTCGGCCTGATTGCGCCCGGTCGTTTTGGTGCTTGCGGCGAAAAGGCTGTCCAATTGTCGGGCAAGCAAGGTTGGGGACTGCGCAAACAAATCTACCAAACCCCTGAAATCTTGCTGAACAGCAAAAAGATACTGCCACGCATTGGCTTCCGTGTAGTTGAAATTGACCTCGTAGGGGTCGAAAGGCTCGTACCACGTTGCGTTGCTTTTTGCCCTGAAAAAACGGGAAGTCGGGTCGAACAGGTTTTTATATGACTGCGCCCTCAAGTAAAACTCCTCGCTTGTCTTTTTTTCACCCACCAAACTTGCCATGCGGGCGATGCACCAATCGTCGTAAGCATACTCCAACGTTTTCGACACCGACTCTGGCTCTTTGTCAGCCGGGACATAGCCCCGCTCGCGGTAATGCTTCAGGCCGTATCGGTCGCTATTGGCGCTTTTCAACATGGCTTCCAGCAGTTTCGGATAGTCTTTTTCATCCACCAGTTTTTTCGTGACCGCGTCATAAATCACCGGAATCGCGTGGTTCCCAATCATGCAATCCGTCTCGTTGGCCGCCAATTCCCACACCGGCAGGAGGCCACCTTGCTCGTATTGGCGCAAAAAGGTTTGGATAAAATCATTCGTGCGTTTCGGCTCCAAAATCGTGTGCAGCGGGTGCAGGGCGCGGTAAGTGTCCCACAGCGAAAAAACGGTATAGACATCGTGGGTCTCCCCTCCTTTGGAGGGGTTGGGGGAGGCTTGATGGATTTTGTTGTCGCGCCCGCGATACTGCCCGTCCGCGTCGTTCCAGATGTTGGGTGCAAGCATCGTGTGGTAGAGCGCCGTGTAAAAAATCGTCTTTTGCTCGTTGGTGCCGCCTTCCACTTCGATTTTGGAGAGTTGGCGCTGCCATTTGGCCTGCGTTTCGGTTTTTATTTTTTCAAAATCAAAATGAGCGCACTCGGTCTCCAAGTTCTTCCGCGCTCCCTCAATGCTCACTCCTGAAATGCCGACCGTGACCACGAGTGGCTCGCTGTCGTTGTAAAAATCGAGCAAGCCCACAATGGCCTTTCCCGTCAACGCGGGGGTGGATTCGCGGGGGTTTTTGCTCATGTCAAGGATTTTTGAGGCAAAAAACGGCCTCGAAAATCGCGCGACGAAATAGACGTGTTGTTCTTTGGCCCAAGCGTTTGAGATGCGGTAGCCTTCTATTTCGCGGTCGCTAACGCGCTTCATGTACGAATCCAGCACCTCGTCGCGGTGGCGCAAGTCAATCAGGATATGGCCGCGCTCGCGGTTGCCGGGAAAAGTGTAGCGATGCACCCCGACGCGCTCGGTGGCCGTGAGTTCTGCGAGTATTTTGTCTTTTTCGAGAAAAACAGAGTAGTAGCCCGCCTCGGCTTTTTCTTTTGATTTTTTGAATTTCGAGGCGTATTCGGCAGGTTCCAATTGTGCTCCGCCCGTAAAGGGCATGAAGAGAATGTCGCAATAATCGGCCACGCCCGTGCCGCTCAGGTGGGTGTGCGAAAAGCCGTAGATGATTGAATCTGAATAGTGGTAGCCCGAGCAGCCGTCCCAATCCATCATGTCAATGCGCGTGTCGGGGCTGAGTTGCACGAGGCCGAAGGGGGCCGTCGCGCCGGGGTAGGTGTGGCCGTGGCCGCCCGTGCCGATGAAGGGGTTGACGTGTTTTATCTGGGCGATGGCCGCCGTCCATTGGCTGTTGGCGGCAAGCAAAATGAGCAGGAGAAGGCGCACGAACATGGGCAGGCAATTTTGACTGCCAAAAGTAGGGGATGGGTTGCAGGGGAGGGCGTCGTTGGGAGGAAAATCGTCCTTCAACAATCAATTTGGTTGAATAGGAGGTATCTCGCGCTTTGACTTGATTCAAATGACAGCCATTCTCGCTTTGTCGGGTTCTGAGGTGCCATCCCGGAAGCATGGAGGGGTGACACCTCAAAAACAGGTCGAGATGTCACCTTTTTCGTTCCTCAAAAGATGACACCTCTCACAAACCGAGAATGGCTGACGATTTATGCATCAATTGGAAGGTTGCCGTTCCGCGAAACCTTCCAATGTTTCAAAATTTCGTAAACGTTGCTGGTACCGATGCACTTTCTTGAACGCTTTGTCAACTCTTCTCCCTCAAGGCAAACGCATCAAAATCGCACAAACCTCGGAGAGGTCAAATGTTGGTAAAAGCGCCCCGTTTTCGCGATGATTACGACCCCGGAGGGGTCGAATGTTGGTGCTCTGTTTTCCGCAATAGACATTTGACCTCTGCGAGGTCATGGTAATTATCACAAAAACACACCATCTCTACCAATATCAAACCTCTCCGAGGCCAGTTACATTTTGAAGAGTTTACCCTGCCCCCCCGTCACTCGCACCCGCAGAACCTGTCCACAAGGTTCCTCACCCGAAAGTTGAGGTACCCGTGCTCCCCGGGCATGGCGAAGTCCGAGGGGCAGAGCGTCACCGTCAGTTCGTGCGCGTCGGTCGTCTCGTGTCGCGACAGGAGCGTCTGCCCGCCCTGCTCCACCAGCCACTCGAGCCCGAATGGCGGGGTGCCCGTCAGGGCGAGCAGCACGTCGGCGCAGCCGTCGCGGCACACCGCCTCGGGGGGGCTGCCGACGGCGACGGCCGGCCTGTGCCGCCATCGGGCCACGGGGCCCTTGGCCAGCGAGAAGCAGGGGGCCGCGGCGTTGATGCTGTCGTTTGGGAGGAGGGGCCCGGCGATGACGGCCACGAAGTATGCGGTGTCGGGGTGCATGACGCCTGGCAGGAACGGGAAGAGGAGCGAGTCGGAGTACTGGACGATGCTGCCCATGGGGTCTTGGGGGTTGGTGTAAAGGATGAGGCGGAGGGTGTCGCCCGGCTCGAGGGCGTGGTTTCCGGGGAGGGCGACGGCGAGTGTGGCGGTTCCGCAGGCGTTGAGGGCGGCCGTGTCGAGGGTTCCGGCGGAGGTGGCGCAGCATTTTTCCACCGTGACGGAGAAGGTGTGGGGCTGGCCGGGGCATCCCTGTGGGGACACGGGGGTGACGGTGAGGGTGGCCGAGACGGTGGCGGCGACGTTGGCGGCGACGGCGGCGATGTTTCCGGTTCCGGCTGGTGGCAGTCCGACGGCGGGGTTGTTGTTCGCCCAGTTGAAGGCGGCGCCGGGGGAGCCGGAGAAGGTGACGGCGATGGGGGCGCCGCCGCAGACGGTGACGTTGGGCGGCGGGTTGAGGGCTGGTGTGGCGGCGACGGTGACGGAGAAGGTGTGCGGCTGGCCGGGGCAGCCGAGGGCGACGGGTGTGACGGTGATGTTGGCCGTCTGCTGGACGGGCGACTGGGTCGCGGTGAATACGATGAGGGAGCCGGTTCCGGCGGGTGGCAGTCCGACGAAGGGGTTGTCGTTGGCCCACTGGAAGTTGGTTCCGGGCGGCGCGTCGAATCCGACGAGGACCTGCTCGCCGCCGCAGGCGGTGACATCGCCGGGGGGCTGCATGACGGGCAGGGGGTTGACGGTGACGAGGAAGGTTCGGGGCTGGCCGGGGCAGCCGTCGAGCTCTGGGACATAGGTGACGGTGGCCGTCTCGGTCTGGGTGACGTTGGCGGCGCTGGCGGCGATGTTTCCGGTTCCGGCTGGTGGCAGTCCGACGGCGGGGTTGTTGTTCGCCCAGTTGAAGGTGGCGCCGGGGGAGCCGGAGAAGTTGACGGCGACGGGGGCGCCGGCGCAGGCGACGATGTTTGGCAGTTGGGCGGCGGTGGGTCTTGGCCTGACGGTGATGGCGAGGGTCTGCGGTGGGCCGGGGCATCCGAGCGCGGTGGCCGTGACGGTGACGGTGGCGGTCTGGGTGGCGGCGACGTTCGCGGCGGTGAACGCGATGTTTCCGGTTCCGGCGGGTGGCAGTCCGACTGCGGGGTTGTTGTTCGTCCAGTTGAAGGCGGCGCCGGGGACCGGGCTTGAGAAGGTGACGGCGACGGGCTCGCCGGCGCAGACGGAGACGTCCGGCGGGTCGTCGGTGGTGGGGGCGGGGTTGACGGTGACGGTGAGGGTGACGGGCGGGCCGGGGCAGGAGACGGCGCCGAGGGTGTAGAGGGGTGTGACGGTGATGTTGGCGATTTCCTGCTGGGCAACGTTTGCGGCGGTGAACGAGATGTTTCCGGTTCCGTTGGCTGGCAGCCCGATGGCGGGGTTGGGGTTTTCCCATGCGAAGGTGGCGCCGGGGCTGCCGGAGAGGGCGACGCTGACGGGTGCCCCGGCGCAGGCGGTGACGGGCGCGGGCGCGTTCGCGCTGGGCGTGGGGAGGACGGTGATGCTAAAGGATTTGTATGTTGAACTGCACCCGTCAACAACAACCAATGCCGCAAACCCTATCGATATCGGTGTAAACACAACAGGAGCAGTAAATTCGATGTCCCCGAACCCGGAGGAGGGTATCCCCCCTATTGGTTGGTAACAAACCCAGTAATACTCTGCTACCGGGTCTCCCGGCCCGTAAAAATCAACGTGCACATGCTCCCCGCTGCATACGGTCATGTTTTGGAAGCCGTAAAAAACTGGAGGGGGAATAACGTTAATGCTCATGCAAACAGGCGTGTTGTCATAGCAGGGATTGGTGGGCGTGGCGCACAACTGCACGGCTCCCGGATCGCCCCAAACGATGTTCACGCTTTGGCCCGTGGATGGCCCCACAAACGACCCGATGGCGGGCGGCGGCGGGTTGAGCGTCCACACCAGATTGGCCGCGCCCGAGTTGGGTATCGAGTAGGTGGATAGTTGCAGCCAGCATATTTGAGGGTTCTCCGGGCCGACAATCGGCTCGAGCGGGGGGCATTGGGCACGGGATTGCCGACAGCCAAAAAGTAGGGCCGCCACCAGAACGGGTAGATATTTTTTCATGGGAAAAGTCAGACGAGCGTTTGAGTGGAAAAGATGAGGAAGCTGTCCCAAAAGGTTGATGAGGGTTTATCAAAGTTTATGAAGGTTGATATTTTGATTCGGAAAGGCAGAGATTCATGCCGTTTTTCACTCCACATATCAACTTTCATCAACCGTATCAACCTTTTGAGACAGGCTCCAAATCGCCTTGTGTCACATAGATTGGAAAGCCGGAACCCTCCATGAAATCTTGGTATTGAAAAAATGCGCCGCGCCGCGTCAAGCCCAGCATTGCATGAAGTGTTCCGGCTTGCGTGTCAAAAACGGTCATTGACAGCCACTTCCGGTAACGGTACAGTTGGCGTTGGTGCGGAAACAACGTTTCTCGAGGGGCGGGATGTCAACGACGGCGGGGGTGCTGTTGTCGAACACCACCTCGACCTTCACCGTGTCCGTGGCGCTGTCATTGGTGATGCAGACCCTGCCGGAAAAATCAATACAATGTTCTCTTGGTGCATTTTCTGGGAAAAAACCGGACAATTTCTTGTCAAAAGTGGGGTCGCATCCAGAATCACAATCATCCAGCGGGCCCGGAGTTTGTGGGAAACTACCGCAGAGGGTGAGATTCGCGTCGCTGAAGGCCGTCACCGACAGGTTGCAATATCCCGGCTCGGTGCAGGTCGCCCGCTCAGTCACCTGTACGTCGCTCGGCGGCGCGGGCGCTTGCCGCTCGGCCTGCTCGCGGTGGCAGGAGACGACGACGTTCAGGAGGAGCAGGGCTGCTACCGCGAGCGCGAGGGTCGTGCGGGGGGGGGGGGCAAAAATTGACTTTTTCATTGTCTCAAAAATTTAGGAGGTGAGGGGAGTGGCGGCTTTCGGGCGCGGGCCGCCATTTGTTTCGCGCAACAAAGTTAGCCAAAAACTTCGCGGTCGGGCAAGGCTTTGGGGCGGAATTTTCCCCCGCGCGGGGCGTTTTTTGCCCAACAATGCGTTGCCGCGCCCCTCCCGTCACTCGCACCCGCAGAACCTGTCGGCGAGGTTCCTCACCCGAAAGTTGAGGTACCCGTGCTCCCCGGGCAGGGCGAAGTCCGAGGGGCAGAGCGTCACCGTCAGTTCGTGCGCGTCGGTCGTCTCGTGTCGCGACAGGAGCGTCTGCCCGCCCTGCTCCACCAGCCACTCGAGCCCGAATGGCGGGGTGCCCGTCAGGGCGAGCAGCACGTCGGCGCAGCCGTCGCGGCACACCGCCTCGGGGGGGCTGCCGACGGCGACGGTCGGCCTGTGCCGCCATCGGGCCACGGGTCCCTTGGCCAGCGAGAAGCAGGGGGCCGCGGCGTTGATGCTGTCGTTTGGGAGGAGGGGCCCGGCGATGACGGCCACGAAGTAGGCGGTGTCGGGGTGCATGACGCCTGGCAGGAACGGGAAGAGGAGCGAGTCGGAGTACTGGACGATGCTGCCCATGGGGTCTTGGGGGTTGGTGTAAAGGATGAGGCGGAGGGTGTCGCCCGGCTCGAGGGCGTGGTTTCCGGGGAGTGCGACGGCGAGTGTGGCGGTTCCGCAGGCGTTGAGGGCTGCCGTGTCGAGGGTTCCGGCGGAGGTGGCGCAGCATTTTTCGACGGTGACGGAGAAGGTGTGGGGCTGGCCGGGGCATCCCTGTGGGGACACGGGGGTGACGGTGAGGGTGGCCGAGACGGTGGCGGCGACGGTGGCGGCGACGGCGGCGATGTTTCCGGTTCCGGCTGGTGGCAGTCCGACGGCGGGGTTGTTGTTCGCCCAGTTGAAGGCGGCGCCGGGGGAGCCGGAGAAGGTGACGGCGATGGGGGCGCCGCCGCAGACGGTGACGTTGGGCGGCGGGTTGAGGGCGGGTGTGGCGGCGACGGTGACGGAGAAGGTGTGCGGCTGGCCGGGGCAGCCGAGGGCGACGGGTGTGACGGTGATGTTGGCCGTCTGCTGGACGGGCGACTGGGTCGCGGTGAATACGATGAGGAGCGGTTCCGGCGGGTGGCAGTCCGACGAAGGGGTTGTCGTTGGCCCACTGGAAGTTGGTTCCGGGCGGCGCGTCGAATCCGACGAGACCTGCTCGCCGCCGCAGGCGGTGACATCGCCGGGGGCTGCATGACGGGCAGGGGTTGACGGTGACGAGGAAGGTTCGGGGCTGGCCGGGGCAGCCGTCGGCTCTGGGACATAGGTGACGGTGGCCGTCTCGGTCTGGGTGACGTTGGCGGCGCTGGCGGCGATGTTTCCGGTTCCGGCTGGTGGCAGTCCGACGGCGGGGTTGTTGTTCGCCCAGTTGAAGGTGGCGCCGGGAGCCGGAGAAGTTGACGGCGACGAGGGGCGCCGGCGCAGGCGACGATGTTTGGCAGTTGGGCGGCGGTGGGTCTTGGCCTGACGGTGATGGCGAGGGTCTGCGGGGGCCCGGGGCATCCGAGCGCGGTGGCCGTGACGGTGACGGTGGCGGTCTGGGTGGCGGCGACGTTCGCGGCGGTGAACGCGATGTTTCCGGTTCCGGCGGGTGGCAGTCCGACTGCGGGGTTGTTGTTCGTCCAGTTGAAGGCGGCGCCGGGGACCGGGCTTGAGAAGGTGACGGCGACGGGCTCGCCGGCGCAGACGGAGACGTCCGGCGGGTCGTCGGTGGTGGGGGCGGGGTTGACGGTGACGGTGAGGGTGACGGGCGGGCCGGGGCAGGAGACGGCGCCGAGGGTGTAGAGGGGTGTGACGGTGATGTTGGCGATTTCCTGCTGGGCGACGTTTGCGGCGGTGAACGAGATGTTTCCGGTTCCGTTGGCTGGCAGCCCGATGGCGGGGTTGGGGTTTTCCCATGCGAAGGTGGCGCCGGGGCTGCCGGAGAGGGCGACGCTGACGGGTGCCCCGGCGCAGGCGGTGACGGGCGCGGGCGCGTTCGCGCTGGGCGTGGGGAGGACGGTGAACCCTGTGGTTGTTCCGGCCCCCCTGCAGCTCCCCATGTACGTCTGTATCACCACTACGCTGCTCGTAGGCACATACACGTCAGACACGGTGAAGGTGATGTCGTTGGTGCCGGAGGGCGGTATCCCGATGAACTGATTGGTGGAGTTCCAGATAAAGGTCATCCCTGGAGGCCCGTAGTCGCCCAGATTGATGCTGATAAAATCGCCGGGACATACGGTGTCGCTAGGCAACGGATTCATGTAAGGTAACAATGCAACGCTGATAGTCAGGCAGATGGGGGTGTTGTCGTAGCAGGGGTTGGTGGGCGTGGCGCACAGCTGCGCCGTGCCACCCGCGTCCCAGTCGACCACAACCGTCTCGCCGCTCGCAGGCCCTATGAACTTGCCGATACTCGGGTGGTTGCCAGTGAGTGTCCACACCAGATTGGCATCGGCGGAGTTGGGTATGGTATATGTGTCGGGGTTGATATTGGTGCAGGCCTGCGTTTCGGATGGCCCCTCGATGGGCCCAAGCGGCGGGCATTGGGCAAACACGGCGAGGGGCAACATTGCCTGAAGTAGAAGGTGGGATAAATATCTGGCCATAAGAAAAAAAATTGCGTTGCATAAGGTCGCTTCCGGCAGTCAGCGAGCTGCCGGAAGCGGATAGGGTATGCCACGATGAAAGGAGAAGGCGCGGCGGCGACCCAAGATGCGTGCTGTCCGGCTCAGAGGCATCCGTCGTTCGTGTCGCCGCAGTTTATGGAATGAAAGCAATGCTGGCCGGATGGGGGGATGTTGACTTGCATGGCCGCGCCGGAGCCAAACTTAACCGTCACGGTGACCGTGCTGCTTCCATTGTTTGTGATGCAGACAGAACCAGTCTTCTCTATGCATCGCTCTCTTGGCACGTTTGCGAGAAACATCCCGGACAGCTCCTTGTCGTTGAACGGGTCGCAGCCAGTGACGCAGCCCGGAAGCATTCCGATGTCAATGGGGAAGCTGCCACAGAGTGTCAAGTCTGCATCGCTGGAAGTGGTTACTGACAGGTTGCAAAAGTCTGGGTCGGTGCAGGTTGCCCGGTCAGTCACCTGTACGTCGCTCGGCGGCGCGGGCGCTTGCCGCTCGGCCTGCTCGCGGTGGCAGGAGACGACGACGTTCAGGAGGAGCAGGGCCGCTACAGCGAGCGCGAGGGTCGTGCGGGGGGGGGCAAAAATTGACTTTTTCATTGTCTCAAAAAATTTGGGAGGTGAGGGGAGTGGCGGCCTTTGGGCGCGGGGCGCCATTTGTTTCGCGCAACAAAGTTAGCCAAAAACTTTGCGGGCGGGCAAGGCTTTGGGGCGGAATTTTCCCCCGCGCGGGGCGTTTTTTGCCCAACAATGCGTTGCCGCGCCCCTCCCGTCACTCGCACCCGCAGAACCTGTCGGCGAGGTTCCTCACCCGAAAGTTGAGGTACCCGTGCTCCCCGGGCAGGGCGAAGTCCGAGGGGCAGAGCGTCACCGTCAGTTCGTGCGCGTCGGTCGTCTCGTGTCGCGACAGGAGCGTCTGCCCGCCCTGCTCCACCAGCCACTCGAGCCCGAATGGCGGGGTGCCCGTCAGGGCGAGCAGCACGTCGGCGCAGCCGTCGCGGCACACCGCCTCGGGGGGGCTGCCGACGGCGACGGCCGGCCTGTGCCGCCATCGGGCCACGGGGCCCTTGGCCAGCGAGAAGCAGGGGGCCGCGGCGTTGATGCTGTCGTTTGGGAGGAGGGGCCCGGCGATGACGGCCACGAAGTATGCGGTGTCGGGGTGCATGACGCCTGGCAGGAACGGGAAGAGGAGCGAGTCGGAGTACTGGACGATGCTGCCCATGGGGTCTTGGGGGTTGGTGTAAAGGATGAGGCGGAGGGTGTCGCCCGGCTCGAGGGCGTGGTTTCCGGGGAGGGCGACGGCGAGTGTGGCGGTTCCGCAGGCGTTGAGGGCGGCCGTGTCGAGGGTTCCGGCGGAGGTGGCGCAGCATTTTTCCACCGTGACGGAGAAGGTGTGGGGCTGGCCGGGGCATCCCTGTGGGGACACGGGGGTGACGGTGAGGGTGGCCGAGACGGTGGCGGCGACGTTGGCGGCGTTGGCGGCGATGTTTCCGGTTCCGGCTGGTGGCAGGCCGACGGCGGGGTTGTTGTTCGCCCAGTGGAAGGCGGCGCCGGGGGAGCCGGAGAAGGTGACGGCGATGGGCGCCCCGCCGCAGACGGTGACGTTGGGCGGCGGGTTGAGGGCTGGTGTGGCGGCGACGGTGACGGAGAAGGTGTGCGGCTGGCCGGGGCAGCCGAGTGCGACGGGTGTGACGGTGATGTTGGCCGTCTGCTGGACGGGCGACTGGGTCGCGGTGAATACGATGAGGGAGCCGGTTCCGGCGGGTGGCAGTCCGACGAAGGGGTTGTCGTTGGCCCACTGGAAGTTGGTTCCGGGCGGCGCGTCGAATCCGACGAGGACCTGCTCGCCGCCGCAGGCGGTGACATCGCCGGGGGGCTGCATGACGGGCAGGGGGTTGACGGTGACGAGGAAGGTTCGGGGCTGGCCGGGGCAGCCGTCGAGCTCTGGGACATAGGTGACGGTGGCCGTCTCGGTCTGGGTGACGTTGGCGGCGTTGGCGGCGATGTTTCCGGTTCCGGCTGGTGGCAGTCCGACGGCGGGGTTGTTGTTCGCCCAGTTGAAGGCGGCGCCGGGGGAGCCGGAGAAGGTGACGGCGACAGGCGCCCGGCGCAGGCGACGATGTTTGGCAGTTGGGCGGCGGTGGGTCTTGGCCTGACGGTGATGGCGAGGGTCTGCGGTGGGCGGGGCATCCGAGCGCGGTGGCCGTGACGGTGACGGTGGCGGTCTGGGTGGCGGCGACGTTCGCGGCGGTGAACGCGATGTTTCCGGTTCCGGCGGGTGGCAGTCCGACTGCGGGGTTGTTGTTCGTCCAGTTGAAGGCGGCGCCGGGGGCCCGGGCTTGAGAAGGTGACGGCGACGGGCTCGCCGGCGCAGACGGAGGCGTCCGGCGGGTCGTCGGTGGTGGGGGCGGGGTTGACGGTGACGGTGAGGGTGACGGGCGGGCCGGGGCAGGAGACGGCGCCGAGGGTGTAGAGGGGTGTGACGGTGATGTTGGCGATTTCCTGCTGGGCAACGTTTGCGGCGGTGAACGAGATGTTTCCGGTTCCGTTGGCTGGCAGCCCGATGGCGGGGTTGGGGTTTTCCCATGCGAAGGTGGCGCCGGGGCTGCCGGAGAGGGCGACGCTGACGGGCGCCCCGGCGCAGGCGGTGACGGGCGCGGGCGCGTTCGCGCTGGGCGTGGGGAGGACGGTGATGCTAAAACTTTGCCCACTACCTTGACATGTTCCCACATACGGGAAAACGTTAATGCCACTACTTGTCGGCACAAAAACTTCGGCAGCGATAAAAAAAATGTCGCCGGAGCCGGAAGGGGGGATGCCCGTGAATTGGTTGCTTGCCGTCCACTCGTAGGTCTGTCCCGGCGGACCGTTGAAAGCCACACTCACTTGCTCGCCGGGACAGACGGTTATGTGGGGAGGATCTTCCACTATGGGTGGAGGAGCGACATCAATATCCATGCAAACAGGCGTGTTGTCATAGCAGGGATTGGTGGGCGTGGCGCACAACTGCACGGCTCCCGGATCGCCCCAACCGATGCTCACGCTTTGGCCAGTAGATGGCCCCACAAACGAGCCGATGGCGGGCGGCGGCGGGTTGAGCGTCCACACCAGATTGGCCGCGCCCGAGCTGGGTATCGAGTAGGTGGATAGTTGTTGCAAGCATACTTGAGGGTTCTCCGGGCCGACAATCGGCTCGAGCGGGGGGCATTGGGCAAGGGATTGCCGACAGACAAAAAGAAGAACCCCCACCAGAACGGGTAGATGTTTTTTCATGGGAAAAGTCAGACGAGCGTTTGAGCGGAAAAGATGAGGAAGCTGTCCCAAAAGGTTGATGAGGGTTTATCAAAGTTTATGAAGGTTGATATTTTGATTCGGAAAGGCAGAGATTCATGCCGTTTTTCACTCCACATATCAACTTTCATCAACCGTATCAACCTTTTGAGACAGGCTCCACATCGCCTTGTGTCACATAGATTGGAAAGCCGGAACCCTCCATGAAATCTTAGTATTGGAAAAATGTGTCGCGCCGCGCCCAACATTGCATGAAGTGTTCCGGCTTGCGTGTCAAAAACGGTCATTGACAGCCACTTCCGGTAACGGTACAGTTGGCGTTGGTGCGGAAACAACGTTTCTCGAGAGGCGGGATGTCAACGACGGCGGGGGTGCTGTTGTCGAACACCGCCTCGACCTTCACCGTGTCCGTGGCGCTGTCGTTGGTGATGCAGACCCTGCCGGTGGTATTGATACAATGCTCTCTGGGCGTGTTTTCAGGGAAGAAGCCTGATAATTCCTTGTCAGATGTAGGATCGCATCCAGAATCACAATCATCCAGCATACCTGAAATTTCTGGAAAACTACCGCAGAGGGTAAGATTCGCGTCGCTGAAGGCCGTCACCGACAGGTTGCAAAGGCTTGGGTCGTTGCAAGGCGCCCGCTCGGTGCTTGCCTCATCGCTCGGCGGCGCGGGCGCTTGCCGCTCGGCCTGCTCGCTGTGGCAGGAGACGACGACGTTCAGGAGGAGCAGGGCCGCTACCGCGAGCGCGAGGGTCGTGCG
>JAHCHX010000005.1 GCA_026129545.1 Saprospiraceae bacterium
AGCTGCTGAAAGAAAAACCGCACCGCATTTTGGCTCGAAAAAAAGACCCATTCGGAGGCGGGGGCCTCCTCGAAGGGCAAAGGCGAGAGCGCGACCAGCGAGCGGCCCTCCACTTGCCAGCCAGCGGCTTCGAGCTGTTTTTTGAACTCCGACGATGCGGAGAGGGCGCGGGTGATGAAAGCGAGCATGAGGGGAAGGGGGGCTTATTATACCTAGATTCGCTAGGATTTGTTAGATGAACATGATTGATGTTCTTGATTTTTAGCAGATTTCGATTGCAGCCATGCCCAAAACCTAACGGCGCGAAGTATAAGTACTTGCAAGACGGCCTCCGGTCAAAGGTAGTGCATTTCAGAAACCTGACTTTTGAGAAAAGTTGGTTAGGTGGGCTGTTGGTCGCCGCCGTATTTTTCGGAAAAAATAATGCAGGCCATAATGAGATTGTTGCTAATCACCTTGCTGATTCCGTTTGTTTGCGTGACACAGGTGCCGCCTTCCGTCTGGTTGGAGGCCAATTCCGTCCGGGCGCACGTCACGGCCAACGGCAATCTGTTCATGGGCGGGCAACAAGGCGGTTTTTTGGTACCCAAGGCATCTGACGACGACCCTGCACGGGCGACTTTGTTTCGGGGCGTGTTCCCGTGGCTGGGGGCGCAAGACCCGTTTGGCAATCTATATACGGCTGTCGCGCATCCTGCTTGGGGAGTGTCGCCGTTCAAAGGAGGGCTTATCAAAACGCCTGGTTATGGGAACAAAATCTGGAAGGTAACGAGGGCCGATATTGAAGCGCATCGCGCTGATTTCATGGACAACGGGGTTGTTGACAACCCTATTTCGGCCATCATGGAGTGGCCGGGCAGTGTCAATGTAGGTTGGGATGTTGACCTGAATGGCGTTTCGATAGAAGCTCCTGTCCACGTCGCACCGTTCAAAGACCTCAACGCAAATGGGATATATGAACCGGAAAAAGGCGAGTACCCGCTTCATACTTATGAATATGGGTTGGGTTTTCCTTTTATGCCCGATGAGTTTGTGTTTTTGTGCTACCACGATGCTACTGTGCAATCAATACCCAGCTCATTGCCCTTGTTGATACAGACATACTGTGTGTTGTCGGCGTACAATTGTCCCGAGGAGCCTGCCTTGCACAACACGATTTTTGCGGAATACACTTTTTGGCAAGCGATGGAATACAGATTGGACGATGTCTATCTCGGCTTGCTGCTCGACTTTGAAATCGGATACTCGCAGGACGATTGCATTGGGTCAATTCCCGACTTTGCGTTGTTCGGATACAATGGCGACAGTTACGACGACAATATATTTTTGAACAATCCCCCCTTGGTTGCAATGGTTGACTTGGCATTTCCGAAAGATACTTTTGGCGAGCCAACTCAACAGACCTTCATGCCGATTTACTACGGACAGACAGATGGCCTTCCCGCTATCGTCACATGGCCGCAAGGCAAAATCGAAATATACAGGTACCTCATGGGACGTTTCCCCGATATGACCCCTCTGACTGCGAGCGGTAGGGGCTACAACCCCAATTTGCCTTTGCCACCGACCCGATACGCTTTTCCCGGCAATCCGTTTGCTGCGGAGGGTTGGTCGGAGCCGAGTGCCGGAAACAAGCCCGGCAACCGCAGGGCGCTGGTATCGTATGGGCCATACACACACAAGTCAGGAGCCATGAATAATATGTTTGTGGCTTTTCATTGGGCACGCGGTGATTCGCCGTCGCCGTTGTCGGGCTATGTGCCGCTCATGGAGCACGCATTATGGTTGAAAGACCAATACGAACATCAGGATGTCTTGCCTCCCGGAACAACTCCCGGCTGTCTTGTCCCCACAAACGTTGCCGCCCACCCAGAGGCCCATCCCTTGGAGGTCTATCCGAACCCAGCATCCTCGTTGGTGTGGGTAAGAGCGGGCGATATGATGCCTGATGTGGTTCGTGTGTTCGATGTGGCAGGCAGGTTGGCGCTGACCTCATCTCTTTCCGCGAACGGGGACGGGGTGTGGGCGTTTTCCGTCGCGGGTTTGCGCGGCGGTTTGTATGTGTTGGAGGTGACCGACCGATTGGGGCGACGGTTTAGGGCAAAAATGTTAGTGACGCGGTAGTGTGTTCCTCAAAAAGCACACATCGCGCTAGCTGCTTGGGTGTATGGCGGATTTGCAAATCCGCTGTACTACTTAATCTGGGCATAGCCATCACGTTTTACTACTTTTTTTGCTTTTTTGCTCTCGCGCATTTGGCATGAAAAAATCGTCGGGCGTATCGGTGTCTCCTTCGCAAAGGCCGTTTTGGTAGAGAAAATACTTTTGCCGGGGCGCTCCGGCATCAGTGGGCTTTGCGTTGTAAATATCTGCCATGGGGGTTGAAACCGACAGGTCGCAGCCCATTTTAAAGGCTTTTTCGTAGTTTTTTTCCAAAGCGAGCGCGGCGTAAAAACCGCTGGAAAAACTCATCGCCTCATGGTCGTGCACTACGCCTTTGATGCCAATGGCATAAGGAATCACGCGCGAAACGACTTTGGCAAAAAGATTGGACTCGCCCGTATTGAAGAAAACGCATTCAGTGGTGCCCTTTAGCATTTTGAAAGCGGGTGCCAAAAACTCAAATGGCACCAAATAGGAAGTGTGGTCGGTTTTGTTTGACAGAATAGCGCCGTCTGGTTCGGCATATCCGGCGACATGGATGATTTGTGGTTTTTCCCGGTATATGGCTTCAAAGAAGGAGTCGAGCGATACGTCGAACTCCTCTGTGATGATGAATTTGTCGCGATGGTTTTTGAAAATCTTGCGGATTTCGAGGTACTCCTTTTCCAATTGGAGCGGCCCCAAGTCAACGGGGTTGGAGGCAAGGAAGAGCAGTTTGGATTTTGGCCCCGCCGCCTCTTCGTTTTCATCCGAGTTTGCGCCTGTTGAAAACAGTTTTTTGGCCTGCATCTCGTCCAAGAGGTTGAGCAATCCGAACCGGATTTTTGTCATCGTGTCCTGACTGGCTTGCGCATCTGCCAGCCCCATGGCAAATTGCATATTTGTTTGCGCGTATTGTCCGCTCAGGAGCATGACGGCGTTTTGGATATCGGGATGTTTTGCGGCGAACTTGGCCATTTCGCTGATGGCTTCTTGGGTTTTGCCTTCGCCGATAAGACCTTTTATGGTGTTGACCATGAGCGTTTGGTTTAAAGATTCACGATGGTTTGCCGCGTCTTCGCGGCGGCTAAGGTAATGCCTCGCGCCACAAAGTTTCAGGGTGCTCGCGTTTTCCAAAATCAAAAATGCCAAATTCCAAAACCGTCCTATCTTGCCCGCTGAAAAAACAACTACACTCATCACTTTATTTACCCACTAACACTCATGTCAGCACACAAAGAAGCTTGGGGCTCGCGTGTCGGATTAGTCTTGGCTATGGCGGGCAACGCGGTCGGCTTAGGCAACTTCCTGCGATTCCCCGCGCAGGCCATCCAGAATGGCGGCGGCGCTTTCATCATTCCGTATCTTATTTGTTTTCTGCTCATGGGCATTCCGCTGTTGTTTGTGGAGTGGAGCATGGGGCGCTTTGGCGGTCGTTTTGGCGACCACTCCACGCCGTTCATCCTCAACAGCGTCAGCGGGGGCAAGCGTGTGTGGTGGAAATATGTGGGTGTGTTCGGCATTTTCACCAACCTGGCCGTGGCGGCCTACTATTGCTATTTGGAAAGTTGGACGCTGGCTTATGTGTGGCGTTCCATATCGGGCGCTTTTGCTGGCAACGACGCGGCAGCGGTCAGCCAGATGTTCGCGGACTACGTCAGTCTTGGCACCAGCGAGCCGATTGTCTTTTGGATTATTTGCTTGCTGCTGAACACTTGGATTCTTTCTCGTGGGTTGGCTGGCGGCGTGGAAGTGGCCGCGAAGGTGGGTATGCCGCTGCTGATATTCTTTGGCATTTTTCTCGCCGTGCGCGGCATCACCCTTACTGCGGGGGAAGCCGGAGCGGAGTATGACGGCACGGAGGGGCTTAACTTTTTGTGGACACCCGATTTTAGCTCCATCTGGGATTTCAAAGTCTGGCTGGCTGCTGCGGGACAGGTTTTTTTCACGCTCTCCGTGGGCATGGGCAGCATACAATGCTACGCCTCGTACCTGCGCCAACGCGACGACGTGGCGCTCAATGCCATGTCGGCAGGGTGGATGAACGAGTTTGTGGAAGTGGTGTTGGGTGCCGCCATCCTGATTCCGATTTCGGTGGGCTATCTCGGCATAGAGCGCGTGGTGGAGCTCACGCAGACGGGTGGCTTGGGGCTTGGCTTCCGCACGTTGCCCTATCTGTTTCAGCAGTGGGGGCCGATTTTGGCGGCGTTGGCAGGCATGGCGTGGTTTGGGTTGCTGTTTTTTGCAGGCGTCACGTCGTCGTTGGCGATGGGCACCCCGGTCATGGGCTTTTTGCGCGATGAGTTTGGTTGGCGGCGCGAACGGGCTGCATGGGCTTTTGGCGCGCTGGTGTTCATTCTCGGGGCTCCCACGGTGTTCTTTTTTAGCTACGGTGTGTTCGATGAGTACGACTACTGGGCAGGCTCGGTGTCGCTGGTCGTGTTCGCCATGTTTGAGATAATACTCTTCGCGTGGGTGTTTGGCATGGACAACGCTTGGGCGGAAATCAACCGCAACGCCGACATGAAGGTGCCGGTCATTTACAAATACATCATCAAGTACGTCACGCCTGTCATCTTGATTTGCGTGTTTTTCGGAAGTTTGTTGAGCAGCGGCGGCATTTTGGACAAAATAGCGAATAAAGACCTGCACGCACAAATTGCTGCTGCCACCGACCCCGCGCAAGTGACGGAATTGGAAAAAACGCTCACGTTCGTCAATGGCTCGCGGCTCTTGCTGGTTGTCATTTTTGCGCTCATCGCCTTGTTGGTCTATCTGGCACAACGCAAGCGCAACCGCGAGGGAAGGATGCCCATTCCGAGCCGTGAGTAGTGGTGCGCATTGCGTGCGTTCGTTGCTTCCTTGTTTCACGAAAAAATAACTAAAACATGAGTACTCCCGCACTGATTATGATGCTTTCGGCCAACGGTATCGTCATCGCCGTCACGGCCTACTTTTTCTACAAGGTGCTCACGACGGCACCTCCCGATGCGGTGGATGAGGATGAGGCCAATTTCCCGCGTGGCGGTTGATTGGGATGTGACGACGGGTGCGGGCTAATGGGTCTTATTCAGGCGGTGATTTGAAATCACCGCCTGAATAGTCTGTTTTAACCCTCTTGCCCAATCCCAATCCGTATTTCTTAGAAAAAAACGGCGTTGGCAAAAAGCACTTTTCCTTGTTCCCAGAAGCTGCGGAATAGCGGATTGTCCACGAAGAGTATCACTTGCCCGCCGCCGATTTTCTGGACTGTCAGAATGGGTGTCTTGCCTAAGCGCGGCTTCACCCGACTGCCGATGAAACCGTAAGACGGGAAGGTTTCTTCCAAGTAGATGACGGCTGTTGCTTTTTCCGGCATTTGAAATGCGTCGGCGCCCGTTTTCAGCGAAAAATAGTAATCGGGAAGACCCATCGCGAGCGGATGTGAGTTGTCCACTTTGGCCTTCACGATGGCCCCCGGCAGTTGGTCGCTGATGCTCTCGCGCTCGCGGGAGCGATAGGGGGTGGGCGCGGCGGTGGAGTCTTTTTTAGGCTCGTCTTTGTGTTTCAGGTCGAAACCGTCTTTGCCCAAAAATGCTTTTGCCCCGCCTTCGTAGGCAATGAGCCTGCCGCCGCTTTTGACCCAATCTTGTATGATTCTCGTTTGAGTTTCGGATAAGCCGTAGTAGCCGTGCGGAAGGATGAGCGTGTTGAAGTCGTTGAGGTTGACACGCTGGATTTTGTCCAAGTGGACTGGCGAGACGGGGTAGCCCAATTCGCGCTCGAAGAAGAACCATGCGTGCCCGAAAGAATTGTCGTCCACCTCGTCGCCATAGAGAAGCGCCACTGAGGGTGGGTCAATGGGTGCGAAAGCATCGGAGCCTAAGTCGCTGCCTCGCCCGGAGAAGCCTGTGAAGACGGGGTGGAGCGGCACGTTGGCATTGGTGGCGGCAGCTTGCACGATGCCGTCCAGCTCGCCCGCTATGAGGCGGTTGTCGCCGCGGTTGATGACGAACGCGCCGGCGCCGAATTGTTGGTCGCTGATGGCAAATGATTTGGTAGCCATGCGCACTTTCACGCCTTTTTGCAAAATTTCACTCAAAAACATCGCTTCGTTGAGCGAACGACGGTGCACACACCAAGCATAGGGCGAGGCCGCAATTTTCACCTCTGGCGCTTTGTATGGCTCAAAGGCTTTTTTGGGGTCCAAACGCTCTTTCAGCGCATAAGCCTCCAGCCCGTAGGCAAACGGCAGCGCCCAAGCCGTGATGTCGTAGGTCAAGGAGTCGGACAGGCGCGACTCTGGCTCGAATAGCACTCCCACCAATACAGATTTGGGCTGAAAGGCGCTGATGACCACGTCTTCCGGGTTGATGGATATGCTCGTCTCTTTGCCGCTGGCGTAGTCGAAAGCTTTGAGGCCCGAAAAGCCGGCACCGACCCTTCCATAACGAATCTGGTGGCGGTCGAGGAATCGGCATAGGGCGTTCACCTTGTTGGGGTCGTTGGTCTCGCGGATGACGAATGCCTTGTAGAGGCTGGGCGGCTGTGCGGCCGAGCGGGTGAAGTATTCGCGGAAGTTCTCGACGATGCGGGCGGCGTTTTTGCTGCCCATTTCTATGGTGGAGAGGCTGGTGGTGAGGTGATGTTCGATGCGCTCGTGCAGGGTGAGCGTGTCGCCCAACCCATTGATGATGGCGCGGCCGGCGGTGCCGTGGCCTGCTTGTTCGTAGGTCATGCCGATGGCGCCGCTAAACATGGGATAGGTGTCGCCGTAGGAGGGGTAAAAGAGGTCGAACGTTTCTTTGGTGAAGTAGAGCCATCCGTTTTCGTCGAAATAGCGTGCGTGGTTCTGGCCGATTTCGGTCTGAAAAGTGCGTTGCCAGGGAGTGATGTAGTCGTGCATTGGCTCTGCGGCTGGCGCGAAGTAGTAGGGGTTGTCCACATACTGCTCGTGCAGGTCGGCGTGGACGTGTGGCATCCATCGTTGATAGACGACGAGCCGTTGCTGGGTTTCCACCTGTGTGGCCCATGCCCAGTCGCGATTGAGGTCGAAATAGTAGTGATTGGTGCGGCCACCGGGCCAGGGTTCGCGGTGTTCGCGGCTGTTGGGGTTGGCGTTTTTGAGCAGGTTGCTCGCGCCGCGATACCAGTGCGTGTAGCGGTCGTAGCCGTCGGGGTTGAGCGAGGGGTCGAGTATGACGACGGTGTTGCGCATCCAATTCTTGGTCTCTTCGTCGGTTTGTGTGGCGAGTCGGTGTGCGAGCAGGGGGCTACATTCGGCGCCGGAGGGTTCGTTGCCGTGCACGCTCATGCTCAGCCAGATGATGGCGACGGGGTTGGCACGGTCGGGCCGTCCGTCGGCCAGTCCGGCGAGGCGGAGGTTGTTGAGGCGGATTTGTTCGAGTTGGGCGATGTTTTCGGGCGAGGAGAAAATGGCGATGTGGAGCGGGCGGTCTTCGTTGGTGGTGCCATATTTTTCCAGACGCATGGTGTTGGGGGCATGGGCGGCAAGGTGCTCGAAATAGGCGACCAGTTGGTGGTGTGGGGTGAATTGTTCGCCTCGTTTGTGCGTGAAAAACGCATCGGGGGTCTTGGGGGTGTTTTGGCTGAAAAGCGACGGCGCGATGGCCATCAAGGGCAGCAAGAGGAGCGAGCGGAAAGCGTTCATCCGGGAGAATTTTGCATACAGATTGTGATGAAAGGGGGCAAACTTCGGTTTTTTCTGCTTAACGGAGGTGAAAGAGTATGTTTTTGCTATTTTGCAGTGCAGGGAAAAAATGCACAATCATCGCCTCGAATGACAACCGTCATGTGGCATAAAAATGCCGGGGGCGACCTTTGCCACATTCAGACAACAGACTTTCAATCAACAAGCCAATCTCCTGTTATGCATTATTCGACTGAAATGCTCGTCAAGCGCCAGCAAGTTGTGGATGCGGTGAACCAACTTTTTATCCAAACCGATAACCGCAACTGGCTCATGGTGGAAAAATGCTTTGCCGATAGTGTCGCGTTTGACATGACCTCTTTGACTGGTGGGGAGCCGGAGACCCTTACGCCACAAGAAATTATCGCACGTTGGGAGGACGGTTTTAGCGACCTCAAAGCCATACATCATCAGGTTGGCAATTTCGTGGTGGACCTGCACGGTGGCGATTTTGCCCATGTGTTCTGCTATGGCATTGCGTATCACTACAAACCCGTCGAATCGGGCCGCAACACGCGGACTTTTGTTGGCAGTTACGAATTTGATTTGGAGCGCGGCGAAGATGACCTGTGGCGCATTTCTTCTTTCTGGTTCGATTGCAAGTTCGTGGATGGCAATGCCGATTTGACATGAGCACGGTGTGCCGATTCGATGAAGTGTTGTCCGTTTTAGCTCATTTCATTGACGGCTCGTCTCACAGCATCTTCAAGTATTCTATCACGGCCTTTCTTTCCTCAGCACTCAATTTGTCGCCAAACCTATGGCCGCTATTGCCGTAGCCGGGAAGGGTAGTGTCGTAGGTTTCCGTGTCTGTTTTGGACGGTTCTGTCGTGTATTTCCAACCGACCTTGCCTTGGTCGTAGTTGGCCTCGGTGTTTTCAAAATTTCTTTTCCAAAAAACAGGGCGTTGTGGGCTATTGAGCAAATCATCCAATGTCGGCACGGAAGCGTTGTGCAGGTATGGCGCTGTTGCCCATATACCGTCGAGCGGAGGCGCGACGTAGCCATCGTTGGGGAGGAGTTGCCCCTTGTGAACACCTTTCCCATACCAGCTGTCATTGTACCAACTGTGATATTCGGGGTGCGTCTTGTAGGCCTGCGCAAGCAGTGGGTCGGTGCCGATTTTTTCCAAGCTGACCAACAGGTTGGGGTAGGAGACTGAATCGCCGTAAGTGCCATGACACTTGGAACATCGTTGCTCAAAGATTTTTTTGCCTGCGGTGGCCAAATGTTGGTCAATCGGGTATGGGTACTTCGGTGGCTCAAGGGTGCGAATCCATGCCATCACATCGGGCAAATGGCTGTCTATGCGGCGTGCTTCGGCACTGTCGAGCATGGTCAGCATGCCGGAAGCAGAGGCAAGGCGGGCGAAGTCGCCCCGGCCCAAGCCATTGTAATACAGCGCATTTTTCTTCTTGGTCAGCCACCAAGCTGGCACGTCGGTCGGGACGGTTTCGAGCGGAATGTCGAATTGGGCCGAGTCGAGCCAGATGAGGTCGGCAGCGCGCCTGTGCGCGGAGAGGGCGGCAAAAATTTTATCCGCTGGGTTGGGCCCGCGTGTTTTGGTGCGGATGTAGGGGCCAATGGACTTGGTAGCGCGGCTGGCGGGCAGATAGGCCTCCCATTCGGGCGAGCTTTCCCCGAACGCGAGTTTCACGGCGATGTCTGCTGCTTGAAAGCTTGCCGATGCGTCGCTTGTGTGGTCGTAGGTGTTGTTGCCCAATCCGACGACGATTTGGCCGTTCAGGCGCTCGGCATGACAGGTGAGGCATGTAGGGGCTACTACTTTCACGCCGTTGGGCGTGGTGGCCACGTTGAACCTGAATGGTATGCCCTTTGCGTCGCCCGTTCGACCAAGGTCGTCGGCACTGTTGGCACCCGATACGCGCCGAAACACTTTTAAGGGGATGCCGCTGCTCACAAAGTCGCCGTAGAGCAGGTATTGGTAGCCAGCGGCGGGGTTGCCGTCGCGTTGGGGCGAGGGTTCGAGATAGGTCGTTCCTTCCGGTGGCTTGTCGGATTGTATGGCCGCCAACAAACCAATGGCCGCCGCGAGGCTGCCAGCGATGAAGAGGGTTTTTCCTTGCATGATTTGCGATGCTTCGCACCGTTGAGTTTTCAGCATGACTGAAGTCACCGTTCATTTAAAATCAGGCAGGTCAGTCGCGAGCGTCTGAAAAATCTTGGCGCATCAAGGTATATTTTTACGACGTTTGTGCAAAGTCTGGCTTTCATGGAAAAAATACTCAACTCCGCCTTTGATTTTTTTGCCTACGCGCTTCCGGGCTTTTGCATTCTCGCGTCTTTTTTCATCCTCGACCCGACGCTTGTCACATCCCAGGATTTTTTGGAATTGGCGGGCCGCCTTAAAGTGGGCAGCAGTGTCGCTATTTTGGGCATGGGCTATGCCGTAGGGTTTGCCGTCACCCCATTGGGGCGAAAATTATACAAAGCAACAGAGCGCACCAAGTTTTTCGGGTGGTTGAATAAAGTGTTGGAAGGCAATCTGGCTGTCAACCAAGAGAACGAGACTGGCATGCACCTGTCCAACAAGTTTGCGTTGGCACGCGAAATGGCACCCAACAATTTCAAGCTCATCGAATCGTGGCACGTCTATTCCGTGATGGCGCACAACATGGCTGTTGCCGGCATTGCCACGCTTTGCCTCATTTTGACCAAGTTGGCGCTGCAAAAACCACCGAACGCTGACTTTTGGTGGGCTACCGCGTTTGTGACGCTTGTCCTAATAGTGCTGTTCATTTTCAACGCGGTCAAGTTCAACACATGGTCGGTGAACGACTTGAACGGAACCTTGAAGGCCATGCGATTGCCCGAACGCGCCCAACAATTGGCCGACAAAAAAGACTGATGCCTGACTTATGATTTCATTAGGCCGCCTGCATCTCGTGCTATTGCACTTGCCCATCGGATTCCTGCTGCTGGCCGGGGCGCTGGCGGCTTTGTCTTTTTGGGAAAAAACGAGTGTGTATCGCCCTGCGCTTGACTGGTCGGTTGGTTTGGGGGCAGTGGCAGCAGTGCTGGCGGCGGCTTGCGGATGGTTGCTCGCCCAAACGGGCGGCTACGACGAGGCGCTTCTCCTGCGCCATCAATGGCTGGGGTTCGCATCGGCGGTGCTGGCGCCCTGTGCTTGGCTGCTGCGACATTCCCGTTGGTATTTTCATTTAGTGGCGGTGGCGGTTGGCGTGGTCTCGGCAGCGGGGCATTTTGGCGGCACGCTCACACACGGAGAGGGGTTTTTGTTTGAAAAAATTGAAAATACACAAGCCGCTGCTTCGGGTTTGCCCACTGTGCCTGCGGAAGAGGCGGCACCGGAAGGCTTGTTGGAATACACTGCGCACATTCAGCCCATCATGGAGCAAAAATGCGTCGGCTGCCACAACCCCAAGAAGAAGAAGGGCGGTTTGTTGCTCGACTCGCCCGAAGGCCTGCTCAAAGGAGGCAAACACGGCCCGGTGCTCGCCGCTGGAAAACCCGATGCCAGCGAACTGTATCGGCGCATCACACTACCTGCTTATCACGACGAGCACATGCCGCCCAAAGGAAAGCGCCAACTCGAAAAGGGAGAAATAGAGATGTTGGAGCGCTGGATAGCATCGGGTCTGCATTTTTGACAACGTTTATCCAAATTATCGAATCGTTTCTCGAATCTTTGGCGCAGGTTTGAGCGGCTGTTTCGCACCTTCGTCATAGAAATCTCCACATCAAACTTTTTTCCCAAAACATTTTTTCACCGTCAATGCAAGCCCAACCACGCGCTTGAGTGGACAAGTTCATCAATCACTATCTCTGAAATCATGCAATTGACCATCCGCAATCTGAACAAAACCTATCCCAACGGCGTGAAGGCGCTTCAAGACGTATCGCTCGACATTCCTACTGGCATGTACGGATTGCTCGGGCCCAACGGCGCAGGCAAAAGCACGCTCATGCGAACCCTTGCCACCCTACAAGATGCGGACAGCGGCAGCGCGTGGCTCCAGCCCAACGAAGGAGACACCAATGGCGCAATAGACGTGCTCAAGGAAAAGGATGCGGTGCGGCGTGTGCTCGGCTATTTGCCGCAGGAATTTGGGGTGTATCCACACATCTCCGCATTTGAGATGCTCGACCATTTTGCCGTGTTGAAAGGCATTCCCGCCAGTCAGCGAAAAGAGGTGGCGAACGCTCTGCTTCAGCGCGTCAACCTGTGGGAACACCGCAAAAAGTCCGTGGCCTCCTACTCCGGCGGTATGCGCCAGCGATTTGGCATTGCCCAAGCTTTGCTGGGCGACCCCAAGCTTATCATCGTGGACGAGCCTACCGCTGGCCTCGACCCCGGCGAGCGCAACCGATTCTACAACCTCCTGTCAGAAATTGGCGAAAACGTCATTGTCATCCTTAGCACCCACATCGTGGAGGACGTGAAGGAGCTCTGCTCCAACATGGCCATTATCAATCTCGGGCAGGTCTTGTATGCAGGCTCGCCCGATGCGGCGCTGCAATCGCTGGCCGGGAAGGTTTGGGAGAAAGCCATTCAAAAATCAGAAATAGAAAGCTATCAGCAGCAATACCGGGTCATTTCCAGCAAGCTTGTGGCAGGCAAGCCCATCATCCATGTGCTTAGCGAGACGGCTCCCGGCGATGGCTTCAAGGCGGCGAATGCCGACTTGGAGGATGTGTTTTTTGCGAAGATTCACGGCGGAGAATGAGGGGGGCGAGCAGGTTATTGTTTCTTCCCGTAATAGTGGGATTGCGTGAAATTCCCCAATACGCCAACCCAAGTTTGCAGGTATAGGCTGTCGTGATGAAAATTGCCGCAAAAAATGCGGTAGCCCGGCAGAGAGTTGAGGTTGCAGTCGCCTGTGGCATCCACCCCAATCGTTCCCAAGTTGTCAACCTTGACCTCCTCCCCTAACAAACTGACCAGAGAGTCGCCGACCAGTTTTACCTCAAGCGACGCAAGCGTGGTGTCAAAAGTGTTGGCCGGCGCTACATAAGTAGCTTTCAGGCACTGGTAGGTTCCGGCGAACGATGCGCGATAATCCTCGTCTTTATTCTTACCGCAAGAGACCCAGAAGATAAAGAGGCAGATGAAAAACAGTAAGTATAGTCGCATGGCTGAAGTTATTGAATACAAACGTTTGCCAATCAGCAAACGCTGCTATTGTCACAACCCACCGAATTCACGTTAATTGCGTGTATTCATTCACCAAATTAACGCGAATTTGGTGAATTGCGAACGCATCAAGTACCAACACTACTCCAGTATGCGGGTCAACAACTTTTTTTGGCGTACCCACGACCAGCAGGCAATAGATTGGATAGAGGAACGCGAAGGCAACGTGTTCGCCTACGAAATGAAGTGGGGAAAAACCACCGCCAAAGTCCCCGGCGGATGGGCGAATGCCTATCCGGGGAGTGCGTTTGAGGTGGTGAGTATGGAAAATTTTGGTGGGTTTGTGGGGCTGTGAACGCTCTAAAACCCTCTTGCCGGGGAATTTGCCGTGCGCGAAGAGATTACCCGGAAAGTGCTACACCACCACCTCCTCCATATACTCCGTCGGTTCAGCCCACCTTAGGCTTTCTTTTTCTTCCGCTTCGGATACGTCAACCTGCCCCATCAATGGAGGCAGGTTTCTGAAGGCATCTCCCACAGTGGCGTAAGGTTGGAGGAACAAACTCGGGCCGCTGCCGTGCATGGGCATCGGCAGTTGGACTTGGCCGAGCCCCTTTTTGCAGCCAATGAAAAAGATACGTTTGCGCAATTGAGGAGCACCGTAGTCCGCAGCCAAAAGCACCCCCGTGGTCGTGTTGTATCCTAAGCCATCCGCCATTTTTACAATACTACGGAATATCTGACCGGAGTCAATGGCTTTTAGGTTGGAAACATTTTCGATCACAAAAAAGGATGGTTCAAGGGCTTTCACAAAACGCAGGAAGTCGAAAATCAGATTGCCGCGCTCGTCCTCAATGCCTTTTTGCTTCCCAGCATTGCTAAACGACTGACAGGGAGGGCCACCATAGACAATGTCCGGCTTGTCGTTCGAGCCAGTTTTGTCTTGCCAAAAAGCCAATGGCTCGTGAATGTCCAAGACGCTCTGGTGTGCCACTATCACTTGATCTCGAAAGTAGCCCCTTAGCGTGTCGCAGGCATCCTTCCAGTATTCCACGCAAAGTTTCGTGCCGACTTTTAGGTTTCCGTGGGCGGCCAAGTGGGCGCCAATGTCCATGCCGCCAGCGCCGGAGAACAGGCTGAGGGCTTGGAGTTTCCCCTTAAAACCGTGGTTGGAGGCATGCGCCAATATGGCATCAAAAACAGCGCGACTCAATTGCACCGGCACGGCGTTGCCCACTTGTTGCTGCGTGCTGGTCAGACTGCCCTTGAACTCCAAGTCGTCGGGAAATCCTTGCAAGCGCGCAGCCTCGCGTACCGAGATAAACCTGTTTTCGTAAGGATGAACAAACTTGTTGAAAACAAATCCGGTCACCGTCAACGACGGCTTGCTGGGGTCAAGTCGTAGCAGGCGGATGTTGGGGCCTCCAACGCGGGTAGGGTCTTCCTTGACATAAAACCTGAAACTGTCGTGCCAAAGGTGTTCGGGCAAGTCCTGCATTTTTTGGCCGATGCCGAGTGCGCTGATGCGCTCCTGTACAACCGGGCCAACTTTTCGGGCGATGTGGTTATAAGTCGTCATGGAACTTGAATATGGATTTCAACCAGTCGTTTCTTGAAATATTTTTTGTGAACGTGACAATCCCGTCAAACAGGCTGAACACGTCCTGTTCCGGCGATAAGTCTCCGATTTTTCTGGCAGTGCCATTAGGGTCAAGCGCCCAAACTACATTTTGGATATTTTGTAAATACTCATCGAAGTGCCGGGCCGCATCCACGTTTGAAAGTATGCCCACGCTCAGATCATAATTTTTTGAGGAAGGCTTCCCGTCAGCACCAACTTTCAAAACTTGGTAAATTCCTTTTTTGATGTCGTCGGTACGGTCCATCCCCACGCTGGTTTTGCTGTCGGAGATGCTCTCCTTGCCACCCCGCTTCGCCTGTCTGGCCAATTGCCGGTAACAGCCTGCGGTGAGCCACAAGCATTTGAAAACCAGTATATCGGATTTTCTCGCTTGCGATATTTGCATGTGGCGTAGGCTTCAACCCAATAATTCACATACTGTTTCCAAAAATCGGTTGTCTCAACCAACTTGGCAATCGCAATATAGGGCCAATGCTTGTCATGCTTCGACCCCTCCATGTTGAAGTACGCAAACTGCCAATCCCCATTTTTGAATGTCGGCGACCCGATGGAGGTCGGTAATGAGCTGAAATGTGGATTTGAGGTCACTTCATGGGCCTTCACCTTAACGATGTCCCCCTCCTCCATCATCGTCATCTCATCGGATTCCGCAAAAAGCGGCAAAATGGTCAGTGGAGCAGATTTCACTTCGGCTGCGAACACCTGCTTGTTCACCTCATCAACAAGGAGCAAATCAATCGGTTCCATACTCTTCCTGATTTCCACGTTCGACCCTGTTTTACTGAAATACTCGTTCAGCAGCAACGCGAGGATTAACGTTGATGATTTACCGATTGCACCGGACTGGGGCTTGTTGCCAAGCGTGAACACAAACCGTTGTTGAAGGCGACAACAGGGGCAAGCATTTAAAAAAGAGTAGTACATCTTTGGTTTCCCATCGGGGCAATAGTGCCAGCCCTTGATGGTCACCGACTTGTAGTATTCAGCGGTCATCAACAAATCAAAGGCGGCGGCAAGGTACCGCCCGCTGTTAAGGTCGGAAGCCGAAATTTTGTCAAAAATCGCATCAACCAGCACCTTTTCAGGACCGGAGAAATCGAATTTTTGGCTTGACGAAATTTTGTCGGTGAGCCAGTCGTGCATAGAGGGCAAGGGTTGTCAAGTTTGAAACGGATCAATTAAACGACCGCTAAGGCATTCTTGATTCTTGAGGCTGTTGTACGGGCGAAGGTACGCGAATGGCGCTTGTAGGCTGCCCAGAAATTTCTTCCCGAACTCCAAAGGATAAACAGATATTTGCCTTCGCCTCCAACCAGAAACTTTCAAACCCTCCAACCAGAAACCCACAACCCAGTCATGTTCAGAACCTTCTTCTCCTTCGAACTCCGCTCTTGGCTACGCTCGCCCATGCCCTGGATTTTTATGCTCATCATCGGGTTGTTGTGCTTCTTCGGCACCATCTCCGACCAAGTTACCATCGGCGGCAGTTTCGGCAACGTGTGGAAAAACGCCCCCTTCGTGGCCCAGAACTGGTATGCCGTGTTTTCGCTCATTTGCATCTTGCTGACGACGGCCTTCCTCAACTCGGCAGCCATCCGCGATTTTGAGCGGCAGACCAGCCAAATCGTGTTTTCCAAACCCATCGGCAAGGCCGGCTACTACTTTGGCCACTTCTGGGGCGGAGCGTTGATGTCGCTGCTCCCGCTCATCGGCATCTCTTTGGGGATGTGGACGGGCGTGGCGCTCAATTCGGTGTTCAACTGGCTCGAACCAAACCGCTTCGGCCCCTTCGACCTGCAAGGCCATCTCATGGGAATGCTCGTGTTTGCCATCCCCAACACCTTGTTCGTCGGAGGCATCCTCTACGCGGTGGCCATCAATACGCGCTCCACGCTGTATTCCTTCGTGGCGGCGACCGCCTTGTTGGTGGGTTACATCGTGGCTGGCAACCTGCTCAGAGATGTGGAAAATGAAAAACTGGCATCCCTGCTCGACCCCTTTGGTTTTGGCGCGTTCGGCATTGTCACCAAATACTGGACGGTGGACGAAAAGAACACGCAGGCGATGGGGCTGGCGGGCGATTTGCTGCTCAACAGGATTTTATGGGTGACGGTGGGCATGCTCATCCTGTACCTTGGCTATCGTTTGTTTGATTTTTCCGAAAAAAAAGCAGGTCGAAAGCAGAAAAAGCAAATGGCAGAAGACCCCGACCTCATCGGCATCCGCGTGCTGGGGGCGCTGCCCAAAGTGGCGCCTGGCAAAGGGCTTGGCACCGCCCTCAGCCAGTTGTGGAGCCAGACAAAAACCGAATGGTGGGGCATCGTGCGCAGCACAGCCTTCATCCTGCTCGCGCTGTTGGGACTGCTCAATTGCGTGCCCAACCTGTTCTATGCCAACGAAGGCTACGGAACCCACGAGCTCCCCGTCACCTACACAATGGTCAGCTACATACGAGGCTCGTTTTATCTGTTCACCATCATCATCATGGTGTATTTCAGCGGCGCCATCATCTGGAAAGAGCGAAACAGCCGCGTGAGCGAAATCGTGGATGCCCTGCCCACCCAAAACTGGACGACGTGGCTCGGCAAATACGCGGCGGTGCTGGGCATCATGCTCGTGTTGCAATTGCTCGTCATGGCCACAGCCATCATTGCCCAAAAAATAATGGGCTACGCGCGTCACGACCTCTGGGTATATGTGCGCGAATTGCTGGTGATGGATATGCTGGGGTTCGCCTTCATGTTGGCGTTAGCCTTTTTGGTGCAGGCACTCTCTCCCAACATGTACCTCGGCTTTTTCCTCACCATCGCGCTCATCATCGTCAACAGTTTCGTGTGGGACACGCTGAAAATAGAAAGCAATATGCTCAAATTCGGCGGCACCCCCGACTACACCCTCTCCGATTTCTACAGTTATCAGCCATTTGGCAAAAGCCTGTTTTGGTTCAACACCTATTGGCTTTTGTTCAGCGCCTTGTTGGCATTGGCCGCCATCCTCTTCTGGCCGCGCGGCAAGGAGACTTGGTGGAAAAAACGCCTAAAACTCGCCCGCCTCGAATGGCGGCAATATCGCTCGTTTGGCATCGGAACGTTGGCCGCTTGGCTCGGCGTGGCAGGCTGGGCGTTTTACAACACCCAACTGCTCAACAAGTATGTCAACAGCGGCCAGCAAGAGCGCCAGCGCCGCGATTATGAAATCAAGTACAAACAATATGAAGGCCGCGAGCAACCCCGCGTCTATGATGCCAAATACGACATAGACCTCTATCCCGAAACACGCACCATGCGGGTGAATGGGCGATTCTGGACGCGCAACATCTACGACAAACCCATAGACACTCTCTTTCTGAACACGCCTCAACACGGCAAGTTCGACCTGAAAAACGAGCGCCTCTCCCTGCTCCACAACGACTCGGCGCTTCACTGGCAAATGTTCCGCCTCCAACCGGCGCTCCAGCCCGGCGATTCCATGTTGCTCGAATTCAACCTGCGTTTTGAGCCAAAAGGCTTCGAAAACGAAATCTCGTGGAGCCGCATCACCCAAAACGGCACCTTCTTCGACAACACCGACATCATCCCCATATTTGGCTATCAGGCAGATGCTGAACTGTCCGACAAGAACCGCCGCAAACATTTCAATTTGCCCGAAAAAAGCCGCCGCCCCGCCCTCAATCGCCAAGACTCGCTGCACCGCCGAGAAGCTTATATCGGCATCAACAGCGATTGGGTGGAGGTAGAAACCATCATCCGCACAGCTCCCGACCAAATCGCCATCGGCCCCGGCTCGCTCCTCCGCGAATGGGAGGAAAATGGCCGCCGATGCTTCCACTACAAACTCGACCACGCCTCCTTCAATTTCTACTCCTTCATGAGCGCCCGCTACGAAGTGGCACGCCGCGACTGGAACGGGGTCAAACTCGAGGTATATTACCACAAAGACCACGACTTCAATGTGGAACGTATGCTCGGCGCGATGGAGAAATCACTGGCTTACTACACCCAAAACTTTGGCCCCTACTACCACAAGCAATGCCGCATCATCGAGTTTCCGCGCTTTGCCACCTTCGCGCAAGCCTTCCCCGGCACCATGCCCTATTCCGAGGGCGTGGGCTTCATTCAGGATTTCAAAGACCCGGATGCCGATATTGACATGATGTTCTATGTGGCCGCGCACGAGATTGGCCACCAATACTGGGGGCACCAAGAATGTGGCGCGCTCATGCAGGGCGGCGAGTTTTTGGTGGAAACTTTCGCGCAGTGGAGCGCCCTCATGGTAATGGAACACGAATATGGGCGCGACCAGATGCGCAAGTTCCTGAAGTACGAGATGGACCGCTACTTGCGCGGACGTGGGCGCGAATCGCAAAAAGAACTCCCGCTGGCCAAGTGCGAAAACCAAGGCTACATCCACTACAACAAAGGCAGCGGTGCCATGTATTATCTCAAAGAAATGCTTGGGGAAGCGCAAGTGAACGCTGCCTTGCGAGCGTTTTTGGAAAAATTCCGATACGCGCCCCCACCCTATCCGGTCAGCCTCGATGCCATAGACGAGTTCTACGACCACGCGCCCGACTCCCTGCACTATGTGGTGAAAGACCTGTTCGAGGACATCACCCTCTTCGAAAACCGCTGCAAGGAAGCCTCCGCCAAAGACCTCGGCAACGGAAAGTGGGAAGTGACCATCCACATCGAATGCCGCAAACTAAAAGCCGACGAACTCGGCAAGGAAACCGAGGTGCCCGTGAACGACTACATCGAAATCGGCGCCTTCGCCAAACCCGCCTCCGGCAAAAAGTACGGCAAGACCCTGCACCGCGAGCGCGTGCGCATCACCCAACCGCTCAACACGTTCACCTTCACCGTGGACGAAAAACCCGACAAGGCGGGCGTGGACCCATTCTCGCTGCTAGTGGATAGAAACCCGGAGGACAATTTGAAGGGAATGTGACGCAGGCTGCCAAGTAAATTTCCTGCCCTGCCCGGTGTTTCCACCAAGCAGAAGTGGCGGAGTGAGAAGGGGCAGATTGGCATCTCGCCGGAGGTGCGCTTGGAGAGAACACCAAGCAGGGCAGAAATGAAACCAGCCGGAAAAAGAGCTTTTCCATCGCCAAAGACCTCCACCGCAGCAAGTCTCGTACGTTAATGGTGAAGTAAAAAAAAAACACATGCCACACATCCCTGTCGCTCCGCACCTGCCCGGCATCACCGGCCTTTTGGAATACCGAAAAGATACCGCCGAACCCATTCGCGCCCTCACGCAACTCCTGCTGCGCGGGCCCGGCACGCTCACCTTTGCAGAGCGGGAAATGATTGCCACCGTCGTTTCAGAGGCCAACGATTGCCGTTTTTGTGCCGCCGCACACGCCGCCGTCACTGATGTACTTCTAGGCGAAAGCGAAACCTGTGAACACATCCGCCGCGATTTTGAGTCTGCGCCGATTTCTGAAAAAATGAAATCCCTGCTCCACATAGCCCAACTGACCCAACGCGGCGGTCGCTTCGTGACGGAAAGCGCCGTTGTCCGTGCCCGAAATGCCGGCGCCACGGAACTCGAAATCCACGACACGGTGCTTATCGCCGCACTCTTTTGCCTGTACAACAAGTATGTGGACGGCCTCGCAACCGCCCTGCCCGACGATCCTGTCTATTTTCAGCACCTCGGCGAGCGCATCGCGGTGAGCTATGGGCGACGCCCGGAAGGGTACGACAAGCCTCTGATATAAGCGCGTGAGCCATTTGGTTACTGCTCGAACGAACACGCCATGACCCCGGCGCACTCAAACCCGCACATTAAAATTTGCTTATAATCCTGTTGCACGCTTGGCAGTTTTAGATTGGCTGTAGCACCTTCGCCCAGTCATTTTCCCAGTTTTCAAGTATTTCGGAAACCAACCGAGCATCCTCAACGATTCGTTCGTACCGAGGGATGGTTTTTATTTCCAAAACTTTGACATTCAAAAATTTAAAGCGCATGAAAAAACTACTACCCTTTCTGTTTCTAAGCCTTTTTGCATGTACTGTTTTTGCCCAAACCACCCTGCGAGGCACGGTTCGAAATGCTTCCAATGGGGAGGGTATCGCAGGGGCTACAATCTCCATAAAAGGCAAATCGGGCGGCGCCACAACCGATGTCGGCGGTCAATTCACCCTCAACACCGATGCTACGCCACCACTCACGCTGGTGGTCTGGTCGGTCGGTCTGGCCCGACAGGAATTTGCTATCTCGAATGCGAACACACCGTTGGAAATCAATCTTTCGGAAAGTCTTTCGGCGCTCAACGAAATTGTCGTTTCGGCCTCACGCACCGAAGAACGCTTATTGCGCAGCCCCGTAAGCATCGAAAAAATGGACAATGTTGCTGTCCGAAACATCGCCACGCTCAGTTACTTTGATGCCACCGCCAACCTCAAAGGCATGGACATGGTGACCAGCAGCCTGACGTACAAGGAAATCAACACCCGCGGATTCAACGACACGGGCAATGCCCGGTTCCTCCAGTTGATTGACGGTATGGACAACCAATCGGCAGGGCTGGGCTTCTCACCCGGCAACCTCTTTGGCCCCTCCGACCTCGACGTGGAAAGTGTGGAACTTATCCCCGGCTCGGCATCCGCGCTTTGGGGGCCAGTGGCATTCAATGGCCTGTTGCACACCCACACCAAAAACCCCTGGGATTTTGAAGGACTTACCGTCCAGACCAAATTGGGTATCAACCACATCAACGACGGCGATTACAATGCCGAACCGCTGTACGAGGTATCGGCGCGGTATGCCAAAGCAATAAACAAACGCGTCGCATTCAAAATAAACGCTTCCTATTTTGCCGGAAGAGATTGGTATGCAACGGATTACACCGATGTAAACCCCAACACGCCTGCCGCTCAAAAAGGGCCAAACAACCCCGCCCGCAACGCCTTGAATATCTACGGCGATGAGATAGTAAGCACCCTGAACAACATAGGGGAAGTATCGCGTACCGGTTACACCGAATATGACCTGACCGAGTACGATGTATATTCTTTGCGACTCGGCGGCGCCTTGCACTACCGAATCAGCGATGGCTTGGAGGCGATTGCCGCTTTCAATTACAACCAAGGTACGGCCAACTACACCGGGAGCAGCCGTTTTTGCCTCAACAATTTTGCGTTCACGCAGCCGCGGCTCGAATTGCGCGGGCGCAACTTTTTTGTACGCGCCTATTCCTCCAACGAAAATTCCAACGATTCGTACAGTACCCGCAATCTCGGCCAAAAAATAGCCCGCACTTGGGTGCGTGACCTCAACGGAAATGTAGTGCCGGAAGCCCAAGCCGACGCAACTTGGTTCATGCGATACGAAACCGCATTCAACGGCGGCATCAACGGGGTAGCGGGAGGCGACCATTCGGCAGCGCGGGCGTTTGCCGACCAAGGGCGATTCCTGCCCGGCTCGGCCGAGTTTGAGCGGGAAAAAGCCAGACTTATCGCTACACCCGGATTGCCGGGCGCCGGGGTTTTGAGCAAAAGCAAACTTTACCACGCCGATGTGCAGTACGATTTTACCTCCATCGTGCAATTCGTGGAATTGCAGGCGGGCGGAAACGTACGCCGCTACGACATGAATACCGAGGGCACCCTGTTTGACGACAAAGACCAAAAGGTGACCAACGACGAGCTTGGCGCGTTTGTGCAAGCTTCCAAATCGTTGATGAACGACAAACTGCGCTTTGTAGGCTCGGTGCGCTACGACAAAAACGAAAGTTTCGAGGGGCGCTTTACGCCGCGTATTTCGGCGGTTGTGTCCCCTTCGGAGCGGCACAACGTGCGCCTTTCCTACCAAAGCGGTTTTCGCAACCCAACCGTAGGCGACCAGTATATCAGCCTCAACGTAGGGCCGATTGTCATTCTCGGCGGCGCTCCCGACAATTCAAAAGGCTGGAATGCTTATGAAAACTCGGTGACGGCGGCTTCCGTGGGCGCTTTCTTTCAAGGTTTCCAACAGTCCTTGCAATCGGGCGCCTCTTTTCCCGATGCCGTCTTTGCCAACAAAGACAAGTTTCAAAAATCGGATGTGGCGTTTATCAAACCAGAACGCAACCAGACGTACGAGATCGGTTACAAAGGATTGCTGACCGACAACCTCGTGGCCGATGCCAACTTCTACTACAGCACGTTCACGGATTTCATCATCAACCAAGTCGTTATTCGTCCAAACAACGCCACGGTACTGTTGCCTGACGGCACTATAAATCCAGCTGTTGCCAATGATTTTCTGAACAATGATGTCCTGGCATTCCAACTCTATACCAATGCAGCCGACAAAGTTTCCACACAAGGGGCTACGCTTGGACTAACGTACTTATTCCCAAAAGGTTATCGCCTGAGCGGCAACACGACCTGGAGCGATTTCAACATCCTCGACGCCAACCCGAACAACATTCCGGCCTTCAATACCCCGCGCTGGAAAACCAACATCGGGTTCTCGAACCCCCGTGTGACCGACCGCTTTGGGTTCAACGTGGCGTGGCGCTGGCAGGAATCCTTCGAGTGGTACGGCACGCTCAACGAACTTCGCCCCGGTACGGTAGAAGCCTACAATTTGATTGACGCACAAGTGAGCTACCGGCTTCCGGGTGTAAAAACTACCGTAAAACTCGGTGCCACCAACCTGACCAACAAGTACGTCGTGCAAGCCTACGGCAGTCCGGCCGTGGGGGGCATATACTACCTTGCGCTGACGTATGGATTATAATTTGCCGCGCCGCCCCTTTTTGCTGCTCGTGCTGTGCATCTTGACCTACATCTGCAGCGGCACCATATCCATGCTGATGTCGGTCTATTTGCCCGATGTGGTTCGGGATATGCTTGGCCGTGCCGACGAAGCCACCATGAGCCGCGTGGGGCCGTACCTGAACGCGGCCTATCTTGCGGGCATGACCGTGGGCGGCTTGGCGATTGGTATGCTGAGCGATCGTTTCGGTCGGGTGAAGATGCTCGCGATTTCAGCAGCCGCCTGTGGCGTGTTCACCGTAGCTGCCGCGGGCGCACACGATTGGGTCTGGGTGGTCGTGCTGCGGGCAATGGCTGGCGTAGGGGTTTCGGGTGTGTTGCTCAGCTGCGCCGTGCTGGTGTCGGAACGCTGGCCGGCGGACAGCAGGGCCGTGGCACAGGGCGTTTTGGGAGTGGCTTTTCCGGTTGGCATTGTGTTGTCCGGTGGGCTGAATGTACTGCTGAGCGATTGGCGGGAAGCGTTTTTGATCGGTTTTGCACCTGTTGCAGTGGCCCTTTTGGTGTTGTTTTTATTGAAAGAAACCGCGATACAGGTCCGAGAAAAGGCGGATGAATCGCCGCTAAAATCTCTATTCAGGCCTCCGAACCGTCAAAAACTGATCGTCGGGTCCATCGTTTACGGATTCGATCTCGTGGGGCTGTGGGCTATTTTTTCTTGGATGCCGACTTGGGTGGACAGCCTCATCGGCGGCGGCGAGGAAGCGGGGCAAATGCGCGGAACAACCATGATGATATTGGGAATGGGGGGTATGCTCGGCACCGGGATATCCGGTTTTTTGGTCAATAAAATGGGGGTGCGGCGTACCTTGCTGAGCAATTTCGCGGGTACGCTCATGGTATGCGCCCTCCTGTTTGTGTCGAACCAAAGTTTTTCACCCCTTGTCTTGGTCGAAACCGCTGTGCTGGCGCTGTTTTTCGGCATTAGCCAAGGGGCGCTGACGGTGTACGTCACGGAGTTGTTCCCGACCGAAGTGCGGGCTACCGGCACGGGTTTTTGTTTCAACATCGGGCGGGTATTCACCACCTCGGCAGTATTTTTTGTAGGAGCCTTGGTAACGGTACTGGGCGGGTATGCCAATGCGATGCTGGTGTTTTCCGGGGCATTTGTGGTTGCTTGGACTGCGTTGTATTTCGATAAACATACAAGGCCCGATTAGCCAAATATTTTTTCACCTGTTTTCAACAAACACATGCCACATATCGCCCTTCCCGAACAGGCCCTCGGCATACGAAGCCTCGCGGAGTACCGCCCTGATACCGGGCAGCACCTCTACGAATTGGCCCAAACCCTGCTGCGCGGCGAATCGCCGCTTTCGGAAGCCGAGCGCGAACTGATTGCGGCCTTTGTTTCGCACCGCAACCAATGCACCTTCTGTTTTTCGAGCCATGCTGCTGCGGCGCGATACCTGTTTCAAGCGGATGCACAGGTGGTTGATTTTGTGTTGGACGATTACGAGACCGCGCCTATTTCTGCCAAAATAAAATCGCTGCTCCGTATTGCGGATTGTGTCCAAAAAGACGCGCGCACCGTATCGGAGGCACTTGTCGCAGAAGCCCGCGCCAACGGTGCCGGAGACCGGGACATCCACGACACGGTGCTCATAGCCGCTACTTTTTGCCTTTTCAACCGTTATGTGGATGGGCTTGCCACCAGCACGCCGCCGCCCGATGCCACGGAAATTTGGGCTTCTATGGGCGAGCGAATAGGCAAAAACGGCTACGTTCCACCTAAAAAGTAAGTGGATGGGAACATCCACGTCGCTCACTCGCTCACATTGCTCATCTGCTCACTACCTTCACACATGGCACATATCAATCTTGGTAACGATCTCCCCGGCATTCGAGGCCCTATGGCCTTCAGCCCGCACACCGCTCAACCGCTCAACGACTTCGCCAATGCGCTGCTTGCTACCGACGAGGGGCTGAGCCGGGGCGAGCGCGAGCTGATTGGCGCGTATGTCTCGCACCTCAACGACTGTTATTTTTGCCAAAACATTCATGGCGCAGTGGCAAGCCACTACCTGGGCGAAGAGGAAACCGTGGCAGCAGTCAAATGCGACCTGCACAGCGCGCCCGTTTCGGACAAAATGCGGGCTTTGCTCATCCTTGCCTCGAGTGTGCAGAAAGGCGGAAAGCACGTCACCGCCGAACAAGTGGCTGCTGCTCGGGAAAAAGGCGCGACGGACCGCGACATACACGATACCGTACTCATCGCAGCAGCATTCTGCATGTTCAATCGCTATGTGGACGGCTTGGCCACCTGGGCACCGGAGGACCCGGAATTTTACCGGCATCGGGGAGCAAAAGTGGCTGAATTGGGTTATCGAAGCGAGCCAACAGGGTATATGCCGGCGTAAGAAGGCGGGTAAAACTTAATCGCCGGCCTGCGGTTGAACAATGAACAATCCGGGAATGGAGAACAACCGCGTCAAGTTTGGCGCGCGTAATTTTTTTATCGCCGTAGGCCACACAACCCGGAGGATAATTTGAAGGGGATGTGACGCAGGCTGCCAACCACAGAGATGAAAAATCAAAGTTCCCTACTTTCGCCCCATGAAAATCTTCTGCATCGGTCGCAATTATGTGGACCACGCCAAGGAACTCAACAACCCCGTGCCGTCGGAGCCGCTCATCTTCATGAAGCCGCCGACCGCGCTGCTGGTGAACAACAAGCCGTTCTACCACCCCGACTTCACGCAAGACTTGCACTACGAGGGCGAAATCGTGTTGCGCGTTTGCAAAAACGGGCGCTCGGTGCAACCCGAATTTGCCTCGCGCTACTACGACGCGGTGGCTTTCGGCATTGACTTCACCGCCCGCGACGTGCAGGACAAACTCAAATCAAAAGGCCATCCGTGGGAAATCGCCAAGGGATTCGACCGCTCGGCGCCTATCAGCCGCTTTGTGTCGTTGGCAGAGTTGAAAAACCCGCAGGACATTCACTTTCAATTAAAGAAAAATGGCGAAGTGGTGCAGGACGGCCACACCCGCGATTTGATTTTCTCCTTCGACACGTTGATTTGCCACATCTCGCGCTATTTCACCCTGCACAAGGGCGACTACATCTTTACTGGCACGCCAGCAGGCGTGGGGCCAGTGAAAATTGGTGACGTGTTGGAAGGAAGCATCGAAGGTGTGGAGTTGTTGCGCTGCGCGGTGCGTTAGAGGCTGTTTTAAAACCCCAGCGTCGCCACCACAGGATAGTGGTCCGAATCGCCCGCCCTGATGGTGTGGCAGGCATACACCGAAAAACCAGTTTCGGCCAGCACATAGTCAATGCGCAAAAGAGGCAACACGCCTGCGAAGGTGGTGCCGAGACCCAAACCCTTTTTGCGAAAGGTATCGGAAAGCCCCTGCGAGATGTGTGCATACACAAAGGAGTTGGGCGTGTCGTTGAAATCGCCGCACACCACGATGGGATGAGGCGAGGAAATGAGATGCTGACGCACGCGCTGCGCTTGCTCGGCCCGGATGCGGGTGGCGCCTCCCACTCGTCTGAGCACGCCGCCGATTTCTCTCCAAGTGTCGCGCTCCTTCAAATTGGGATTTTCTATGACCTTCTCAGTCGTGACAGTGACCTTGTTCGATTGCAAGTGTATGCTGTAGATGCGAACCAACTTTTTCCCAACGCGCACATCGGCCCAAAGCGACGAATTGGAAGTCTTATCGAATGGGATTTCGCCCCCCGCCTCTATGGGGAATCGGCTGAAGATGACCGTGCCTTTTTTGAGGTTGAAGGTGTAGTCGTAGCCCATTTTTTTCCCCAGCAGATGATAGAACTTGGTTCCGATTTCCTGCACGCACAGCACGTCTGGCACCCCGTTTTTTTTCCAAAAACGAGCGTAACGCTCGGCAGTGGCCTCCCTGAACGAGTCGGAAATAAAGTGTTGGCCGTGCCACACGCCGCCGATGTTGTGCGTGGCCACCGTGAAGGCCCCCTCCGGCTTGGTGTCTTTCCCAAAGTCGAAGCCCAAAAAGCCGGTGACATACTGCCAGCCAAAAACCAAGATGCCCAAGTGATACAAGGCAAAACGGCTGGCTCGCCAAGTCCACAACACAACGAGGAACAAATTGGCCAACAAGAGCCACGGGAAAGCGGTGCCAAAAAACGCCAGCCACGGGAAGGACGCGGGATTGACGTGCGGGCAGATGTATGCCAGCAGCGTCAGCAGCACCACGGCGGCACTGATGATTTTGACCGCGTTCTTGATGAGGTAGCGCATCTATTTTTTGCTTGCTTCGTAGAGAAAGTCTTTTTCCTCCTGCTCGAGATTTTCGTAACCTCTCTCCTTGATTTTGTCCAGAATGGCATCGAGACGCTCTTGGAACGACAGGTCGTTCGTGTCGCTCACATTGCTGCCCTTAGCCCCGCCGAAAGTGGCGCGGAAGGCGGGTTGGGTCTTGCGTTTTGTCTTTTTGGGGCGCGGGCGAGCCGGTGCGAACAAACTCATGAGCCTGTCCAAAAAGCGGTTAATCGGCTCCGATAGGTCGCGGTCGTCGCGCAGTAGAAACACGAACCAGCAGCCTGCCGCAAAGCCTCCGAGATGCGCCGCGTGGCCGCCCGTGTTGCTTTGGTTGGCTATGCCCACAAAGTCGAGCAACACCAGCACCAGCACGATGTACTTCACCTTCACCTCGCCAAGCAGAAAGAGCATGACGCGATAGTCGGGCGCAAGGATGAGCGCAGCCCCCGCCAGCGCCATTATCGCGCCAGAGGCTCCCAAAGCGTAGGAACCAACATAAGGCATGAATTGGGCAGAGAAAAAGTAAAGCACATTGCCCACCAAGCCGCCCAAAAGGTAGATCGGCAGCACCCGCCTGTCGCCTATCAAATCGCCGACAATGATGCCGAAGAGATAGAGCGTGATGGTATTGCCCAAAAAATGCCAAAAGCTTTCGTGCAGGAAAATACTGGTGACGGGTGCCCAAAAATGCCAGAGCAGTTTCCAATCGCCCGGCATGCAAAAGAACAGCAGCACCTGCTCGTACCAGTCGCCCGCCCTGCCAGTCATCCACAACAACACAAAGAGGATTTTCACCAACACGAACACGGCAAAGTTCAGGATGACCAATCGCGTCACCATGTTGCCAGCTCGAAACGAATGTTTGATGTCTTCCCAAATGGACCTAAAAACCGCCATTGCTTTTTGTTGAATCGGTGTAGGATGTGAAATCGGTGTTCGTCATTGGAAACGCCCCCGATACCAAATCATTATCAATATGAAACCAAAAACCGCGCCGCCCAAGTGAGCAAAATGCGCCACCCCCGTCGAAAAGCGTTGCACTCCATAAAATAGCTCCAGCCCCGCCATAATCGGTACGAAATACTTGGCTTTGAGGGATATGGGCGGAAACAGCAGACTGATTATCTGGTTCGGGAAAAGATAGGCAAATGCAGCCAAAATCCCGAAAACAGCCCCCGATGCCCCCAGCATCGGCACGTTCCAAGCGCGAGGGTCCATGCCCATCTGCTGAAGCTCCCACCACTGCACGCCCGTGTAGAGAATGTAAGCGCCCACACCACAAAACAAATAATAAAACAAAAAGCGCCTATGTCCCCACACCATTTCTATCATAGGGCCGAAAATATAGAGCGCCAACATATTGAACAGCAGGTGCATCAAGTTGCCGTGCATGAATATATGGGTCGCTATCTGGTAAGGTCGAAAGTATTCTGAACCCGGCATATAAACCGCCAACGCCAAGCGCCCCATGTCGTAGTATTCGCCAGTCGTGTAGTCCCGCTGTGGCTCGCCAAGAATAATGTATGTGCCTACGAACATCAGGACGTTGATGATAATCAGGTGCCGGACGACACCCGTGAAAGGTTGGTAGAATTGAAATTGGGACATCGGTCGAGCGCGAACAGTTTGTTTTTTCCGCAAAAACAGGCGGAGGCGAGTGTTGTTTTTGAGTTCGTGAATGGAAGGCCAAATGTATCCACCTTGCGTTATTTGAACAAAAAAAACGATGTCTCGAAAAACTTTACCAGAGACACAGCGCAAATACGCCCATGATGAAGATAGCGAAGAAAACCCGCGCCAGTCGCCGCTCCCTACGAATGATGGTTTGCTCCGGTTGGTTGCGTGCCAAATCGTTGCCCGCCCGAATGACTTGCAGCAACACCATCGAAATCAAGAAATAACAAAGGAGATAGATTTTGTCCATCAACACCATGTAGCCCGTGTCGGGCAGCGCGTCGCTGTACGACTGTTGCAGAAACACCGCCGTCAGCAGCCCGCCAATGGGCAACGACGAGCGCGTGTCAATGTAGGAAGGGTGCAGAATGAGCGCCCCGATGCTGACCAGCATGACAATCAAAATGGGCAGCAACATCTTGAGGATGAAATAACTCAGCGGGCGTGCCAGCGTGACGGTGAAGGTCAGGTTGCTGTATCGTTGGGCGTTTTCCTCTGGGTTGCCGAAGTCCGTGCCGTAGTCATGAACGGACGATTGCAACTGGCAGCCCTTCGTCTCCCAGCCGATGAGCTTCAGGGTGTTACGAATTTCGGCAGCGTTGGTGTCGGGCAGATACACGAGCGCCGCGGCAGGATGCTCCGGGCTTTCAATCTGTATGTCGAGTTTGTGTTTGTCCAAAGGAAAACGGCTGAGGGAAAAAGAGTGAAAAAAACGACCCTCCACCCTGAAAATGCGATAATTGGTGCCGTCTTTCAACAAAAAACTGCTGCTGTCGCCCGATTGCTCGTGCGCCATGCTCCATTTTTCTATCAGGTTGACGAACTCGATTTCCGTGGGGTCAATCTCTCCCTTCCATTTGAACCAAATGTAAAAATCTGCGTAGAACGAATGTTCGTCCATGTTCAGGTCATACAAATTCATCAAGTAGATGCCGACATGGACAGGTTGCGGCTGAGCCACCAAGTCAGGTGCGGCACAAAAAGAAAAAAGGCAGGCAATCAAGAATTTACGCGGTGACATCATTCATGTTTTTGGCCAAAAATAGCGTGTTTTCACCTGTTCATGCGAGTGCAATGTTCAGCTATCTCCCCCAATTTTGTGGCAAAAAAACGACCATGCGCCGTTTGTGCCTTTTTATCCCGCTGACAACCTTCTTTTCCTCCCTTTTTGCCCAAAAACTGACCGATGCCCGACCGATTCATCAGCCAGATTCTGGGGTGCTCACAGCTGGAGCTCTTGATGCGGAAGGCAACCTCTACCTTGCTTCCACGCTAAATCTTAAAAATACCTTTGGGCAAAGTGGCATATTGGGGCTGTTCCCGGCGGGCGACCCGGTATTGAGCAAATACCACCCCGACGGAACACTGCTCTGGCGGCGCGAATTCCCCGGCAACATCGCCCGCATCTGCGACGCCGCGCTGACACCCGACGGCGGCTTGGTCATCACAGGCGGCTATGTGGACACTTTTCGGCTGACTCCCGATTGGCTTATTCCCGGAGTCAACGACTACGATGCCAGTTTTTTCATCGCAAAACTGGCTCCCGATGGACATTTTCAATGGGTGGACACCTACCTAAGCACGTTGCCGGAAGACTGTCTTGGCTGGACGCTGGCGGTAGCCCCCGATGCGATCTACGTCGCCGGCATCCACGAAGCGATACAGTCGAGACTGCGGCGCTACAACTTCGACGGCAATTTGCAACTTGAAAAAACACTCGACATTCGCAGCATCAGCCAACTCGCGCTCGACGACGAAGGGCGGTTGTACGCCGTCGGCACAGCCGCTCCGTGGGACATGTTCGCCAACCTAATGGTGCCCGAACCACCGATGCAAACCGGCTATGCCAACTATATCGTCCGGCTCGATTCCTCTTTCACGGCGCATTGGATTCGAGCATACAACTACATCACATTCGACGAGCATCCCAAAGTGGCGGTGTTTGGCGGCAACGCCTTCCTGCTGTCGTACGACTTCGATGCCGGCCCCAACCAATCCGCAGGCTACCGATTAAAAGCCTACTCGCCCAACGGCGACCCGCTGTGGTCAGACACTATTCTTGAAGGTTTTCTCTCCACTGACTACCCACACGCTGCGTTGCAGCCTTTTTGTGGCCGTTTGTTGCTCCAGTTTTCTGACATCGGCGGCATGGCTGTGCGCTCTTACGATGCCAATTTCGACGACAACCTGCTCGTGCAAGGTTCAAACGGCGGCTTCCTCGGCTCTTTTCCCTTTCTCCGTACCAATAAAAAACACGCGATATTCGGCTCCAATTTCCGAAATACCACCCTTGATTTTGGTGACGATTTTTCCCTGCAAAACGACAAAACACCCGGCTTTCAGCAATTTGTCCTGCAATTCGAGTGTCCCGACCAGTCGAGCAGCAGCCCCGTGCCGCCGCCAGTCCCAGCCTCATGGAGCCTTGCCCCCAATCCCGCGACCCACGTCGCCAGTCTGCATCGGCTTTCGGGCAAAGTCCCGCACACTGCCCGCGTCGAATTGCTCGACGCTGCGGGGCATCTGCATTGGAGCGGCGATGTGCTTTCGGAGCAAACGGCTGTCCCGTTGGAGACGCTACCAACTGGCATTTACTTTTTGCGAGTGATGAGCGAAGAAGGGGTATTCGTGTTGAAGGGGATGAGGAGGCAATAAATTCCTAAAACGTCGGGCGCATTTTCAATGGTCGCAAGTAAATCGGAACGCTGTGCCGGCATATATGCTTCGCGCCGCTAAGTTTTGGGCATGGCTAAAAGCGCAATCTATTCGAAGTCAGGGACATCAATCATGGTCATCCGACAAATCCCGGTAAATCTAGTGAACCAAGGTATAAACGCGACCATTGAAAATGCGCCCCAAACGCCCAATGCCCCCATTCCCCTTCCTTCAACCAAGCCATCAAGGGGATAGGAAAACCCAAAAGACAGAATTTCTTTCAAAAGACATGGTTGTTTCGTTGGAAAATCTACCTTTGCTCGCAATTTGTTCACCAAAATTATTCACTAAACTTTTTTTGACAGGTGGAATACGGGAATTTCAAACGGAGAGACAACCGGGATTTTCGGGATAGAGACCGAGGTTATGATCGCGACAGAGGCGACAATCGTGACCGGGGCTACGACCGCGACCGGGGCTACAACCGCGACCGGGGAGGAGACTTCCGCGACAGAGGCGGCTTTCGCGACCGGGGCGATTTCAGGGACAGAGACAGGGGCGGCTTTCGCGACCGGGGAGGCTTCGACCGCGACCGGGGCGACCGCGAACAAGAGGAAAGCGTGTTTTCCAAGCGCGTCCGCGCTGGCAAACGCCGCACCTACTTCCTCGATGTGAAGAAAACGAGGGGCAACGACTACTTCATCACCATCACCGAAAGCACGCGCCGTGAAGATGGCTACGGCTACAAGCGTCACAAAATTTTCCTCTACAAGGAAGATTTCAATCGCTTTGTTGCCTCGCTCAACGAAGTGGTGAACCACGTCAAGACCGACCTGATGCCGGAATTCGATTACGAAGAATTCGACCGTCGTCAGGCTGAATGGGAAGCCAACAACCGCGACATGGAAGACGAAGATCTCCGCGACGAAGAAACCGACGAAATCGAAGACCGCGTAGAGACCGACGAAGAAGAAGAGAAGGACGAAGCTCCCGAAGAGAAAAAATCGCGCAAAAAGAAAGACGAAATTGACGACGAAGACGACTGGAAACTATAACCAGTCAAACTGCATCAATAAAATCAGGAAGCGAAGTGTTGCGTGAGAGCGCAATACGTCGCTTTTTTTATTAGTGGGAAAAAAACCGCTCTTGCACCCCCACCCCCTAGGGCAAACGCATCAAAATACAACCGACCTCGAAGAGGTTTGACATGGGTAGAAATGGTGTGTTTTTGTGATAATTATCACGACCTCGGAGAGGTCAAATGTCTATAGCAGCAAACAGGTCACCAACATTCGACCCCGCCGGGGTCGTAAACACCGCGAAAATGGGGCGTTTCTACCAACATTTTACCTCTCCGAGGTTTGTGCCATTTTGATGCGTTTGCCCCCACCCCCTCCCGCCAGCAGGCGGGAGGGGGTGGGGGCAAACGCTAAGCTTTCACGAAAAAAACTGACTAACAACCACTCAACATTCTCGACCAACACCGTGACCGACCTACGCGCCCATTCTTTGCCCGAACTTGAAGCCACCCTCGCGGCGTGGGGAGAGCCGCGTTTTCGCGCCCGCCAACTTTATGAATGGCTCTGGACAAAAGCCGTGACGGACCTCGACTCGATGTCGAATCTTTCCAAAGACTTGCGTCAGCGACTAAGGGAGCATTTCACGCTGCACACCCTCCGCGAAGACAAAGTGCAGCACAGCGCCGACGGCACCATCAAGACGCGCTGGCTCACTTGGGATGGGCACCGCGTCGAGAGCGTCCTCATTCCCGTGCCAGCCGAAGAGCGATTTACCGTCTGCGTCAGCACACAAGTCGGATGCAGTCTCACTTGCGCCTTTTGCGCCACCGGACGCATGGGCCGCAAGCGCAACTTGGAGGCTGCCGAAGTCTTCGACCAAGTAGTGGGCGTGAACCGCCAATGCCTCGAAGCATTTGGCCGCCCACTGACCAATGTGGTTTACATGGGCATGGGGGAACCCCTACTGACCTACGCCAACACGATGGAGAGCATCGCCCGACTAACCGCCCCCCCCACTCAAGGCGGGTTGGGAATGTCGGCTCGGCGCATCACGGTCAGCACCGCAGGCATCGCCAAGATGCTCCGAAAATTGGCCGACGATGGCTTTCGCTCCAACCTCGCGCTCAGCCTACACGCCGCCGACGATGCCAAGCGCAACGAAATAATGCCCATCAACGAGACGAACAACCTCGCCGCACTCATGGAGGCGTTGGAGTATTTTTATCGAAAAACAAAAAACCGCATCTCCTACGAATACATCGCCTTCGAGCGCTTCAACGACAGCCTTGAAGATGCCGCCAAACTGGTGCAGCTCTGCCGCCGAAAATTCCCCGTTCGGGTCAATATCATCGAATACAACCCGGTAGACGGCGCAGCGTTTGAAAAATCCGACGAAAACCGCCTGAATGCCTTTGCGGCTTACCTCGCCAAGGAAGGCGTGACGGTGACGGTGCGGCGCAGCCGAGGCAAGGACATTGACGCGGCCTGTGGGCAGCTGGCCAACAAGGGCTAACCGCGCCCCCTACTATTTCATCAATTCCTCAATCACTTTCCCGGTAGTCCCGTTGGGTTTTGCAATGCGCAACATGGCGGATAGCGTGGGTGCTATGTCGGTAATGTCCACAGGAGCAAAGGTTTCACCGGGCTTTGTTTTCCAGCCATACCAGATGAGCGGGACGTGCGTGTCGTAGGTATAGGGGGAGCCGTGCGTGGTGCCGCCTTTCGGGAAAGTCTTGTCGTCCGCGTGCCAAGCCGGGTCGAGGTGGAAAATGATGTCGCCGGAGCGACGCGGGTGGATGCCCCTGCGGAGCTCAGGGGCAAAGGGATATTCGGACGGCAACATCATCAATTCCTCGCGGGTGAAAGCGTCGTACACGCCTGGCTGCTTGCGCAAGTGGTCAATGATGACGGAGGCCACGTCGTTAGGCTCGATGTCGAGGTCGGCCATCGCGTCCCAATTGAGCCAGATTTGCTGGTTGTTTGCCTCGTGGATGAAGTTGCCGCCGATGCCCAGCGCGTTGGCCAATGCTTTTTCCAGCGTGTCTTCCAATTTGCTTTCCGGGAAAACACCGGCCGGGATGCGCAAGTCGTTGAGGTGGGCCGGGGTCTCCGCTGCGCCATGGTCGGCGGTCAAAAACAAGAGCACGTTGTTCTTGCCCAATTTTTTATCCAAGAAATCCAGAAAGCGGGCGATTTCGCGGTCCAAACGCAGATACATATCCTCCGTTTCTTCGGCGTGAATGCCAAATTGGTGGCCGCAATAGTCGGGGCTTGAAAAACTGATGCAAAGAAAATCGGTTGCTTCGCCCGCGCCGAGCTGCATCTTGTTGATGGCCTCCATCGCAAAATTGAGCGTGAGCGTGTTGCCAAAGGGGGTGAAGCGCAACAAACCGTAGCCGCCTGTTTTTTTCAAAGCGGACAGGTCGTAGGGCATTTTTTTCCCATGAAGGTAGCGAGCGTAGTCGCCCTTGTTGTACCTGTCCCAATCCTCAAAGCTCTCCTGATAAGTGCCGGACACGATTTTGTCCCAATTTTGAGACAGCAGCGAATCGGATTGGCGGCTGGCATTGAAATCCTGCACCCACCTCGGCAGCCCCGTGGAGTCGGGGTAGTAAGTGGAGGTAATCCAATTGCCCGAAGTGTCGTCGAACCAGTAGGCGGCATTGGGGATATGCCCTGCGGGTAGGATGCTCGCTCGATCTTTGAGGCAAACGCCCACAACTTTCGATTTGAAATTGTTGGACAGCCGCAGCTCATCGGTGATGGTGGTGGAGAGCAATACGGAGGGCGAATGTTGACCTGCTTTCACGGTGGTGCTGCCGATGGTTTTGTAACGCTCATCGGTGGTTACATAGCGGTGTTTGCGCCACTCAGGGTCCCACCAGTCGTTGCCGATGATGCCGGTCACGGATGGCGTGGCACCGGTGTAAATAGCCGCATGGCCAGGCGCGGTGTACGTCGGCGCAAAGTTGTAGCGCGTGTTTTCGCAGGAAAAGCCTTCGGTCAGCAGACGGTTGAAGCCGTTTTGACCATATTTGGCTTGATAGCGATAGAGGAAGTCATAACGCATTTGGTCCACCACGATGCCAACGATGAGTTTGGGTCTTGCAGGGGTGTTTGCGACGGATATTTGACCGAATAGGGGAGCAACAAACGCAAAGAGGAGTAGGGCAACGATTGTGAGCGATTTCATAGAGAGTGTGTTTATCCAAGCACTTTTTTCAAAAGCATGCGAATAAGGGTTCAAACATAGCGCAAAAATGAGGAGCCCAACCGACAAAAGAGAGACATCCGAGCCAAGGATACAGCTCGGATGTCTCACACGGTCAAACTTAATGCTGGCTTAAAGCTATTGCTTCACCACTTTTGCGGTGATGCCGCTATTGCCAGAAAACAGCCGCACGAAGTATGTGCCGGCGGGCAAATTTTGCATGTTCAGCTCGAGCTGGTTCGAGCCTTCCACGAGTTGAGCCTCGCGGTTTTGCACAGTGGCTCCCAACAGATTGACCACGCTGACTTGGACGGCGGCCGCGCTCGCGGCCTCGATGTTGAGCCGTGCCATGTCCGTCACGGGGTTGGGCACGACGGTGAGGCTGATGGCTGAGTGCAAAGGCTCGTCGGTGCTTACGCTGAGGCTGCGGTTGCCGTTGGCGAACCACACCACCAACTGGCGGTCGGCGATGAATTGAGTTTCGTTGCCCGTTCCCGATATTTTGTCGGGGTTGAGGCCGCGCCTGTAGATGTTGGTGGTGCCGGCTTGGTTGGGGCCTTCGTAGTAGAGGGCGTTGTCCAAGCGGTTGTAGGTGGGCCAGCTATACGCGCCGTTGTTTTCCAAGATGACACCGACATTGCCAGTCTCCACATTGGCGCCCAGGATGTCGTTCTGGTCTTTGATGCCATCGTAGTAATCGAACGCGATGATGTAAGGCGAATTCTTGGAGAGGGTCGGATTGCCCACATTGGTTTTCTGAGGCAGGCCGTTGAATAGTTTTGTGATGAAATAATTGCTCGAGTTGGCGAACCCACCTGCTTCCCAGAATTTCAGGAAGCCGATGTCCCAGTAGCTGATGTTTCCGTTGGTGGTGCTGGAAAGTTCGTTGAAAGCATCGTACATGATGTATTCGCCAGAATAGTCGAACTCCAAGATGTCGGCGTACTTCACATCGCCCGTGCTTTGGCCAGTAGAGTAAGTTGGGTTGTAAAGTTCAAATGACACGAGTTTGTTGTCTATGAAATCATACACATAAATCAGCTTGTTCTCGTTCTGTGTCAGGGCAGCGACGAAGGTGCCATCTTTTGAGATGGCCGCGTTGCGCCACTCAGGCAGAGCGCTGAGCGGTGGATTGACGACCGCTTGGAAAGTCGGCGTATAGGAAAGGTCAATAGTGATGATGTGCCCGATGTTATTGACGAACACCACTTGCCCCCCGTTGTCGCTCACGCTGGGGCGGCTTTTGATGCCTTGTGTATAAATGGTGCCAATGAGCGCGCCGCTCCCGTTGCGGACTTCAAGATTTTGCGAATTGTTGGTCACGCAAAGCACATAGTCGGTGCCGGGATTGGTGGGAAGGTTGCCGAGGTAATTGCCGCCGGGCGTGCTGCCCTGAATGCCGACTTGGTCGAAAGCGGCGGCGGCGGCGATGCCGACGAGGTTGCCCTGCGGATACAAATCGTTGGCTGCTTGGAGCACGGCGATGCGTAAATCCACAAACTTGCTTGACTTCACCAAGTAGTCCCTCAATGCCTTGTAAAACACTTGTTCGGCCTTGTCCTTGCCCACATTGGCGTTGTTGGCGAAGAGGTAATACGCCCAGTTGGGAATGCCGCTGTTGATGTGCACGCCGCCGTTGTCTTGTGTGCCGTTGTATTGCTCGCTCACGGTACGGGGCTGCCACCACGGGCTGTTTGAGTTGACCCCATTGTGGGGGTCTTGCATACTGCGGAGCGCAACGTGGGTGCTGGGCTGCATCACGTCTTCACCAATAAGCCAGTCGTCGCGGTCAATCATCGCGCCGAAGATATCGGCAAATGACTCGTTGAGCGCGCCGCTTTCATTCTGATAAATCAGGTTGGCAGTTTTTTCCACCACACCATGCGTCATTTCGTGACCGCCCACGTCGAGGCCGCGTGCGAGTGGCCGGAACGTGGAGCCGCCGTTGCCGTACCACATGGCCGCGCCATTCCAGTAGGCGTTTTCCATGGAGCTGCCATTGCTTTCAGTCACGTTGAAAAACGAGATGATGTTGCCTCCTTGCCCATCAATGGACTCTCGGCCAAAAGTGTTCTTGAAATAGTCGTAGCTTTTGATGCTGTTCCAATGCGAGCTCACGGCTCTGGCACCGTCGCCCGTGGCCGCGTTGCTGAAATTGGTGGAGCCAGCGGTGAAAAAACTATAATCGAAGTTTTGATTCTGCGGGGAGGTGTTTTTCGCGTTCAGCGTGACAATGACGCCCACCGGGTCGCCGGGCATGGTGGAAGCCGCGGGCTTAAACATGGGCTTGCTCGCATCTTCCAGATAATAAGTGGCTCCTTGCTGCCACGCGCCAAACGAACGGTTTTGGCCGAGCAAGTCAATGCCAGTGCCAATGACTGGCGGCGGGGCAAATGGAGGCTCAGACATCGGCACATTGGGCAGGTCTTCTTTCGGGTCGTCGGCGACGGGGAGGTGCGTGACAGCGGTGTGCTCGTGCCTGCCACCGTCAATTTTGCAAGTGAAGTCGTAGCGATGAATCACTTCGCCCGTCAGCGCATCCACAAAATAGACGACGCGGGTGAGCAGATTCGGGTGGGCCTCTATGTGCCACGCGAGCCGCTCGTTGTCCAAATTTTCTTCGTGGTGATAAATGACCAATTGCGCTTGGAATGGCTCGATTTTGAGCAAATTGAGCCATTCTGGAGTCCAGTCTGTTTTGATGTTTTCAAGGCCGATGTTTTGCTTGGCGCGGTCAATGGCGCGGCTGGCATCCACGGCGGGGGTCACGGAGTTGAGTTGGGGCGTGGGGAAATAACGGCCATTCAGCAGGTCAAAAGCCCCTTTTCTCGCATGGGCGATGACCTCTCCGCCAAACACGGGCACACCTTTGAACACTTGCTCCAAACGAACGTGGCTATTGCCCAACTGGTCGGTTTCTACCCTTGTGACCACAAACTCATTGGCAGGAGCAGCGATTCCCGTAGGTTTCAGGCTCGCCAAATAAGCGAGTGCCCCTGCTTTCACGTCGGCGACATTGGCGGAAGCTTCGGTGACACCTTCAAACAGAATCGGCATGCCATTCCGCTCGTCGCGGGTGATGCGCACGCCTGATGTCTGTGCGCTGCCTTGAATGTCAAGCGCCGGAAGTGCCTGAAATTTCACTCCGGCGGGGGCAAGGGGGGTTCGTACTAATGGAACAGCGGATTGGGGCGTGCTGAACTTGATTTGTGAATGGTCAATGGGTTCGGTTGTCTTTGTCGGCGGGACGATTTTCGCGCTTTGCGCGAACGTGTGGGCGGCGGTCGCCAATAGAATAGCGAGCGGGAGGATTTTTTTCATCGAAAAGCAGTTTAGTTTGTAATGTGAAAAAATCGTTTTTGGGTCAAATGGGCGCTATTTCGTTTTAAGCAAAGTCTTGATTGGGGCGCGACGGTAGTCGGTACAAATGTAGGGCAGCTCGCAGTCTTTGCATACCGCGATTTGGTCTTTGGCGATGTTCCGGTATTGAAAAAATACGGTGCGCAAGGTTTTGCGGAACTTGTCTGCCCGATTACTTTTGTGGCCGTGAGCCATCCCAAGAACTCTTGGGCACAACGACATCAAAACGACGCTCCGCTACACGCATGTCAGCAACCGAACACTGGAAGACATAAAAAGTCCGTTTGACGCCTTAAACCTGAAAAACGAGTAGAAGCTTTGTCGTACTTTTTGTATTGTCGAAGTCAACAATACAAAAAGTACGACAAAAGTTGCGCATATTTGAGAGTTGCGCCGCAATCCCTTCGGGATTGCGGCGCAACGCCCGCTCCGCTTTCGCGGACAGCCGTACGCCGCCCCTTCGGGACTGCGTACAACTGTCCGCTTGGCAAAATCCAAAAAAATTTTTTTCGCTTCGCGAAATTTTTTTGGACTTCGCCAAGCGGAGCGGGCGTTAGCGGTCAGGCAACGAACGACATCAACGCAAAGGAAGAAATGACAATTAAGAACGAAAATATAACTTTTGACAAACTTGACAGAAACGACAAAATACCTTATGACCTTTTGTTGCTTGCAGACCCATCAAAATACTTAATTGACGAATACTTAAAACAGTCAGACGTATTTACCGCAAGACAAAATAACGAAACGATTGGTGTTATAGTTTTATTTCCATTGACAACAGAAACAGTTGAAATAAAAAATGTTGCTGTAAAACCAGAATTTCAAGGAAAAGGAATTGGCAGTTATTTGATAGAAAATGTTGTGAAAGTTGCTTCGTCTAACAGACAAAAAAGTATTTGCATCGGGACAGCAAATTCAAGTGTCGGACAACTTTATTTGTATCAGAAACTTGGCTTTGAAATAACTAACATAAAAAGACATTTTTTTACGGACAACTATGCTGAACCGATTTACGAAAATGGTATTCAGGCAAAACATATGTTGGTGCTGACAAGACAACTAAATGACAAACGAAAAAACTAAGAGGACAAATGCCCGAACCGCTAACATCGTATTGGCGATAGGCGGGCTGAACGGCTTCGTATCAACGGAAGTGCAAAATTCAACTTTCGTTCTTCGTATCAAGTTCAGTGCTAAAAATCCCGCCCATCGCCAATACGCGGCCCGTTATGCACTATTTTAATGAAACGACCAACTCAACATATTACCGAGACAATTTCTCAAAGAATTTTTGAGAATCTAATTCCTGTAGAATGGGTAGTTCGTGAAATTAAGCCAGACTACGGAATAGATTACTTGATTGAAGTCTTTAAATCAGGAAAGTCGACAGGAATAACTTTTTTTGTTCAACTTAAAGGCAGTGAACAAGAAATTAAAAATGACATATTTGAAAAGCAATTTGAGATTGATAACTTAAAGTACTATTCATCATTGTCGCTTCCAGTATTAATAGTATGTGTTTCAACCAAAACGAAACAGACTTGGGGTATTTGGGCAAACAAACTGATTAAATCTCTCAACTTAAAACCCAAACAAGAAACGATAAAACTAAACCTAGGTATAGACAATCTTATAAACGCAGAATATTTCAATGCAATTGAAGACGTACTAAAAGTTTCCTCAAGATATGGTCTAAAAATTAATACTGACTCTGATTTAGGCGCTATTTTAAGTAGTAACATAGCTAATTTCATTAGTCATTTTTACCAAGACACATTTGAACTTAACAATGCCTATTTACCCAATCATTATAATTTAAGTTTCTTTACAAGAGATGCAAAACATTTTTTTACGGTAGATGGACCTTTTTTCAATAAGGAGATTGAAATTGATAGTATCGAAATTGAAGACCCATTACTTCATAGACCATTTTTTAACGAAAATGACATTAACATAGCAAATGCTAAAATTCTTAAATTGCTTGTTGTAGCATTTGCAAGAGAAAATTTGAACGGGAGCTTAAACTTATTGAAAAAGTTAATAGAAAATGACTATTTCAGTTCAGTTGATGATGCAATGAATTTTGACCCTTTAGGAATATTAAAATCTTCAATTCATCAAAATTTACTTTATCAGTTCAATGAAAATGTAAAGTCATTAATAAAAAAGGGGCATTATGATGCTTTTTTATTTTTTGACTTATCATATTTTGCACTAAATCAAAATCATAAGGATTTAATTCAATTGCGAACTGAGAATTTAAAATTTGCAATTGACCAAACTACCGAATATCCCGTCAAGGGCACTTGCTTCTACAATTTAGGCAATATTGAGAAAGGTTTATTTAACACAGAAACAGCAATTTCTCACTATTTCAAAGCAAGAAAATTTCACCCAGATTATTTGAATAGAAAACATTGGTGGAGAGAATTGGCAGGTCTCCTGTTTACAAAGGGACATTTCAGATACGCAGAACTATTTTATAAAAAATCAATTGACCTAGTCGAAGAAAACATACCTGAAAGGTATTTTAGACTTGAAATGAATTTACCAAATCAGGAATCTATTATTTACGCACTTATTGGTGATTGTCTCCTTTTTCAATGTAAGTTATCTGAAGCAAAAAGTTGGTTTACCAAGTTTTTTCAAAATCAAAATTCACTTAATACCGAGTGGGTGTTAAAAGACCAAATGTTAGATAGGTTTATTGAGTTAGGATTTGACGATATAAAAATTGATAGAAAATCCTCGTTGGAAATCTGTGAACAAGCACTAAATCTAAAAGACTTTAAACAGCAAATTATTGAATTTAAAAAGGCAATAAAATTAAACCCTGTAAATGGTTTAGCTTGGTTTAATCTTGGTGTTGCAGAAGATAAGGAGAAAAACTTTCAAGATGCATTTTATGCGTTTTTAAATACAGGACTTCTTCAAGATGGCGACAAAGAAGCCCAGTTTAATGCACTACTAATAGCTTTCACTCAAGAGCAGGACATTTTGTTTGTACTTTTGTTACAGTATATTTTAGAAAAACACGGTGAACTTGTAATAAATGACCTGTCAGATTATTTTATGAACAAACCTTTTCCATTCGAAGCAAAAAAAATGATAATTGAAGGTATAGTAAAAATGACAAAAGAAATGAAAAACAGTGCATAACAGCCGTTTGCCGCAAGTGGCGGTGACGTGTAAAATTTAAAGTTTGTGCTTCTATTCAGCTTCAGTGCAGGTTGACAGTTTAGTGCTCCTAAATCGCCACCTGCGGCAAGCGGCAAAACGTTGGTGGCAATGTTAGACGACCACACAGTCCCGACAGTTTGTAAAGTCATCGGTGGACTGTCCACTTGCGGACTTTTACGGACTGACTGTTTTAAATCAAAATTTTTCCTTCTATTTTTAGTTGGTGTAGGTGGACAGTCCTTCGTTGACTTTTAGAAAAAAAATTATCACGACAGACAATCACCTAACACGACCAAACAACATTTTGCAAACAATGACTGAAAAACAAATAGAGAGAGTAAAAACAAAAATTAAAAAGATTAAAGCGGCTCTTGCGGCTGACAAAAAACGATGGGGCGGATTTTATGATGACAGCCGTGGACTTCGTTACGCTCCTCCCCGACTTTACATTCAAATTGACGACTTTTCGGGCGGACTGAGATATATGAATTGGTTTAACAAAAACTTTCCGGACGACAGTTGCTACCCAGACTTTTTATTCGAGTGGACAATCATACTTTTTAAAACCGGCAGACTAAAAGAAGCAGAGACAAAAGCGTTTCAGACTTTTTGCCGCAACACGTATTTGTTCGACAAATTTTTCAATAAAGACATAATTCCAATTGACAAGTGGGAAGGTTCAAATCTTGAAGTAGCAGAGTTTATAAAAAGTTCGTTTGACTACATTCATTCGCAAGACAACTTGACTGACTTTTCAGAGTGGTTAAACAACTTCATAAAGACAGAAAAATTTGTTCAACAAAGCAACAAACTGATTGACATTAACAAACGACTTAAAAACGAGAAAGACAGCGAAACAAGATGGTATTTAATACAACAGGCAGACCAATTGGAGAAAGAGTTTTAACGGACGAACAGAAAGAAACACAGCCACCAACATCGGTTTGCCGCAAGCGGGGGTGCAGTGCTTCGGTTGACAGTTTTTTCGTATAATTGAAGTGCGGTTTTCCAAATGAACGGTAGTGCTAAAAAGCCCCGCCTGCGGCAAGCCGAAAACCGTTGCGCCGCAATCCCGAAGGGATTGCGGCGCAACGCCCGCTCCGCTTTCGCGGACAGCCGTACGCCGCCCCTTCGGGACTGCGTACAACTGTCCGCTTGGCAAAATCCAAAAAAATTTTTTTCGCTTCGCGAAATTTTTTTGGACTTCGCCAAGCGGAGCGGGCGTTACCAGCAATGTTAGACGACCACACAATCACGAAAATTTGTAAAGTCATCGGTGGACTGTCCACTACTCGACTTCGACTTGACTTTGACACAAGCTCAAAGGTTTGTGCTTCGTATCAACTTTTGTCGGTGGACAGTCCTTCGCTGACTTTTATAGAAAAAATTATTACGGACAGACAATCACCTAACACGACTGGCAACGCTTGGCAATGAAAAGAAAAGGACTACTTATAGCGACCATAGTTTTCTTCCTGACAGTAAACACATCTTACTTTTGGGAGGCACGACTTGGACTATTTGCATTCCCGACTTTTTTCATTCTCATTGGCTACTTTTTGACTTTATCGGTATTGCTTCTAATACAGTTTTTTGTTGCCCTAAAAGAGAAGTTTGATGACAAGCAACGCTTAGTGCTTATCGGGACAATGACTTTTGTTCTTGCGACATCATTTCTGTTTCCAAGCGGACTAATAAACTTTGCGACCTTTGAGGGAGACAACTTACTCATTGCACAGAGAGAAGGTGCTGCAAACTGCATGACAACTTTAAAACTTAAAACAAACAACACATTTACCGAAACAAATGTTTGCTTTGGAGTTACACAGACAACAGGAAACTACTCTTTTAAAAACGACACCGTATTTTTTGGAAACGTATCATTGGGCAGACACGAAGACGACTTTTTTAAGTTTGCAGTAATTAAAAAAAGAGAAACATCAAACAGCAAATATTTGGGCGACATCATTAGGTATAGAGACCATTCGGACACGACAGGTATTGCGTTATGGATAACAAAAAACGAGCTGACTAAATGACGACAGAAAGAAACACTGCTGGTAACAAGGGGTTTGCGATAGCGGGGGTTCCGTGCTTCGCAGACAGTTTTGTGCAAGGTGGAAGTTCAGTTCTCCGAACAAAGTTTAGTGCTAAAACTCCCCGCCATCGCAAACCCCCGAAACGTTGCGCCGCAATCCCTTCGGGATTGCGGCGCAACGCCCGCTCCGCTTTCGCGGACAGCCGTACGCCGCCCCTTCGGGACTGCGTACAACTGTCCGCTTGGCAAAATCCAAAAAAATTTTTTTCGCTTCGCGAAATTTTTTTGGACTTCGCCAAGCGGAGCGGGCGTTGTAGGCAATTTAAAGACACCATTTCGATGCCTGTTCGATTTTCAAAAATTCGAACTCGGTATTTAAAACAGATAGCTTTTAATTTATATGGATATACTTTCAAAAACTGACTCATGGACACACAAAAGACGTTATGATCATTTCTTCTTTTCAGTCATGGCTTTGCTTTTGCTTGCTACATTTTTTACTGGCTTTGCTTCATCTTACTATCTAGCAGGCATGACAAATGCACCGCTGCCAGATAAAACTATTCACATACATGCAATCGTATTCACCACTTGGATGCTGCTATTTGTTGGCCAGGTTTCGCTAACATCTATAAATAAAGTCAACGTTCATCGCAGATTAGGAATCATTGGTTTTGTATTTACGCTTGCAATGGTTATAACGGGGCTTATGGCTAGTGTGGATGCTCTAAAGCGAACTATTGCCCCAGGTGTTGACGAATTGTTGTTTATGATAAACATCACTATGTCACTCGGTTTTGCTGCTTTTATAGCAGCGGCATATAGAATGAGAAACACTCCTGATGTACATAAGCGACTTATACTTATGGCCAATATTGCTCTTGTTTTTGCAGGACTCATTCGTTGGCCAGTTGATTTACTTTACCACAATATTCCTTTTGCAGCAAGGGCTTCTTATCTTTTCTTGCTTCCATTAGTGTTTTATGATTTATGGAGTATGCGCAAAATTCATCGTGTTACTCTTTGGTCAGGCATATTGCTCATTTTTGTTTTTGAACTTCGATTTATAGTTGCCAAAACAATAGCTTGGCTCGACTTTGTAGCATGGATTAAACTGCACTTTTAATTGGAGATTGTAAATGCTATTGGTACACATCAATTCATAAACTGCCTACAACAGCCGTTTTGCAAAAGCGGGGGTTTCGTGCTTATATGACAGTGAAGTGCTAAATTCGAGCATTGTGCATCTAATGAAGTTTAGTGCTAAAAATCCCCGCCTTCGCAAAGGAAAACCGTTTTTTTTTTTTTCCCCCCCCCCCCCCCCGGGGGGGGGGCCCCCCCCACGCCCGCTCCGCTTTCGCGGACAGCCGTACGCCGCCCCTTCGGGACTGCGTACGGCTGTCCGCGAAAGCGGAGCGGGCGTTAGGTGCAAGCGTAAAAAAGACCTTGACAACATCAAAAAGACCGTTGGACAGGACAACAATTTGACTTGACCGGTGGACTGAAAAAAGAAACATCGATGGACAACTTTACCGACACACAAAGCCGACCCTTCTGTATTTTTTATTTCCCCACCGCACATTTTTTATTTTTTGAAGCCCACCGCACAAATGGCACATTTGCAAAACCGCACAAGCCCAACCCACAGCCCAAGTTTTGCAAAAGAGCCATTTTTTGCCAACGCACCCGGTAATAATGATAACTTTGTACATTAAAAGGACGAGAATATTTTGAGAAGAATTTTAATCATAGATGACGAAGAAAAACTTAGAAACCTGCTGACAAGAATAATCAGCTTGGAAGGGTTTGAAGTACTGCAAGCGGGCGACTGTAAAACTGCCCTAAAGAAATTGGAGCAGAATGATATTGATGTAGTGCTTTGCGATGTGAAGTTGCCTGACGGCAACGGTGTAGAACTTGCCAAAAAAATCAAAGACAAATTTCAAATACCTGAAATCATCCTACTGACCGCTTACGGCAATATTCCTGACGGTGTACAAGCCATCAAAAACGGAGCTTTTGACTACATCACCAAAGGCGATGACAACAACAAAATTATTCCTTTGCTCTATCGGGCATTAGAAAAGGTTGATTTAGCCAAAAGAGTACAACAACTTGAAAAGCAACTTGGCGACAAACATTCCTTTGACAAGATTATCGGAAAGTCCAAAACAATACAAAAAGCCATTGACTTAGCTCAAAAAGTGGCTGTTACTGATACAACAGTTCTGCTCACTGGTGAGACAGGCACAGGAAAAGAAGTATTTGCCCAAGCCATTCATCAAGCAAGTCCGAGAAACAAACAAAATTTTGTGGCGATAAACTGCTCTGCTTTTAGCAAGGAGTTATTGGAAAGCGAAATGTTCGGACACAAAGCAGGAGCATTTACCGGAGCCACCAAAGACCAAAAAGGACTTTTTGAAGAAGCAAACAACGGAACGATTTTCTTAGATGAAATCGGTGAAATGTCTTTGGAATTGCAAGCCAAACTTTTAAGGGTTTTAGAAACTGGTGAGTACATTCGTGTGGGAGAAACAAAGCCCACGAAAATAAATGTTCGCATTATTGCGGCTACTCACAGAGACTTACAATCTGAAATTGAACAGGGGCATTTCAGGGAAGATTTATTTTATCGTATTTCCACTTTTCAAATTCATTTGCCGCCACTAAGAGAAAGGGTGATTGACATTGAAGCCATCACCAATCATTTTATCAATATTTCATCCATCAAAACCAATAAGAAGATTAAAGCTGTTTCACCTGATTTTTACGAAGCACTTAAACAACACTATTGGAAAGGAAATATTCGTGAACTGAAAAATGTAATTGAACGCTGTATAATTCTTTGCGATAATGAACTGACGGTTGAGCATTTACCAATTGAATTACAAAAAACTGACAACGCAAGTACAAAAGGCAAAACGCTTTCTGCATTTGAATTGGCGAGTGCCGAAAAACTGCATATCCAAAAAGTATTGAACTATACCAACGGCAACAAAACCAAAACTGCCGAACTTTTAGGAATAGCCCTAACAACGCTTTACAGGAAATTGTCAGAATACGGGTTGGAGTAGTAAACCCTTTCAAAACGCTATGATTGACCCTTTCAAAACGAAAGGGTTTTTTGTTTCTGATTTTCCTCCAAAATACACCAATCTGTTTATTATCAACGTTTTATGGGCGACATGCCAAAATTGGACTGTTAGTTGAAATGCATTAAGCAAATCAAAAAGTAACATGACAACAGTATTACTCATCGGAACAGGCATTGTGATTTATGCCTTATTGTTTAAATCCATTAACTGGTTTGAAAAAATCTAACACTATGGCAGCATTATTCATCATCGCAATTGCAGTATTCGGCTATATGTGCTACGTGCTGCTTAAACCTGAAAAATTTTAATCGTGAAATGGCAAAAGGTAAAATATGTACTCATAGTTATAGCGGCTTGGCTTATTGTTATCTCGCTTTTGTACATCGTTTATCTCAAAGCCAAATTCTTATTTAACATTTAACAAAAGAAAAATGAACACAGAAATACTTGGCGTAATCCTAATGTATGCGACTGTGGTTGCTTTGGCAATCCCATTAGGTCGTTATATCGGGAAGATTTTCAATTATGAAAATACTTGGCTCGATAAAATCTTTAATCCGCTTGACAAACTCTTTTTCAAGTTAAGCGGCATTGACCCAACCAAGGAAATGAATTGGAAACAGCATTTAGTAGCATTGCTCACCATAAACGTTGTTTGGTTTGTTCTCTCCATGTTAGTGCTTACCAATATGAGTTGGTTGCCACTTAACCCTGATGCAAATCCTTCTATGAGTGCTGATTTAGCATTCAATACTTCGGTGAGCTTTGTAACCAATACCAACTTGCAACACTATTCAGGCGAAACAGGCTTATCGTATTTAGGACAATTGATTTTGATGCTTTGGCAATTTATCAGTGCAGGTACCGGTATTGCCATTTGTGCAGTTGTTTTCATGGCAATGAAAGAACGTACTTCCGAAACCTTGGGGAACTTCTATTCATTCTTTGTAAGAGCCTGCACAAGAATTTTACTGCCTTTGGCTTTGGTGGTTGCTTCTCTGTTAGCTTTTAACGGTACACCCATGACTTTTGAAGGGAAAGACACCATTACAACTTTAGAAGGAGAAAAACAAGAAATTAGCCGTGGGCCTGTAGCGGCATTTGTTGCCATCAAACAACTTGGAACAAACGGTGGAGGATTTTATGGGCCTAACTCCACTAATCCGATGGAAAACCCAAGTTACTTTACCAATATCGTTGAAACGATTTCGATTTTCCTAATTCCTATGGCAATGGTTTTTGCAATGGGTTATGTGCTGAAAAGAAGAAAATTAGCATGGACAATTTTCGGAGTAATGACACTTGGTTTTTTATTGCTGCTCATTCCTTCTATCTATTTTGAAATGAACGGAAATACGGCTATTACTCAAATGGGTGTTCAGCAAAATATGGGAAGCATGGAAGGCAAAGAAGTTCGATTTGGTTCGGCAGCTTCGGCTTATTGGGCAATCAATACAACCTGCACCAGCAACGGTTCGGTAAACGCTATGCATGACAGCATGACTCCTTTAACCGGTATGTTCGCCTTGTTGGGCATGATGATCAATTGCTTTTATGGTGGTGTGGGTGTAGGCTTTTTAAACTTCTACATTTTCATCATTCTGGCAGTCTTCATAAGCGGTTTAATGGTGGGAAGAACGCCTGAATTTTTGGGTAAGAAAATTGAAGCCAAAGAAATGAAAATTGCTATGGTGATTGCCTTGCTGCATCCGTTTTTGATTTTAGTAGGAACAGCTCTTTCAAGTTTTTTATATGCAGGTAATCCAACTGAGTATGCAGCTTGGCTCAACAATCCAGGCTATCATGGATTTAGTGAAATGCTCTATGAATTTACTTCAGCCAGTGCTAACAACGGAAGCGGTTTTGAAGGATTGGGAGACAATACACCATTTTGGAATATCGCTTGTGGTTTGGTGATGTTATTAGCTCGATACCTGCCTATCATAGGCCCTGTTGCCATTGCAGGAATTTTGGCAAGCAAAAAATACATTCCTGAAAGCAGTGGAACACTCAAAACAGACACTTCAACCTTTGGCTTAATGGTGTTTGCGGTAATTGCGATTGTTGCTGCATTGGCATTTTTCCCTGCCTTGACATTAGGCCCGATTGCAGAATATTTCTCAATGATTAAATAATTCAGAAAATGACAAAAAATACATCGCTATTTCAAAAAGACTTAATGCAAGAAGCATTCAAGCAGTCGTTCGTGAAATTAAATCCGAAAATCATGTTCCGCAATCCTGTAATGTTTACAGTTGAAATAGGGACAGCAGTTATGTTCTTTGTTTGTATTTGGATATTGCTTGGAGAACAAACGCAAGGCAGTTTTGCCTATAACTTCATTGTGTTTTTAGTGCTTTTGCTCACTTTGTTGTTTGCAAACTTTGCAGAAGCAATAGCCGAAGCAAGGGGAAAAGCACAAGCAGACAGTTTACGCAAAACAAGAGAAGAAACTCCGGCTAAATTGAAAAGTGGTGAAACCGTTTCATCATCCCAACTAAAAAAAGGTGATTTATTCGTTTGCGAAGCAGGAGACATCATTCCAATGGATGGAGAAATTGTGGAAGGCTTGGCAACTATTGATGAAAGTGCCATTACAGGAGAAAGTGCCCCGGTAATTCGTGAAGCAGGTGGCGATAAAAGTTCCGTAACAGGTGGTACAAAAGTGCTATCCGATAGAATAACCGTAAAAGTAAATACCGAACAAGGCGAAAGTTTTTTGGATAAAATGATTGCTTTGGTAGAAGGTGCAAGCAGACAAAAGACACCCAACGAAATTGCATTAACCATTCTCTTAGCAGGTTTTACTTTGGTATTCATTATTGTTACAGTTACGCTAAAACCTTTTGCAGATTATGCAAACACTCCAATCACCATTGCCGCTTTCATTTCATTATTTGTTTGCTTAATTCCCACAACTATTGGCGGTTTACTTTCTGCTATTGGCATAGCCGGAATGGACAGAGCTTTACGGGCTAATGTAATTACCAAAAGTGGTAAAGCAGTAGAAACAGCAGGTGATATTGATGTTTTGCTGTTAGACAAAACAGGAACGATTACAATTGGCAATCGAAAAGCTACCAATTTTTATCCAGCCAACGGAATTGATGAAAAGCACTTTGTTAAATGTGTAGTGCTAAGTTCGATGAGTGATGAAACACCCGAAGGAAAATCCATCATCGAATTAGCTAAAGTAAATCCGCTGAGTTTTAAAATTGAAAATCCACGTTTCATAAAGTTTACAGCCGAGACGAGAAGCAGCGGAATTGATTTTGAAAATACAAGAATTAGAAAAGGAGCTTCTGATGCTATCAAAAATCTATCAGAAAACGCAGGAAATAGTTTTCCTGCTGAAACAGCCGAGCAAGTTAAAATCATTTCAAGTAATGGTGGTACGCCTTTAGTAGTTTCTGAAAACGAAAAGGTAATTGGGGTAATTGAGTTGCAAGACATCATTAAACCAGGTATTCAGGAACGTTTTGAACGTTTGCGAAAAATGGGAATTAAAACCGTGATGGTTACAGGTGATAATCCACTGACAGCAAAATTTATAGCTGAAAAAGCAGGCGTTGATGATTTTATTGCTGAAGCCAAGCCCGAAGACAAAATGAATTATATCAAAAAAGAACAGGCAGAAGGGCGTTTGGTGGCCATGATGGGTGACGGCACCAATGATGCACCTGCACTGGCTCAGGCAGATGTGGGCGTAGCAATGAACAGCGGAACTCAAGCAGCCAAAGAAGCTGGTAATATGGTGGATTTGGACAACGACCCTACCAAATTGATTGAAGTGGTTGAAATCGGTAAACAACTTTTAATGACAAGGGGCACACTCACCACTTTCAGTATAGCCAATGATGTGGCGAAATACTTTGCCATCATTCCTGCACTTTTCATAGTCGCTATTCCATCATTGCAAGGGTTGAATATTATGAATTTGCATAGCCCCGAAAGTGCCATTCTTTCAGCCGTAATTTTCAATGCCATCATCATTCCAATGCTTATTCCATTGGCGTTGAAAGGTGTTGAGTATAAACCCATCGGTGCAAGTGCATTGCTTCGCAGGAACTTGCTTATTTATGGTCTTGGTGGTGTAATCATTCCATTTATCGGTATTAAAGCTATTGACCTTTTAGTTTCATTATTCATCTAAAAAATTAAGACAATGAGAAATAATCTAATACCAGCCATTCGCTTGACACTCGTTTGTTTATTGTTCTTTTGTGGCATCTACACACTTGCTGTATTTGGCATTTCAAAACTTGCACCTGAGAATAGTTCTTTTAAGAAAAGCAAATCAGGTTTCTATGAAAATGTCGGACAAAGTTTTACCAGCGACAAATACTTTAATTCCCGACCTTCCGCAGTAGGATACAATGCAGCAGGTTCAGGTGGAAGTAATAAAGGGCCATCAAATTCTGACTACTTAGATGAAGTACAAGCACGAATAGACACTTTTTTAGTACACAATCCCGACATAAAAAAGGATGATATACCTTCTGATTTAGTAACTGCAAGCGGCAGCGGAATTGACCCCAATATTTCCGTTCAGGCTGCAAAAGTGCAAGTAAAACGGATAGCAAAAGTTCGCAATATCAGCGAAACAACTATCAATCAAATCATTGAACAACAAACAGAAAAACCCTTGCTTGGCTTATTTGGTACCGAGAAAATCAATGTACTGAAATTGAACCTTGCATTGGATGATTTAAAATAAACAAGATGAAAAAGACCTTTTTAGCAATACTATCAATTATCGCATTGAACAGTTTTGCACAAACCGACAGCACAAAAAATCCAATTTCAATAAGTGGCTACATTGAAACCTATTATAGTTATGATTTTGCCAATCCATCAGATCATAACCGCCCTGGTTTTGTGTACTCACACAACAGACACAATGAAGTAAATCTGAATTTAGGTTTCATAAAGGCTGCTTATGCAACCGATAAAGTAAGAGCCAATTTGGCTCTGATGGCAGGAACTTATGCCAACGCAAACCTTGCAGCCGAACCCGGAGTTTTGAAAAATATATTTGAAGCTAATGCAGGAATAAAAATATCAAAGAAGAAAAACTTGTGGGTAGATGCGGGTATATTTGCATCACATATTGGTTTTGAAAGTGCAATCGGAAAAGACTGTTGGAATTTAACAAGAAGTATTTTGGCTGATAACTCGCCCTATTACGAAAGTGGCGTTAAAGTATCATACACCACCGACAATGATAAGTGGTTTTTAAGCGGATTAATTTTGAACGGTTGGCAACGCATCCAAAGAGTAAACGGCAACAATACGCCTGCATTTGGACATCAACTTACATTCAAACCCAATTCAAAAGTTACATTAAATAGCAGTTCATTTGTGGGTAGCGACACTCCGGACAGCACAAGGCAAATGCGATACTTTCATAATTTCTACGGCCAATTTCAATTAACTGAAAAATTTGGGATGATACTTGGCTTTGACATCGGAGCACAACAAAAGAATAAAAACAGTAACGACTACAATACTTGGTATTCGCCTGTTTTAATAGTGAAATATGCACCTTCTGAAAAGATTAGTATCGCTGCACGGGGTGAATATTACTCTGACGCTAATGGTGTAATTATTAGCACAGGAACACTCAATGGATTTCAAACCTACGGCTATTCATTAAACCTTGACTACCAAATTATAAATAATGTGGTTTGGAGAATTGAAGGCAGGGGCTTTACAAGTAAGGATAAAATATTTACCTTAAACGACAATCAAAGTTCTCAAAATTATTTTCTGACAACTGCATTAGCAATTTCGTTTTAAATGAGTGATAAAGATAAAACTGTTCAGCATTTTCTTGACCTGATTAAAAAGTCAAGACGTGGAAAGTTTAAAGTTTACATTGGAATGAGTGCGGGTGTAGGCAAAACTTTCCGCATGTTGCAGGAAGCCCGAACATTGCTCAAAAATGGCATTGATGTGAAGATTGGTTTTATTGAAACCCACAACAGAAAAGAAACCCACGAACTTTTAGAAGGCCTGCCTATCATCCCCCGTAGGAAACTATTTTACAAGGGCAAGGAATTGGAAGAAATGGACGTTCAGGCAATTATCAATCTTCGCCCCGAAGTGGTCATCGTTGACGAGTTAGCACATACCAATATAGAAGGCAGCAAAAACGAAAAACGTTGGCAGGATGTTTTAGACATTCTTTCGGCAGGCATCAATGTAATCTCAGCAATTAATATTCAACACATTGAGAGTTTGAATGAAGAAGTAAAAGAAATTACAGGAGTCGAAGTAAAAGAAAGAGTTCCTGATAGTGTATTGGCTCAGGCAGATGAAGTTGTAAATATTGACTTAACCGCTGATGAATTAATTACCAGATTGAAGGAAGGTAAAATATACCAAGCCGAAAAAATTGAGACAGCACTTCAAAACTTCTTTAAAAGCGACCATATTCTACAACTTAGAGAACTTGCATTAAAAGAAGTCGCTTCACAGGTTGAAAGAAAGGTGGAAACTGAAGTAACCAAACCAAATACGCTAAAACATGAACGATTTTTGGCTTGCATAAGTAGCAATGAAAAAACGGCAAAAACAGTAATTCGCAAAACGGCTCGATTGGCAAATTACTATCATAGCAAATGGTATGTTTTATACGTCCAAACTCCCAACGAAAGTCCCGACAAAATTCCACTTGACAAACAACGGCACTTAATCAACAACTTTAAACTGGCAACTGAATTGGGAGCAGAAATAATCAAAGTAGAAAGCAACACAGTTTCGAAAGCAATAATTGAACAAGCAACCGAACGAAAAATAACAACAATATGCGTTGGTAAGCCACACTTAAATTTGTTGAAAATTATTTTGGCAACAAACGTATTTAATGAACTTCTTAAAAAACTTTCTTCAAACGATATTGATTTAGTTATATTAAGCTAAAAAATGAGACCATTTGGGAAATAGGTAAATAAAGTCTTAATGAATCTCAACTTCTTAATGGTTTAAACATAAATGAAACTATGCGTATTAAAACAAAACTGACTTTGGGTGTAGGTCTTTTGTTCCTGCTAATAATTCTGCTAAGTATCGTTGGTGCTAAATACATCAATGAATTGAAAGCCGATACCGAAAATATTCTAGTGGCAAATTACAACTCCTTAGAATATAGCCGAAACATGCTCCTTGCTTTGGACGAAAGTTCAGAAAAAGCATTGCATAAATTTGACATTAATCTCCAAAATCAGGAGAAAAACATCACGGAAATTGGAGAAAAAGAAACCACTTCAGAAATCAGAAACAACTTTGAACAATATAAATCAAACAAATTTGATAGCTCATTTCAAGCCAGCATCAGGAAAGATATTTTTCGTCTCATGGATATGAACATGCAGGCTATACAGCGAAAAAGTGAAGTTGCTAAAGCAACTGCGGATAAGGCAGTATTTTGGATAGCCATTACCGGAACAATGTGCTTTTTAATAGCTTTTGTTTTGTTGGTTAATCTACCTTCAAACATTGCCAATCCAATAAAAGAACTTACTGAAAGTATTAAGCAAATTGCAGCAAAAAACTATTCCGAAAGGGTACATTTTGAAAGCCACAGCGAGTTTGGACAATTGGCAAAGTCGTTCAATACAATGGCTGAAAAATTAGAAGAATACAACAATAGTAACTTGGCAAAATTGATGATGGAAAAGCGAAGAATTGAAGCCCTCATCAACAATATGCATGATCCTGTAATTGGGCTAGATGAAAACTTAAAAGTCATTTTTGCTAATGAAGAAGCTATAAAAATATCGGGGGTAACGCATACTGAATTGATTGGCAAATTGGCTCAGGAATTGGCTGTCAAAAACGACTTAATTCGTTCTCTTATTCAAGACCTAATGATTGGTGAAACGGACAACGGACATAAACAAGAACCTATCAAAATATTTTCAGAAAATAAAGAAAGCTATTTTGAAAAAGAAACCTTGCATATCTCAATTACGCCAACAGGCGAAGCAAATTCAAGATTAGTAGGTCATGTAATTTTCTTGCGAAATGTAACCACATACAAGGAATTAGATTTTGCCAAGACAAATTTTATTGCAACTGTTTCGCATGAGTTAAAAACCCCTATTTCTTCCATTAAAATGAGTTTGCAATTGTTGGAAAACGAACAAATTGGAAAGCTGAACGATGAACAAAAAAATCTCATTGACAGCATAAAAGATGATGCAAGCCGACTATTGAGAATAACAGGAGAACTGCTAAACATGACACAGGTTGAAAGCGGTAATATCCAACTTTCGATTTTACCATCAGACCCAAAAGAAATATTATTATATGCCATCAATGCTACAAAAACACAGGCAGACCAAAAACAGATAAATTTTGAGATTAATTGTCCTGACAACATTTCCAAAATTCAGGCCGACAACGAAAAAACAGCTTGGGTATTAACTAATCTAATTTCTAATGCAATCAGATATTCATACGACAACGCAACTATTTATTTGGCAATTCAGCAGACATCCAATCAAGTTCAAATTTCTGTTAGGGACACTGGACAAGGCATAGCACCACAGTACAAAGACAAAATTTTTGACCGTTACTTTCGAGTGCCCGGGACAAAAAATGAAGGCACAGGACTTGGACTAGCCATAAGCAAAGAATTTATAGAAGCTCAAAGCGGACGAATTACTGTTGATAGTGAATTTGGAGCAGGAAGTACGTTTACTTTGACACTTAACAAAGCAATATAAGACATCAACGCACACTTGCAAGCACATTGCCAAAGCCGCACAAGCCAAAGCACAAACCAAAGCTTTGTCAAAGAACTTGCAAGTCGCCAACCACAGACAAAAACTTAAAAAAATCCCTACCTTCTGAAATAAAAAATACTCCAATGCACAAGCCGACAGATAAGTTATTCGACATATTTATAACATAGAATAAGTCCATAACATACTGACAAACAAGCGACTGAAAAGAACGCCAGCACCTAACAGCAGTTTTGCGTAATGGGGGTTAACGTGTAAATATTGTAAAAACTTAGGCATACAACCCAATTCAATGTAAAACTGTTTTAGCGAACAAATCCGGTTGATGGAGTTATCGAATGACATATCGGTATTGAAGGATTTGGTCACGGCCTTGCTTGCGAAGGTGGAGGCACTGGAATCCGAGAACGCCGCCCTTCGGGCGGAGAATGCCGAATTGCGTTCGCGCCTGAAGTTGAACAGCAAGAACAGTCACAAGCCGCCGTCGTCAGATGGTTTGTCCAAGAAACCGGGCCTTCCCAAAGAGCCGCCCAAAAAGAGCGGCGGCCAGTTTGGGCACAAAGGCAAGACGCTCAAGATGGTGGACAAGGCGGACCACGTTGTGGTGCACCATGCTCCGTGCTGCCCCTGCTGCTCGAGGGTTTTTTCCCCTGCCGACGTGGTTGAGGTGGTTCAAAAGCGCCAGGTGTTCGATATTCCCACACCCCGCATGGAGGTCACGGAGCACCAGTTGGGCGTGGCGGTCTGTTGTGGCAGGCAGCATTGGGGCAGTTTTCCGCCCGAGGTAGGCCAGCCTGTGCAGTACGGTTCCCGGATCAAGGCCCTGAGCGTCCTGTTGAACAACGACTACAAACTGCCGCTGGAGAAAATCGAGCAACTCATGGGCGACCTGTGGGGCTGTTCGTTCAACGAAAGCACCGCCCTGACGGCCAACGCTGGCATGTGCCAAGCCCTCGAGCCGATTGAGGAACAAATCAAAACGGCGGTTTTGGCCTCCGATGTGGTTCATTTTGATGAAACGGGCATGCGGGTGGAGAAAAAACTCCACTGGTTCCATGTCGCCTCCACCGCGTGGTTCACCTACCTGTTCGTCCATAAAAAACGGGGCAGGGAGGCGCTGGAGAGCGAGGGTTCGCTGCTCAAGGATTTTCAGAGCCGAGCCGTGCACGACTGCTGGGAGCCTTATTTCGGCTTCAAGCAGTGCCAACATGCGCTGTGCGGCGCCCACCTGCTGCGCGAACTGACCCACCTGATGGAAAACGGCTCCAAATGGGCAACCCAGATGCACCGGTTCCTGCTCGACCTTTATCGTGACAGCCAAAAAGCGCTCGCCATCGTGGCCGACAGGCAGTGTTGGGAGCGGGAGTTCCGGCATATCTGCCAGTTGGCCGACCGGGAAGAACCGCCGCCCAAGCAGGGCAAGAGAGGCAAGCCCAAGAACTCAAAAGGCCGAAACCTGCTCAACCGCCTGCTCGAACACCAGGACAGGTGGCTTGCCTTTGCCTTTGTCGAAGGCGTCCCGTTTTCCAACAATCAGGCCGAGCGCGACATCCGCTGCCTGAAAACCAAGCAGAAGGTGGCCACCAATTTCCAGACCTTCAAAGGTGCGCAGCACCATGCGCGCATCCAATCCTTCACCTCAACCCTTCGCAAACATTCAATGAACGTGTTCCAGAACCTGATTCATGCTTTTGATAGAAATCCTATCGTCTTTCAGGCTGGCTAAGTTTTTACCAAACGCAAACAACTCGCCGTCCTCATGCGAAAAAGCGGAGTTGTTCTGCGGGAAATCTATGTCCTTCATCACCGAACTGCTGTCAATCTGCAAACTGCCGTCGGAAAAAGTCAGGATACTGTGGCCGTAAATGTCACCAAACCCGGGATAGCCCAGCACCCAGGTATTGTCGTGCAGTTGGGAGAAGAGGTGTAGAGGGAGCAGCAAGCCGACTATGGCAAAAAATATCGCTTTCATGTTCAAAAACAAAAAAGCCTGCTCGTGGCGCGGTAATGCCACGAGCAGGAGTGAGGAAAATTTTAGCGCGAAATCACAAACTTGACGGGCTGAAACGTTTGCCCGGCAGTACTGACCAAACAGAAATAAACGCCCGGCGCAAGCCTCGAAGCATCGAGCGCGAGGTTGCCGTCGGCGGTGGCGAGGCTGCGCTCCAGCATCGTCCGCCCCGAAATATCGGCGACGCGCAGGCGCACTTCCTGCTCCGCTTCCATGCCCGGCAGGTACAGTTGGAGCCGTCCGTCGGTCGGGTTGGGCCACAGCAGCACCTGCGCCGTTTGCCGTGCCGGGTCGCTGGTAGCCGACACGCCGAGGTACAGCGTCTTGCAGTGCGTGTCCGAGCCGTATTGATTGCTTACGGTAAGGCGCACCTGATACACGTCCGGCTTGGGAAACTGATGCGTCGGGTGCCGCTCCGTGCTGCCCGCCGACCCATCGCCAAAGTCCCACGACCAACTGGCCGGTTCGTAGTACGACAAGTCGGTGAACGCCACGGCGAGTGCGTCGAGGGTGTCCTGCTCGTAGCGGTACCATGCCTTAGGGTGGTTGTTCAGTCCCAGCGTGTCGCAGGGCGAGCCGTCCAAGGGGCCGAGGCGGTAGTTGGGGAAGTTGGGCACGGAGAAATCGTTGTACTTGTATAGTTGGATGCCGCGCTGTTGGTATTGGCAGTCCATGCCCTCCTCGTCGGGGCGGTGGATGACGTGCAGGTAGCGGGTGCCGTTGGTGGCGGAGGAGTAGATTTTGCCGTCAGGGGCGAGTTGCATCATGTAGAAGGTGACCTGGAAGGGATCGGTGAAGCCGTCATAGACAGCCACTACCTTGCGGCTGGCGGGGATGTCGGCGGCATGGAGGTCGTATTGAAAGGCGGTGTCGCGTTTGTTGTTGTATAGGTAGCGGGAATTTGGGGAGATGGCAACGCCGCCATAGTCCCCTTTCCCTTCAATTCGAATTTGATTTGTCAGATAACCAGTACATCTGTCAAAATCAAAAATGTCTAAATGTGAGCCAATCGTATCAAAAGAAAATGCGCTATAAGCTGCATATCTTTGTCCATCTGGACTAAAAACGCTACTCCCTGCACCATTTCGAATAATCTTTTCTACTTCAGACAAGCCCAAATTATGAATACCACTAGGGTCTATCAAAATTCGATAATAAAGGCTGCTATTTCTTTGGAACGCTAACACCCACCAATCTCTCCCATTTGCGTGGCGGACTGTGTGCAATTTTCCTAATGTTAAAGTGTCATGAACAACAGGTATCTTTCGATTGACGACCTTTCCCAGTTCATTATTTCCCTTCATGTCAATTAATGCAGCAGTAACATCAAATGATACTCTGTCCGTCACAAAATTGTTGTTGTTTAGAAGATACCTGTTACTCATATAAAGTAATATAAGGCTGTCTTCATGACCGGGATATCGCAAAAAAACTGACCCTTGCACCAGAAAATCAAAGGATAGATAATACCCGGAAGCGAAATCAATCTCTTCGTGCATATCCCCGCCATTTTCCACATCCTGTACAAAAGTCTTGTTTCGGATATGCAATCCATTAAAAAATGCAAACAATTCGCCGTTCTCATCAGAAAAGGCTGAGTTGTTTTGAGGAAACTCCATATCATTCATCACTGAACTGCTATCAATCTGCAAACTGCCGTCGGTGAAGGTCAGGATGCTGTGGCCAAGAGTGGGGTCATATCCTCCAAGTGCTGGGTAGCCTAGTATCCAGGTATTGTCGTGCAGTTGGGAGAAGAGGTGTAGAGGGAGCAGCAAGCCGACTATGGCAAAAAATATCACTTTCATGTTCAAAAACAAAAAAGCCTGCTCGTGGCGCGGTAATGCCACGAGCAGGAGTGAGGAAAATTTTAGCGCGAAATCACAAACTTGACGGGCTGAAACGTTTGCCCGGCAGTACTGACCAAACAGAAATAAACGCCCGGCGCAAGCCTCGAAGCATCGAGCGCGAGGTTGCCGTCGGCGGTGGCGAGGCTGCGCTCCAGCATCGTCCGCCCCGAAATATCGGCGACGCGCAGGCGCACTTCCTGCCCCGCTTCCATGCCCGGCAGGAACAGTTGGAGCCGCCCGTCGGTCGGGTTGGGCCACAGCAGCACCCTGTCAGAAAGGGGTTTCGGTGTTGCTTTTGCGGAACGCTCGTCAGCAATGGCGCACAAATCAAAGTCGTCGAAATGCTTTTGTTCCTTCATTTGATACAGCGCGCGGGCCATGCACACCGCGCTGCCGCCCGCCAGTGGGCATTGTTGCGCGATGGGCGAGACAACGTCAAACTGGGCTTCGGTCAGTTGCGCCGCGCCCGCCGCAGTCACTTCCAGATAGATTCGAAGCGCGTCCTTGCGATTGCTTTGCAGCACATTGTTGGCCGGGAGCGCCGTCACGGTCGGCAGGGCGTTCAAGGCCCTGACCCGGCGGAGCGAGTCCATCAGGTGCTGTTTTTCAACCGCCACGGCTGTGTGGGGCACGAGTCTTGCCCGTACCGACTGCGACTGCCAGTAAATATCGAGGCTGTCCGAGCGGGTGCTGCGTTCGTGCGCACGAGAAAAAAATGCGAGTTCATGACAAATGTCGGCAAGCCTACATAAAGAAGCAATAGGGCGCAGAAAACTTAACATGGGAAGCGAGCGTCGGCACGGCACGTCTGCTGCCGTTTACTTGCAGTGTCCGACCGCTACATCTTGAAAAGCCGCCGTTTTCTGCTTTTTGCCCAAAATGGCATGAGGGGGCATTTCGCGCACCCATGCCAAGCGCACGAACAAGAACGCTATTCCAGCATGAAGCGGAATAGCGCGTCTTGTGCGCGATAGCAGTGCATTGTGCACTCTGAACAGGTATGGAAGCACTTGTGTGTCTTCCGCAATAAAGCGTGCTCAGGCGAGCGTTCAGGAGAGTATATGCGGGCGGGGGCCCCCTGCACCACGAGGATTATGAAGACGCGGAAAATGGACGACAGCCCTATTCCCCGCAGAAACTATACTTCGCTCCGTTAGGTTTTGGGTATGGCTAAAAGCGCAATCTGTTCAAAATCAGGGACATCAATCAAAGTCATCTGACAAATCCTTGCGAATCAAGGTATAAGATGCTCCTTGAGCGAAGTGAAGGCGCAAATGCATGCCCAAATCTTCGACGAGATGAAGTCCTGCTGGCAACATGTTGACTTTTAGGTCAAGCGCGGCGACGACGGCTGGCGGGATGGGGCATGGCTCGGGCATTTCGAGGATTCCGTGACGGAGGTGCCGCCGCATCAGGTTGGCACAAAGCCACTCGCGGCGAAAAATCAGGGAAACGCCTTTGCCGTCGTTCCAAGCAGTAAGCACGGCGTGGGCATGACTACAGCTCGTTCGCTTGGCTTGCAAACCCGGTTGATGGTTTTTTGCGACTATTTTGCAGATGCCATTGCCGCCGCAATTGGAGCTCGGCGAGCCGAACATAACTTCACATTGCAGGGACAACGGCTCCTTGCGGACCGTTTGGGGCGAGAACAGCGGATGCGTCGCCGTGAGTTTTATGGTTTGGGTATTTTGATTCATAATCTGATTGTGTCCTGAATTTATGCCTTGATTTGCTAGGATTTGTTAGATGAACATGCTCGCTCTCCTTGATTTTTAGCAGATTGTGCTTTTAGCCATGCCCAAAAATTGGCGGTGCGAGGAATAATTGAAAGGAGATGACCTCAAATAATCGAACTTTCTCTCAAAACATTTGGCCCTACACTCCCATTACGTCAATCACAATGATATTCCCGTTTCCGTCTTGGCAGGTAGCCATTTCTCCAGTGAGGAACAATAAAATCCACCCGAGTGGTAAAGTCCAAGTAGCCATGATGCTGAATTAGTTAGTTAACACGCCAAAGGTATCCGCACGGCGAGGGGACGGTTTAGGACAGAAATCAAGGGTTCATCCCCCAGTTGTTTCGGCTTCTTTTTTCGCGCCGATGGAAAGTTTTGGCCTGATTATCAATCACTTGATGAAACGGAAAAATCTCCAAAACTTGGCTTGACACCAAAAAACAAAGCCACCCAACAGGCAATGTTCCCTGTTAGGCGGCTAAAAAAAACCGCGTTTGAAGTGACGAAGAGCATTTAAGGTAGCCTTGCCCGAAGCGATTCCGTTCGGGTTGGCTCTTTCTCCAACGCGTTGACGGTCATCTGCCAAAGTGCTTCGTAGGGGATTATTTCAATCTCGTATGTTTGGTTGGCTACTTCCATGGGCACGGAGCAAAGCATACTGTACAGCTTCTGGGTTTGGCGCGCCACTCGTTCTCGATGGAAGGCGTAAATCGGGATTTGAAGCAACATTTTGATGAAACAATTGCTTCTGAACGTGTCATTTTGCTTCAAATAGCGGCTACAGTATTTCTCGATTCCCTCCATGCGGTCGATGCATTGTTGATACTCGCGGTCGGCAAGCGCGTACAATATCTGTATCACGAGAATTGGTATGTTCATGCCGCGCTTGTCTTTGGAAAAAACGGGGGTCTCGTTCAGGAATTTGCTGAGTTTGAATCTGGCGTGACGCGGAGAGGAAAGATTTTCGGCAGATAGTTTTCCCACTTTGATGAGGAAGTGAATGTATGCTTGATATATTTTCCAGACTTCTGTGATTTGAAATGATTGGTTGTCGAACCGCGCATCCCCCATCACCCTATCCATGATGCGCGCTGCTGTTTCATAGTGAGCGGTGTGCATCGCCAAAAGGAAGAACAGCTCTTGGAGCTTGAACCAATTGAATGAGCCATGCTCCACCAAGCCTTGGCATCGCTCAATGATTTGCTGGCCTTTCTCAAACTCGCGGAGTTGCAGATAGCAGGTAATCAGGTTGTAATAGAAAATTTGAAGAGGGAAACCGCTGTCGTATTCTTTTTTGTCAAAAAACTGCACGGCCTCCTCACAAAGTCGAGCGGTGGTGACGTAGTCATTGACACTGCTGTATGCAAAAACCTGAATGAGCCGACCAAAAAGCTGAAGCTTGAACGATTCGCATTTTTCCAAATCGGGCTTGATGATGCCATAATATAATTTGGCTTGTTCCGACACTTCCATCTTGGTCGCCTTGCTGTTCACATACCGAATAATCAGTTCGGTATAGAAGTCCTCCACGCGATTTTCTAAATGCCAAATTTCTTGATAATGATGCAGCTGCTCGCGGATGCTCTCATATTTTTTGAGGTCGCCACCTGTGGTGCTGTAATGTATCCGCAAGGCACGCAAGATGTCGCAGGTGAGTTCGGTGAATTCAAATCGGATGGCGTGCCGCAACAATTTCTCCAAGACATCGTATCCGACCACTTTCGCGTTCCGCATCACCAAAATCATGGCCGCCGCCCATTTTTTGTAGCATTCAAAATACGCCCGCTGCCTGTCGGAGAATCCCGGCTCTTTGAAGTCGAGTAAAAAGACCGAGTCGAGCATTCGCTCTTTCAGTTTGTTTTTCAGGTTGGGCAGTTTGGAAGCATCGTCGCCGCCTTCCAACAGCCAAGCGAGCGCCTCTTCGTCGGAACGCACTTTTTGGCTCACGAGGGCATCGTAGAGCTGTTGCATCTTTGAGTCGGGTTCAAGGATGATGCCGAGGATGCCACTGGATTTTAGCTTGGTTTTGTTGAGCAGATTGGCTAATTCAATCAAATCTCTCATAACAAGATTCTTTCAGGTCGAGAAGTGGTCGGTTTCAGCCTTTTCGCAAGAAAAAAGGCAACAGAAAGTCATGCACTTGCCTTCGGTCGGCAAAGCGTTGGAAACGATGATTAAACCCTAAAAGTGTCAAGGGCTGCGTTCAGAAGTCCCTCCGACCGGCGGCAGGCGAGCGATGGATTATCAATTTGGATATAAAAGTAGCCAAACGGCGGTAAAAGTGCGAGACTTTTTGCAGAGAAACAATCGCGGGTGAGGAAAAAGCACGGCGCGACACAAAAAGCAGCGCGTCGCCCCTTTTTTGTGGTGACGACGCGCTCCAACGGCTATTTGATGTTTTTTGCTTGTGCCCCTGACAACCTGATAGTTTTTGAGGCCGTCAAGCATCGCGCAACAGCTGGCGATAAAGGCTATACAGCGAACCGACCATGAAAAAAATGGTGAGGAAAACAGCCCATGTCGGTCGCTCCAATTGCAGTTTTGCATCAAGCCAACGCCCGATGAACACGCCTGCAAGGCAAGCGCCAAGCAACTGGAAAGCCATGCCGCCATATTTGGCGACAGCTTTAATTGCGGGCTTCGGCTTTTGCTCCGGCGACTGCTGGCTCATTCGACGACGTTTTTGCATCTCCGGGTTTGGCGATGCCGTTGGCTACCGTTGCGCCGCTTTCCATCTTGCAAGAAACGTTGAAACGGGCACCGCTCTGCACCAACAGTTTGTTCGTGGTGATTTCGCCGTCCACTTCTGCCGTTTCGCGCACGTTGAGCAGTTCGGACACTTGCAGATTGCCCTTGAAGCGCCCTTCGATGACGGCATTTTGGCAGCGGACTTCGCCTTCCACTGCTCCCGTAGGGCCGATTATGACCTTTGCTTGACAGACAAGCTTGCCTTTGATGGTGCCGTCTATGCGCAAATCATTGTCGCAGCGAATACTTCCTTCCACTACCGTGCCTTTGGCGAGCGCGTTCAGCGCATTGGGTGTGGACGAAGGGGCGGATTTTACTTCCTCGGTGTTTTTGCTACTGCCAAACATAACTTTTTCGGTTTTGAATTTTTGTTTGAAAAAACGACTTTCTGCTTTTCGGATTACACTCTTAACAAAAGAGACTTCACGGGAACTGGCAAAAATGAAAAAGATTTCCGGCGCACCCAAGCGTTCGGAAATCTTTTTGCACAGTCATGGAAGGCGCATCGGCCATTTCATTCAGAATCAATGCACTGGAAAAAATGCATATCTTCTTGCCTAAGGGGCATCAGAAGTTCGGGCAGTAAACACCGCGACGCTCTGGGCCGCATATCTTGTACATCAGCGAAAACTCGAAGGCGCCGTTGCCGTTGCTTGCCGTGCTGAGGTTGGACGTGTTGATGTCGTAGCTGAAGCCGATGGTAAAGTATTCGTAGTCGAAGCGAGTGCTTAGGATGATGGCATCCAATAGTTTGCCGTCGTCGAGTCTGTTCGACATACGCGCCCACGCGCCGAGTTGGAAGGCTTGGTTGAGGCGGCGGCTGTTGCCCAAGAGGAACTTGAAAGACGTGCCCGCATTGACTTGGAAAGATGGCCCTTGAATGAAGGTGACCACACCCGGCAAAAGGCCAGTCTTTTTTGCAATCATAAATTCGCCGCCTGCGTGGAAGGTGAATTTGCTGTAAAGCGGAATGTTCTGATTCTCGAAGGATTGGTTGGCGCGGTTCAAGTGGCTGAACGCCCCGCCGAAGTAAACGTTGGCATCGTCGCCAAAGACGCTGAACCACAACGCGCCCGCAGACATGTCCACAAACATGAAGTTGGGGTCGTCAATTGGTTCGCCCGGCTTGGTTGGGTCGAACACCCCGTTGCCATTGTTTTGGCTGGGCCATTGCAGGTTGGCGCTGTTGATGCTGCGCTGGCTCACCCCGAAGTCGGCACCCAACACGAGGTAGTGGGCTTTTTTGCGGTAGCCGCCCATTTTCTTGGCGTAGGAGCCAGAGAGGCGAGCCTGAAGCGTGGCAAATTCGGAAGCGCCCGCTTTGTCGCCCCAAAGCGTGCCGCCCACACCAAAATAGTCGTAGCGACCTACGGCTACTTTTTGGTCGTAGGAAGCGGAGTAAGTGTTGTAGGCATTGCTTTTCAAAATGGAGGCCCACTGATTGCGGTAGTTGGCCACTACGCGCTGGTTGCAGTTCATCACCCCAGTGAGAGCGGGGTTGAGGTTGAGCGGGCTCATGTAGAACTGTGAGAAGTGGATGTCCTGAGCTTGCACAGCTACCACTGACAACATCACCAAGCACAGCGAAAGAATGTGTAAAGTAGTTTTTTTCATAAAAAGACAGACCAAAGAGTTTGGATGAAAAACAGCGTACAATGTTAGGCAGACTATTGGAAACCGCCCAAGCTTTTTTTGTTAAAGTGCGCGAAGGTAGGTTTTTCCTACATTTCGATGCGTACATGACCAAAGTTTAGCGGGGAGACTTCGACAATTTTAACTTTTGGCATTCATAAGGTGGAGCCAGAACGGAGGTTCTTCGGTTCGTATTTTGGGGGATGTGTTAAGGTTTTCGGGCATAAGAGGTTTTAACAATCGAAAACGCTGCCTGTGAGGGCGAAAGCATCGTTTCACAAGCGCACACTTACCTTACTCACCATTTCATTTTTCCATGGAGAGAAAGTGCCGTCAAAGATACGTCTTCGCGCTTCCCCGACGAGCCAAAGGTAGAAACCCAGGTTTTGAAGCGATGCCAGTTGCATTCCCAAAATTTCTTCATTGATAAATAGGTGTCGCAAATAAGCACGAGAATGGGTGCGGCTGGTAGGCACGGGGCTGTTTTTGTCTATCGGAGCGAAGTCTTCCTTCCATTTGGCGTTGCGGATGTTGATTATGCCGTCGGGAGTGTAAACCATACCATGCCGGGCGTTGCGGGTCGGCAGCACACAGTCGAACATGTCAATGCCTCTTGCGATGCACTCCAAGATGTTTTCCGGCGTGCCGACACCCATGAGATATCGCGGCTTGTCTTTCGGCAAAATATCGGTCACCAATTCGGTCATGGCATACATTTCCTCAGCAGGCTCACCCACCGAAAGGCCACCAATCGCATTGCCTTCACACCCGAAAGAGGCAATTGTCTCGGCAGAGATTTTTCTCAAATCAGGATATGTGCTCCCCTGCACGATGGGGAACAATGTCTGTGCATAACCGTGGAGAGGGTTGGTGTGAGCGAATCTTTCCACACAACGCTCCAACCAGCGGTGGGTCAGGTCAAGCGATTTTTTGGCGTAACGGTATCCGCATGGATAAGGCGTGCACTCATCGAAGGCCATCACGATGTCGGCTCCAATGATACGCTGAATATCCATCACGTTCTCTGGCGTGAAAGTATGTTTGGAGCCATCAATATGGCTTTGAAAGGTGACCCCTTCTTCCTTGATTTTTCTCCGGTGTGCCAAGGAGTACACTTGAAACCCGCCGCTATCGGTCAGGATGGGGCCGTCCCAGCCATTGAACCGATGTAGGCCCCCTGCCTTTTGCAGCACCTCTAAGCCGGGGCGCAGATAAAGGTGGTAAGTGTTGCCGAGGCAAATTTGGGCCTTCACATCGGTCGAAAGCTCGTGCTGATGGACAGCTTTCACCGTGCCAGCCGTCCCGACGGGCATAAAAATCGGGGTCTCTATGGTACCATGTTCCGTGACAAGCAGACCCGCACGAGCACGGGTGTTGGGGTCAGTATGCTGAAGAGAAAAAGTCATGTCGAGGCAGGAGTTATACCTTGATTCGCTAGGATTTGTTAGATGAACATGATTGATGTTCTTGATTTTTAGCAGATTGCGATTGCAGCCATGCCCAAAACCTAACGGCGCGAAGTATAAGCGAACGGGGGCGGCGGCTTCACGACGCGCTGTCCTTCAGGCGCTTATGGACGCGCCACATTCGCAGGCCAAGGCCCAACAGAAGGAAGCCAAACGCAGCGGCATAGAAGCCAAGCCACCACATGATGGAGATTTTGCCGAGCGTTGGGTTCACTATCATCACCACGCCTAATGCGATGGAGACCACCCCTGCCAGCCCCAACAGCCATTCGTTGTCAATTTCCTTGCGCAGTTTGATGGCAGTGCCGATTTCAAAAACACCTGTGACGAGCAGCCAAAGCGCCAATATCAACAGCAGGCCGGCGGCTGTAAGCTCGGGATTGACCAGCGCCACCACGCCCAGCCCCACGCCCAAGGCTCCTTCCAACAATATCGTCCACCAATCATCATCGTGTCCGCGCATACGAAGACCGAGCACCACCGCAGTGGCCCCATCCACGAGCAAAAAAACGCCCAACACAAGGATGAGCACCTCGAAGGCGAGCGTGGGATTGGTGAAGGCAACGATGGCAAATAAGATAGAGATGATGCCCCTCAAAACGATGAGCCACCAAAATTGGGAAAGACGTTGTAAAAGCATGGCATTGTTTTGTTTTGTTCTTGCGAAAAGCAGGGGAAAGGTACTCACTTCGCCCAAAGATTGTATTTCAGAATGCAATAAATCGCTCGAAAACCATCCTTGGCTCCGATTTTTTTCCCTTCCGCGTAAGAGCGCCCGTAGTAGGAAATGCCAACTTCATAGATGCGGATGCCGGGCACGCGGCTCATCTTGGCCGTCACCTCCGGCTCAAACCCAAAGCGCCGTTCTTTCAATTTCAAACCTTTCAACACATCGGCACGGAAGAGCTTGTAGCAGGTTTCCATATCGGTCAGGTTCAGGTTGGTGAACATATTGGAAATGAAAGTCAGGAACTTGTTTCCGATGCTATGCCAAAAAAACAAAATGCGATGCGGCCGGCCACCCATGAAACGCGAGCCATATACCACATCGGCATGGCCTTCCAAAATGGGTTTTAGCAAAATGTTGTACTCGGCAGGGTCGTATTCGAGGTCAGCATCCTGAATGATGATGTATTGACCCGTGGCGTGTTGAATACCAGTGTGCAGCGCGGCGCCCTTTCCCTTGTTTACTTCATGCTTCAAATATCGAATGTTTAATTGTGGATTTGTCGCCATATAGCGTTGAATGGCGCCTTCCGTGTCGTCTTTGGAACAATCATTGGTGATAATAATTTCTTTTTTAATGTCGCCTATTAGTTCCACCGCTCTCACCTTGTCCAAAATAAGGTGAATCGTGCGCTCTTCGTTGTAGGCCGGCATGACGATGGAAAGGGTCTCGTTGTTCATAAGTTCGGAATAAGTGGAAGCGATTGGGGCGGCGAAGGTACGTTGGGTTTTCAATTTTGATGGGTGATACCCCCGCCGCAGCAATGCTAAACTTTAACTAAAAATATCCGAAAATCGGAAAACTTTATCCATAAAAGTCTCGTTAGTCCCTTGAAATCAAACACTTAATCCCTGTTTGCATCGCATTGTAGTAATTAGCAAAACTGTTTTGACTTATGGCACGCCGTACCAACAAACTTCGTAGGCTGTGGCGCAAATCGCCCCGGTTGGCATTTGCCTACCTGCGTCGCAAAGTCACTCGTCAAGCCAAGCGCATTCTTCCGGTGGATGAATACAAAAACTGGCTCGGCGAGGAAATGCGTCCCTTTAATAGCCTTCGCAACTGAGCGCGTGATTCGCCCGAAGGTTGTTCGTGATTGGCTGATGCGACGCGGTCAGCCGATTGCAATCAACCGCCACGACTGCACGTCGCTGCAAAAGCCCTCCCGCAAGAGAGGGTTTTTTGTTTTTTAGGCCACGCGCTCCCCATTTTTTCTGGCAAAACGCCGTGATTTTTCTGTTCGATTCAAATATTTCTACTTTTGGCGCTTCGCGTCAAGACAAACGAATCGAACTTATGAAAGATGCCCGCATTATTCAAAACAAAGAACTTAGTGTCTGGGAGGCTTTGATTCCTCTCATCATATTGGTCGGCCTGCTGGCGTACAACGTCACGGTGTATGGCGACGATGCGTTGAGCGGCTCAAACCAGTTTATCCTGCTGATTGGCGGCGCGGTGGCCGCCATAGTGGGTTTTTTCAACAAAGTTGGGTACAAGCAAATGCTCGACGAGGTCTCCAACAATCTAAAATCAACCACCGAGGCCATTTTGATTTTGCTGTTGGTAGGAGCCTTATCAGGCACTTGGCTCGTGAGCGGGGTCATTCCCACGCTGATTTATGGAGGCATCCAGCTGCTCAACCCAGCGATTTTTTTGCCAGTCACCGTTTTGGTATGTTCGGTCATCTCGATAGCAACCGGAAGTTCTTGGACCACCTCTGCCACGGTGGGCATCGCGCTCATCGGCATCGGAAAAGCTTTGGGCTTGCCGATGGGCATGGTGGCGGGCGCAGTGTTGTCGGGCGCTTATTTTGGCGACAAGATGTCGCCACTTTCCGACACAACCAACCTCGCGCCAGCCATGGCGGGTGGCGATTTGTTCTCGCACATCCGCTACATGACCCTTACGACCGTGCCGACCTATATTATCACACTCATCGTGTTCATCGTATTGGGGCTGTCTCACAAGGCATCCGGCGTGGCCGATACTTCTGGTATCCTTTCGGCCATTGATTCCGCGTTCAATATCAGCGGCTGGTTGATGCTCGTGCCACTTGCTGTCATTGGGTTGATTATGCTCAAAACCAAGCCCGTCATCTCTTTGCTGTTTGGTGCTCTGCTCGGCGGTGTTTTCGCCATCATTTTCCAACCCGATTTAGTGGCCAAAATAGGTGGCGCAGAGGCGCTTAATTTCAAATCAGCCTATCAAGGCATGATGAATGCCCTCACGAAGAGCACTACCGTGGAGACCAGCGACCCCTCGTTGAACGATTTGTTTACCGCAGGTGGCATGAATGGGATGTTGGGCACCATTTGGCTTGTCGTCTGTGCGATGGTGTTTGGCGGTGTCATGGAAGCCATCGGTGCTTTGGCTCGCATCAGTAGCGCATTGTTGAGTTTGGCCCATTCGGTGTTTGGTTTGTTTGCCAGCACGGCAGCCAGCTGCATTGCGGTGAACGTGACCGCTTCCGACCAGTATCTGGCTATCGTGGTGCCGGGTAAAATGTTTGCCAAGGCGTACGAAAAAAGGGGGCTTGCTCCCGAGAATCTCAGCCGGACTTTGGAAGATTCTGGCACTGTCACATCTGTGCTGGTGCCTTGGAACACCTGCGGGGCGTACCAATCGAAAGTGCTGGGCGTGAGCGTGGGAGATTATTTTGTCTATGCGGTTTTCAATTATCTCAGCCCGTTCATGACGCTGCTTTTCGCAGCGTTCCAAATCAAGATAAAACAACTGGTTTCCGACGGCGACAAGTCGGCTTAGAAACTCAAGGGGCATTTTCTCCAAAACAAGACTGGCTGATTCCTGTTAATTAGCCTCGCTATCGAATGTTTTGCCCCATTGAGTCTTTTCAACTATTCACAAACATGAAATACGCCCTTTCGCTCTTTGCAGCCGCTGTTTTGGCACTCGTCTCCTGTGGCAAATCCGACCCAAAACAAGGCAACGGTGGCGGCCCTTCTGCTCGCAGCGCAAGCCTCAATGTGACCGCCGTCGAAGGCTTCGTGGTGCGGCCCACCCAACTCACCGAATCTGTCACCGCCAGCGGCACCCTCATACCTGCCGAAGAAACAGAGCTCCACCCCGAAGCAAGCGGGCGTGTGGTCAGCATCAACCTGCCAGAAGGACGCAGTGTGCGCAAGGGCGATTTGCTGCTGAAAATCTTCGACGAAGACCTCAAAACGCAACTCCAAAAATTGGAGGTTCAGCTCAAACAGGCTGAAATCACGGAGCAGCGCCTCGGCGACTTGCTCAAAGTGAAAGGAGTGAGCCAACAAGAATATGACCTCGCCGCCTTACAGGTGCAAACCCTCAAAAGCGAGATGGAACTGGTGCGCATCAACATTCGCAAAACAGAGTTAAGAGCACCTTACGACGGCATCATTGGCTTGCGCAGAATCAGCCCAGGGGCTTATGTGACACCAGCTAGCCCCATTGCGATTATCCGCGCCTCAAGCGCCTTGAAACTCGATTTTGCCATTCCCGAAAAATACAGCAACCTACTCCGCCCCAACCAGACGGTCACGTTCACGGTGGGGGGCAATCCCAAAACCTATTCGGCCACCGTGCAGGCCACCGAGCAAAGCATCACCGCCGACACGCGCAACCTGCAAGTGCGGGCGCTCGTGCGCGATGGCCGCGACCTTTTGCCGGGAGCCTTCGCAGAGGTCAATCTTACATTGGGCAACAAAATGCAAGCGTTGCTTATCCCCAATCAGGCAGTCATTCCGCAGGCACGCAACAAGCAAGTCATTGTGAGCAAGAATGGTCAAGCCAAGTTTGTGGTCGTCAAAACAGGTGTTCGGCAGGCAAGCATGGTCGAGATTACAGAAGGCATTCAGCCAGGCGACACGGTGGCTGTGACGGGGATGCTTTTCCTCCGCCCCGACGCGCCGATAGCCTTTTCAAAAATAGATTGAACTACCTCATTGTCAGTATTTTTTGAAATTTTAAATGGTGGAAATCACGCCTTTGGGCCAATTTCTACCGATACGTCGCTTACCTGACGATTTATTGGCAAACAGGAAGGGAACATCAGCTGGGAGTTGACTACTTTCGCCGAACATTTAAACTTTAAACATCCCTTCCGTATGATTAAATCTATCCTTGCCTTCGCGCTTCAAGTCGCGTGTGTGGCCGTTATATCCGGCCAATCCCTCTATTACACCGTCAAATTCCCCGACGACTACACCGTGTACGGCTGTGGCGCAGACCCCGGCATCACCTACCCGTACATCGTGCAGTACAGCTGCAACTTCAATGTCGGCGTGTCGTACCACGACCAAGTGTTCTACACCAACAACACGGGTGGTTGCTACAAAATCCTTCGCACTTGGAAACTCCTGTACTGGTGCGATTATGACCCCAACTGGCCCGCACCTTATTACATCCCAAATCCAGATAACACTGACATCGGCCCGACGGTGAACGGCAACTCGTACAACCACGGCTATTTGCAGTACACACAAATCATCAAGGTGCTGGACAACGAGAAGCCCTACTTCCCCGACTGTCCGACGGGCCCGCGCACTTTCTGCGACTTCACGACCAACGACCCGACGCAGTACAACAACGGCTACGTGGACCTCTGCGAAGGCCCTGTCAATTTGAAAATTGAAGTAACCGACGACTGCTCTGGCGCCGATATCAAACTTTCCTACCGCCTCTTCCTCGATTTGGACGGCAATGGCACCATGGAAACTTTTATCAGCAGCAGCAGCCCGAACGCTTGGCCTATCGAAACGACCATCTTGGGTGGCGTGAACCTGCAAGGCCAAATCAAATTCCCGCCCGGACACGGCTTCCCCTACGGCACACACAAGATTGAGTGGATTGCTGACGACAAATGCGGCAACGAAGCCATCTGCAAGTACGAATTTATCGTCACAGACTGCAAGCCGCCCACCCTTGTTTGCTACAACGGCCTCAGCGTGAACATCATGCAGACTGGCATGATTACTATCTGGGATACCGACTTTATCAAAGACCTCTTCGACAACTGTACGCCTAAGAGTAAAATCAGAACCGGTATTCGCAAAGCTGGTCAAGGCACTGGCTTCCCACCGCAAAGCCACTCCGTCACATTTGATTGCAGCGAACTGGGCAAACAATATGTGGAAGTATGGGCTGTGGACGAAAGCGGCGCCATTGATTACTGCCTGACCTATATTGATGTGCAGGACAACAGCGGCTCTTGCCCGCCATCCAACAAGTTCACGGGCACCATCACCACCGACGACCTCGACCCCGTGGCAGGCGCGACGGTCAATCTGAGCAAATTCAACAACGTGATGCTCTCCGTTGTCACCGACGACAAAGGCAAATTCGAGATAAGCCCCATGACGGCCAGCTGCAATTACAAACTGGCTCCCACTTACAGCGCCGCTACGACAAAAGGCATCAACACCCTCGATGCCTTGCTCGTGGCAGGCCAAATTGACAACGTCAAATTGCTCAACTCGCCCTACAAGCTGTTGGCCGCAGATGTGGACAAGTCTGGCAACCTGACGAGCGCCGATATCAACAACATCGTGAAAATGGCTTTGGGCGTGCAGAGCAGTTTCCCGAACAATGTACCTGCATGGCAGTTCGTACCGAAGAGCCATGTGTTCCCCAACCCGCAGAACCCTTGGTCAGCATCAGTGCCTTCGTCGCTCACGTTCTGCCTCTCCGGACCTATCAATTTCGACCCGAATTTCATAGCCATCAAGACGGGTGATGTGAATGGCTCCTTCGCCACGGATGACTTGGGGAGCTCCAACGCGGAAGACCGTGGACTCGGCGTGGAAGGCGCTGTGTTCCAAACAAACGACCAGATATTCTCCTCCGGCAAACAAATCGCGGTGGATATCGTCACGCCAGAATTGGCTGGTCTCGCAGCCTTCCAATTCACGTTGGACTACAACCCCGACTATCTTTCTTATGTAGGCTTCGAGTCTGACCTCGTGCCAGCCGACTTTATCGCTGACCCAGGTGAACACCACCTGACCGCTAGCTGGCACTCCTCCGTCATGCTCGACCCCAATGTGCAAGGCAAAAACATCCGTCTGCGCGCATTCAGATTGATTTTCAACACGGTGCAAAAAGGCTTGCTGAGCGAAGTGCTTAGCATGAGCTCCGCCGTCACCGATGCCGAGGCATACACGCGCAACCTGCAGACCATCCCGGCCTCTCTGGAGTTCCTGCAAGCGCCCGTGAACAAGGCTACGCCTTCGTTCCTGTCCGTGCGTCCCAACCCAATCACCGACCGCTTCACGGCGGCCTACTATCTGCCCGAAGCGGGTTTTGCCACCTTCACGCTGACGGATGCCACAGGGCAGGTGCTGCAAAGCATCGAGGCTAATCGCGAGCGCGGCTACAACGAAATCGAAATGGATGTCGCCAACACCAAGCCCGGTATGCTGTTCCTTCGTTTGGAAGGCCCCGGCGGCACCGATGTGCAGAAAGTAATGAAGTTTTAAGCAAATAGTTGTTGGTCACGAATCGTATTCTGGCCAACGGCTTTTTTGAAGAATCGAGAGCCAAGAACACAAAGGTTTCCATACGGAGGCCAGTGTTCTTGGCTCTTTCTTTTGAAGTGGCATATAGCAGCGGCCATAATAGAGCTTCAATCCCTCATTCGCATTTAAAACAAATTGAGGTATGTTTGCTGCGGCTTTGCGAATTGTCAACAGCTGTCCCGCAAGGCTGAGTTTCGACAGGATTGACGGATTACTTTCATAAACTTAAACCTTCCTCATTCGCGCCTATTCATGCTGAACATTGAAAAAACAATTCCTCTTGTCCGCATTTTCGACGAATCGAAAGCACGCGAATACTACTGTGATTGGCTGGGGTTTCGGATAGACTGGGAACACCGATTCGAGGAAGGCATGCCGATATATATGCAGGTCTCGCTCGGCAATTTGACCTTGCATCTCAGCGAACACGTCGGGGATTGCACACCCGGCGGAAAGGTTTTTTTGCGATGCACAGGGCTGCGCGAATGGCACCAAGATTTGGTGGGAAAAAATTACAAATACTATCGCCCTAGCATAGAGGATGCTTTTTGGGGCGGGATTTGTATGGGATTGACAGACCCGTTCGGAAACAAGTTGTTGTTCAGCGAGGAATAGGAATCGTCAAACAAGACCGTCATTCCTCGCGCTCAAATTTTCCATTGAGGAAAGTGCCTCGTTTCACCCAGCCGATGCAGTTGGCCTCAAACTCAAAATGGCCGCCGATGGCACCTGATTTTGGCTCAAAATGGGTAAGCGTTATCTCCCCGGAAAGCGTCTCGTAGGTCTCTGCCCTGTCGTCGGCATAACGCGCATGGACGATGCCGGAGAAATGCCGCAAGCCGATTTCCGCGTTCACTTCCAATTCGCTATAGATGGGCAACTCGCTCAACTCGCTTTTCTTCAGCCCCCCGATGAGCAGATAAATCGGGTGGGTCTGTTCGAGGCTATCCTTCCAGAGCAAATTGATTTGCAGGGAAATCGTGTCGGTATCATCCAGCGCATCGAGCAGTTGGGTGCATTTTTCCCACGGGAGCTCGCTCGAAGTGGTCACCTCTGCTTTCATGATGGAATCGTAGTATTTCCAGTGAAGGAGGTTGACCATGCCGGAGGTCACTTTGTTGAATGGCAACAGATGTATCCCTTTCCATACAGCCAAGTCCACGACGGCGATGGAGCATTGAGCGCAGCCCAAGTCGAACAGTTGGTTTGGCGCTCCCTTCACGAGGGTCGCTTGAGCAAAAGCAGTGGAAATGGGGAAGGCGGCGAAGAATAAAAAGACAAACGTTCTCATATACGGGTGGGCAAAAGTAGGAAATGTGGGGATGCCCACAACATTTCAGGCCGGCTCTTTCATCCCTGCACATACACCACGAATTTTTCATCGAAAAACGGCTCTTTGAAAAACTCCCGAATCGGAAAGACATCGGAGTAGGTCTCGCCTTTGCCTGGCAAAGCCTTTATTTCAGCCCGCAAATCGCCGCCTTTTAGAGCAATGATGCCGTTGGGGTAGGCGTGCGAATGTTTCTTTTTCAGCAGACGCTGGCTCCAGACCAACAATTTGTCGAGCGGAGCCACCCCCCGCGACAACACAAAATCGAACTGCCCATTCATTTTTAATTCCTCCACCCGTGCGTGTTGGGCAGTCACGTTTTTCAAGCCGAGCGCGTCGGCCACTTCCTGCACCACGCGGATTTTTTTGCCCGTGCCATCCACGAGGGTGAAATGCGTCTCGGGGAAAAAAATAGCCAACGGGATGCCCGGAAAACCACCGCCGGTGCCCAAGTCCAGCACTTTTGCGCCAGGCTTGAGTTGGATTGCCTTCGCAATCGCCAAGGAGTGCAGGATGTGGCGCTCTTCCAGATTCTCGATGTCTTGCCGCGAAATGACGTTGATTCGGGCGTTCCATTCCGTGTAGAGTGGCGCCAATTGCTCGAAACGAGCGCGTTGTTCGGGGGTTAGGTTAGGAAAATATCTGTTGAGCAATTCCATAGAGAGGGTCATTCGGAGAGGTGTTTCAACATTTTTTCGGCCTGCTCGCGTCGCATGGGGTCTTGTGCGTTGGAGCGTGCGCGATTCACGGCTCGAACAGCTTTGTCGCGCAAAAGCGGGTTGTTGGCAGCAGCCTGCACCAGTGCCAATGCCTGATACCAGTAAATATCTTCTCCAAACCGGTCCAAATCTTCGATTTTCGCAAAACACTCGAGTGCCAAACCCGGCCTTTGTTGCTCCACCGCGATAATGCCGATGTAATAGAGCGCGTCGGAATGACAGACAGTCAGCGAATCTTCCAGAATGTCGAACAGCACCGCCTGAGCAGACTTATAGTCCTTCACTTTGTAAAATTCATCCGCTTCGCGCAAAATAAGCTCGCACGCGTTGGGGCGAGCCGTCACCGAATCGTTGCCGCGCTCGGGGCCGTAGCGCGTGCGCACATCCGACATGATGCTTTCTGGCAGTTGGAAATGCTCGTCGTAGAGTTGAGCGGGGGTTTTGGAGCGGGTAAAATAAGACCAGACCAGCAAAGCGGCGGTCAGCAGGGCAAGCACGAGGAACAGGTTGCGGAATGATTTGCTTGGCGGCGTAGGCGCGGGTTTGGCGGCTTCTTGCCAGTGATGCTCGGCGATGCGCACCTTTTCCCAAAAGAGATAACCCGCCTCGTCGGCCCGCTCGCCTTTTTTCCAGTCGGATATTTTTTGCCGCGTGTCGCGCAATTCCTCCGAAGTGGGTACCGCGATACTTGCCTCCATTTCGTCAGCATTCGGCTCCACAGGCGAAGACGGCTGCCCATGCTCGTCGAGCCAATCCCTGTAATGCGCCGACGCGAGCGCCCTCAATTGGAGCGCAAAAGGCACATCGCCAGAGAGCTGCCCCAACCGGGCCAGTCGCGCCGCCTCCACGAGTGCCGCTTGAAAAAATGCAACCCCTTCCGATTCGCTTCCGCCCAAGTCGGCAATCGCCTGCACGACGAACGGGCGGCATTCGGGATAAAGCGCGTTCAGCACGTCTGTGTCAGCCTCGCGCAAGCCATTGATATATCGTTCGGTGGAAAAAAAATCGGAAGGAGCCACGGTCAAAAAATTTCGGTACAAACTTACATGATAATCGCCATTTGCATGGAAGGTGGGAAAAAACGGCGCAAAACCAAAAAAAAGAGCCAGGACATTGCTGCCCCGGCTCCATGAAAACACCTAAAACCCTATTAACTAACCTTATGAAAACAACTCTTTTTGGAAGAGGTTTAAGCGATTTGAATGGTTTTTACCACGGGCTTGGCTTCTTCTTTTTTGCCCAGCGTCACGCTCAACACTCCGTTTTCGTAAACAGCACCAATCGCGTCTTGGTTCACGGTCTTGGGCAATTTGAACGAACGCTGGAACGAAGTGGCCGAAAATTCGCGGCGCGTGTAGCGTTCGTTGCTCTCTTCGTTTTTAGTTTCGCGGCTGGCCGACAGGGTCAGGAAATCGTTTTCAACGTTGATGGAAAAGTCCTGCTTGTCGAAGCCCGGCGCGGCGAGTTCCAATTTGAACGACTCATCTGTTTCGATGATGTTCACCGCAGGCACATTGGGCAAATGGTCGCTGCCGATGAAATTGGAAATGCCTCGGTTGAAAAATTCGTCGAGGAAACCATTGAAGAGGGGTTTGGTTGAGGGAAGCGGCTGAAACTTTACGATGTTGGTCATTTTTTGACAATTTTTATGGTGAACGACTGTTTGAAAAGCAATTCGGGCGTTTTGAAAAACCCGATGTTTCAGCCTTTTTCAATCTACGTTCCAAACGGGAAAAATGGATTTTTTGGCAGCGAGCACTTTTTAAAATATGCCATTTTGACATTTTCGCTGTTGCCAAAATGCCAAAATGACACTAACAGAAATTGACTCAATTGGATAGCGCATCTATGAGATTTTCACTTCCAAGCTCCCCCACCCTTCCGCCCTTTGTCGGAAGAGGGGTCGGCACTGAAGCGGGCGCAAAGCCACGAATGGTGCAAAAAAACACCCTAATGCTCTTTGTGTCTTTTCTGACCCTAACAAACCTCCTTGCTCAATCCACCCCTGATTCGCTTCGCCTGCTCCAATCCTTGCCCGTCAAAGCCATATTTGCCGCCACCGACAACCTCGCCAACGTCTATATCATCACCCCCGACAACGCTATTGAAAAATACGCGCCCGACGGGCGGCGGTTGACGCGCTACTCCAACAACCGCCTTGGCCAAGCCACTCGGCTGGACGTGTCGAACCCCCTCAAAGTACTGGTCTGGTACGCCGATTTTCGCATGGCGCTATTCCTCGACCGAAGCCTGACCGACCTTGGCGAACTCAATCTCATCACTGCCGGATACCCCGAAGTGCGCACGGTGGCCGCCGCACAAGACGGCAATATGTGGCTCTACGACGAGGCCAATTTCCGCCTCGTGAAAATCACGCCGGAGGGAGAGCGGCGCTACGAAAGCCAGAGCATGAACCTGCTGGAAGCCACGCCCAACCGCCCTACTTGCATCCGGGAAGGCAGCGACCGCGTGTTTGTGGCCGACTCCTCGCAAGGAGTTTTTGTGTTCGACTGGTTCGCCCAATACGACCGCTTGTTTGCGCCGCAGCATCCGGTGCAAGATTTTCAGATGGTGGACAACCAGTTGCATTACCTCATCGGCAGCAAAATCGTGACCGAGCATCTGCGGCTGCGGCTGAGCCGGGAAGTGGCTCTTCCCGCGGCGCTATTGGAGGGTAAAAAAGTGATGTTGTCGCCGGGCAAATTGTTGGTCTTGGGCGAGACGGTAGAAGTGTGGGGGTATTAGGGTTGTTGCGGTGGGGGCCTTTGAGTGAAGGGAAAGGCCTCCAACGCAACAACTCTAATGAATCAACGGATTGACAGATATTTGCCCGCTATTCACCACTATCGCACTCGACGCATGACGCACTCCCTCCGCATATTCCCTCCGCTTTTCTCAACCCTTCTTTTTTTCGCCTGCTCCAACCAGCCCAAAACACCCGTCCCTGACCTTGTTTTGTTCAACGGCAATTTCTTCACCGCCGACTCGCTCCGCCCGCAAGCGACGGCGGTAGCCATTGGAGGCGACCGCATTTTAGCCGTCGGAACGGACGATGAAATAAAGAAACTGGCCAAACCCAGCACCACACTTGTTGATTTGGAGGGCGCATTCGCCATGCCGGGGTTCATCGAGGGGCATGGTCACTTCTCATCGTTGGGCAGGAGCCTGCTCAACCTGAACCTGCTAAACACCAAGAGCTGGCAAGAAATCACAGAACTCGTGGCCGAGAAAGCCCAAACTGCCCAAGCAGGCGACTGGCTCGAAGGCAGGGGCTGGCATCAGGAAAAATGGACCACCTCCCCCGGCACCACCGTGAACGGCTATCCCTACCACGACGCGCTCAGCGCCGCCGCACCCAACAATCCAGTGGTGCTGTATCACGCCAGCGGCCATGGGCTTATTGCCAACGAGCGGGCCATGCAACTGGCCGGCATCTCACGCGAAACCAGCGCCCCCGTCGGCGGTCGCATCGTGCGCGACGCCAAAGGCAATGCCGTGGGCGTGTTTGAGGAAAACGCGATGGATTTGATTGAAAAACCTTTTTCGGAGTGGAAAAACCGCCGCTCGGAGGCCGAGAAAGTAGCGGCCTTCGAAAAGGCCATCCAACTCGCCTCGGCGGAATGTTTGGCACGCGGCATCACCTCGTTTCAGGATGCGGGCAGCGATTTTTGGGAAATCGGCCAATACCGCCGCATGGCCGAGGCCAGCCAACTGCCGCTCCGCCTTTGGGCGATGATTAGCCAGCCCAAACCGTCGGACTTCTCCAAACTTGCCGGCTTCCCTCAAGTTGGCCTCGGCCAAGGGCATCTCACCGTCCGCGCCGTGAAGGCTTATCTGGATGGGGCGCTTGGCTCTTATGGGGCTTGGCTGCTGGCTCCCTATGCCGACAATCCTGCCTTGACGGGGCAAAACGTCACGCCCGTTGACAGCATCGCCGCCTTGGCCGCCGCCTGCAAGAAATACGGGCTTCAATGCTGCGTCCATGCTATCGGCGACCGCGCCAACCGCGAGGTGCTGAACATCTTTGAAGCCAACACTACACCCGACGGCGATTACAGATGGCGCATCGAGCACAGCCAACACATTGACCCACACGATATCCCGCGCTTTGGCCAACTGGGTGTCGTCGCCTCCGTGCAGGCCATTCATTGCACGAGCGACGCGCCTTTCGTGGTCAAACGCCTCGGCACGGAACGCGCCCGCTCCGGGGCCTACGCTTGGCGCAGCCTGCTCGACAGCGGCGCTCACCTTGCAAACGGCACCGACACGCCAGTGGAGGACGTGAACCCCTTGCCTTGCCTCTACGCCACCGTGACGCGCAGGCGCACAGACTCGGATATGGAATTTTTCCCGGCGCAAAAAATGACCCGCGAGGAAGCTTTGCTTTCCTACACGCTTTGGAATGCCTACGCGGCATTTGAAGAGAAAGAAAAAGGCTCTCTTGTGGCGGGCAAATACGCCGACATAGTGGTGCTTTCAAAAGATTTGCTTCGCTGCTCGCCGGAGGAAATTTTGCAAGCAAAAGTGCTGCGAACCATTGTGGGCGGAAAAACGCGATATAGCGCGCGTTGAATTTGATTGTGGCAAGTCAAGGTATAAAATTGCTACTTTTCGCCGCACAAATCGAACAAGAAAATGTCTGATGCCACTACTGCTCCCCGCTATCTCTCTGTTGATTTTTATCGCGGCCTCACCATCGCCTTCATGATTATCGTGAACACGCCGGGCACTTGGGAACATGTGTACGCGCCCTTGCGCCACGCGGTGTGGCACGGTTGCACGCCCACCGACTTGGTGTTTCCGTCGTTCATGTTCATCATAGGGGTCTCGATGTGGTTTTCCTTTGCAAAATTTGACCGCCAGTGGTCGCCTGCCGCCGGGCTGAAAATCTTGCGACGCACCGCGCTGATTTTTCTCATCGGTCTTTTGATGAACAATTTCCCGTTTTTTTGGAAAAACTGGGACTCGTGGCGCATCATGGGCGTGTTGCAGCGATTGGCGCTGGGCTATGGCGTGGCATCCGTGTTGGTGCTCACATTGCCTCGAAAGGCGTTGATGGTGGTCGCGGCGGGGATTCTGCTGCTCTATTGGGGCATTTTGAATTGGTTTGCGGCGCCGGGTGCCGACCCATACGGCGCGGAGGGGAGCGCCATTTTGCGGCTCGACGCATGGTTGTTCGGGGAGGCGCATCTGTACAGGGAAACCGTCGCGCCGGGGTTGCAGATTCCTTTCGACCCAGAGGGTTTGTTGAGCACCTTGCCTGCTGTCGTCACGGTGTTGTTGGGCTGGTGGAGCGGCGAGCTGATGAGCCGCCGTGCGGCACAAAAGGATTTGCTGGTGCGCGATTTGCTGGTCTTGGGGCTTATGGTGGGTTTTGCGGGGCTGGCTTGGGACTTGTTTTTTCCCATCAACAAAAAAATATGGTCGAGTTCATACGTCCTCTATGTGGGCGGCCTCTCGATGCTGCTGCTTGCGTTGAGCGTGTGGCTCATTGACATTCGCGGCTGGCGCAATGGGCCGGGTTTCTTTCTTGCTTTTGGTGCCAATCCGCTGTTTGCTTATATTTTTTCAGAGGTGTTGGTCATCAGCCTTTACGACATCAGTTGGGGGACTGGCGAAAACGCGACCAACGCGCAGGCTTGGATTTACGACACGCTTTTCAGGCCTATCGAAGGGGCGGAGTTCAGTTCATTCCTCTTTGCCATTGTCTATACGGTGTTGTGCTGGCTGGTGTGCCGATGGCTGTATGTGCGCAAAATTTACATAAAAATATAGGAAGGCACGTCTTGCGCGAGCGCACGGATTTGCGCTGCAATGGGCACGGTCATTCTTCGTTCATCGTCCATGAAACGCCGCGATTTTTTCACCCAAACCGGTTTGGCAGGGTTGGCCGCCGGGCTTCCGCTTTCGTTGAAAATGGTTGAAAATGTTTTTTCCGAACACAGGGCTTTGCTCAAGCCGCTGCGATTGCGTGCAGGGGCCACGGTGGCGCTCATTGCGCCAGCCAGCCCATTCACGGAGGAAAAATGGCTGAAAGCCCGCCAGAATTTTGAGTTGTTGGGCTTCAAAATCAAGGAGGGGCAGCACCTTCACGCCCAACGCGGCTACCTTGCCGGAACGGACGAGCAGCGTCTTTCCGACTTGCACGGCGCTTTTGAAGACCCAGATGTGGATGCGGTTTGGTGCATTCGAGGCGGCTATGGCTGCACCCGACTGCTCCCCCAAATTGACTTTGAGCGGATTCGGAAAAACCCCAAGCCCTTTATCGGTTATTCCGATGTGACGGCGTTGCATCTGGCGATTCAGCAACGGACGGGCTTGGTGACATTTCACGGGCCTGTGGCAGCGGCGGATTTTCCCGAAAACACCTTGCAGCACTTTCGCGCCACACTCATGGAACCCGTGGCCAACTATGCGATAACAACCCCGAACACGTTGACCGAGCTGCCCGGCGATGAGTTTAGACCATTCGCGATTGCGCCCGGCAAGGCTCGTGGAAAATTGACGGGTGGCAATCTTTCGCTGTTGGCCGCCCTCACGGGCACACCTTTTTCGCCTGTTTTCAAAAACAAAATTGTCTTTCTCGAAGATGTGGGCGAGCAGCCTTACCGCATTGACCGCATATTGACCCAGTTGCTGCAAGCCACCGATTTGAGTGCGGCAGCCGGGATTGCCTTGGGTGTTTTTTCCGATTGCCAACCCAAGCCCTCATCGCCTTCCCTGACTTTGGAAGATATGTTGCGCGACCGTCTCGCTGGGCTGGGCATACCCGTGATTTATGGATTGCCTTTTGGCCATGTGCCACACCAAGCGACTTTCCCCTACAACGTTGAGGCGGAATTGAACGTGAGCGACGGCACATTGACGCTGCTCGAAGCGGGCGTGAATTGAGGGCGAGGGGACAATCTCACCACTCGTTCCCCGGGTACGTCCTTTGCAGGTGCTGCATTTCGGCAAGCATATAACCGAGGTACTCCGTGTGTCGGCCTTCTTTGCCCCCGCTTTGCATCCAGTTGTTGTCGGGTTTTGTCAGCGTTGCCTCTTCGAGTATCGCGTTCACTTTGGCCTCCCACAAGGGTTTTATTTTGGACAAATCCGGCGCGATGCCTGCTTCCGCCATGAGGCGGTCGGCCTCGCTGGGCGTGGTCAATTCGCCAGTGAACATCCAAAGAGCGTCCACGGCGGCCTGCATTTTTTGGTGGCTTGTCTCGGTGCCGTCGCCGAGGCGCACCATCCATTCGGAGGAGTAGCGGAGATGGTAGGTGGTTTCTTTGAGCGATTTTTCGGCGATGGCGGCGAGACGCTCGTCGCGGCTTTGGAGGAGCGCCTGATAGTTGTAAAAAGCGAAGGCATCGAAAAAAAACTGCCGTGCGATGGTGTATGCCCAATCGGTGTTGGGATATTCCACCAGCAGTGCGTTGTGGAATTGGTGCGCGTCGCGAAAGTAAGCGAGCGTATCTTCCGAACGGCCTTTGCCTTCGAGTTCGCCAGCATGGGTGAGGAGCATTCGGGCTTGGCCGAGCAGGTCGAGCGCGATGTTCGTCATGGCGATGTCCTGTTCGAGCACAGGGCCATGGCCGCACCATTCGCCGAGGCGCTGGGAGAGGATGAGTGCGTTGTCGCCAAGTTGGAGGAGATATTGGAAATGCATTCGATTGTGCCGATTACATGTGTTTCACCGCGTCGGGCAAGTCATAAAAAGTTGGGTGGCGGTATATTTTATCGTTGGCGGGGTCGAAAAAGGCTTCTGTGTCCTCGGTGGAGGCGTGGATATGCGCTGATTCGACGACCCAAATACTGATGCCCTCGTTGCGGCGCGTATAGACATCGCGGGCGTTTTCGAGGGCCATTTGCGCATCGGCAGCGTGGAGGCTACCGACGTGTTTGTGGCTCAGCCCTTGTTTCGAGCGAATGAAAACTTCCCAAAGTGGCCAATCTTTCATAAAAATGGTGTGTGGTGTTGAAGCAGATGGCGTCAAAACGGGTCATCGTCCCGTTCCCTTTACAGGTGGCAAAGGTAGAAAAGTTACGACCTACGACCCGCGACTTGGATTGGTATTCTTTTGGGAGTTGGGGAAAGCCGTACTTTTGGCCGCATTACACTTCGTGTCGCCAAGTTTTCAGAGTATTTGAAGCCCTGGTTCGTTCAAAATCAGGTAGAGCAACCTCGAGTAGATGATAAATCTTGGCGAATCAAGGTGTATTTTTTTGCCAACTAGCAATGCTGAACACAAAACATTGAATATGAAATTGAGATACGCTCTTGCATTCCTGCTCGCTTTTTTTGTTTTTTCCTTAAATGCTCAAATCCGCTACGGGTTCAAGACTGGGCTGAATTTCGCCAAGTTCAACAGCCCTTCGGAGACCGACAATGCGGGGAACAGTTTGGAAAATTGGGACAACGTGACCGGTTTCCATGTCGGAGCCACTTTTGGCTACAACTTCACGGACAATTACAGCGTCCGCGCCGAATTTTTGTTCTCCAAACGCGGAGCCAAATACACCTTCGACGGGGAATCGTACAGGGTGTTTCGCTTTCCCAATGGTCAAACGCTGACCACTGGCAATTCGCGCTACCTGATTAATGTCAACAACTCCTACATTGACATCCCCGTCGTGTTTGTGGCGCGTTGGGGTAGTTTTGAACTGTCGGGCGGAGGCTACGCAGGCTTCTTGGTCGGCTCCACAGGCGACGGCTCGCTGCGTTATTCCGGCAAAACGGTACCGCTCGGCAATACCGTCGTGAACGCGGAAACCGGCGTGACGGAGCTGGTATGGAACCTCAGCCACAACTACCGCAAGGACAAAGCAGGGGCAGGGGAAGGCCCCGACGTCGTCATCGCAAGGGTGGATGCGCGCAACATAGAAACACCCGCTACCCTCGGCGCCTATTACGATTTCCCCGACACGCGAAAAGTGCTCTACAACACGCTCGACTATGGTTTGGTCGGCGGCCTTTCCTACTACCTGAGCAACTCGCTCTACATCGGCGCTCGCCTCCAGTACGGATTGGCCGACATCACCAACAACGCCGCCGACCTCTCGAAGACGCAAATCAACGTGAGCGATGGCACCCTGATTTTCCGCGACGACAAGGACAAGAATTTTATGATTCAGGCATCTGTGGGTTTTAGTTTCTAATGCGCCGCGATTTGGGACTTGCCACAAAGGCTCAAAGGCACAAAAGTTTATCAATCAATTTTTTGGGGACTATCCGGCGACCTCAATAAAATAGAACAACGATGTGCTTCCTCACTCATCCGGCAAACCGGGACGCTCAACCCAAAGTAAATTTGAATACTGATTCTTGGCAATCATTTGGTTTTTACTGCCGAGCACATCCCGCGCCCGGCGGTAGAAATCGAACCCATCGGCACAATCAAATCAGTCCAACCATTCGACTACACACATGAAAAAACTGCTCCTTTCCCTCCTGTTCGCCCCCAGCCTTCTCTTTGCGCAGGGCGGCATGTGGCTCCCCTCACTGCTCGAAAAACAAAACGAAAAAGAGATGAAATCGCTCGGCATGAAAATCAGCGCCGACGACATCTATTCGACCGTAAAACCGAGCCTCAAAGACGCGATATGCCAGTTTGGCGGCGGCTGCACGGGAGAGATGATTTCCGCCGAAGGGTTGCTGCTCACCAATCACCACTGCGGGTTCGGCGCCATACAGCGGCTTTCCTCCTTGGAAAAAAATTATGTGGAGGATGGTTATTGGGCCAAAAACCGCAGCGAGGAGCTGCCCGCGCCGGGCATCACGGCAATGTTCGTCAATCGAATAGAGGACGTGACCGCACTGGCGCTGATGGGTGTCACGGAAAGCATGGCGGAGGCTTCGCGCCAGTCGCAAATAGACAAAAACCTCGCGCAAATCCGCGTCAACACCAAAAAAGAGAAGTGGGAAGACATTCAGATTCGCCCCTTCTACAGCGGCAACCAATACTATTTGTTTGTCACCGAAACCTTCAAGGACGTGCGGTTTGTGGGAGCACCGCCAAGCAGCATCGGCAAGTTCGGCGCCGACACCGACAACTGGGTGTGGCCGCGTCACACCGGCGATTTTGCACTCTTCCGCGTGTATGCCGACACCGCCAACCGCCCGGCGGACTACTCGCCCAACAATGTGCCTTTTCGCCCCAAAAAATTCCTCGCCATCTCGCTCGATGGCGTGGACGACGGCGACTTCACCATGGTTTTTGGCTTTCCCGGTCGCACCGACGAATACTTGCCGGAGGCCGCCGTGCGCCAAACCGCCGAAGTGCTCAACCCCGCCCGCGTCAATGTGCGCGACCGCGCCCTGAAAATCATGGACGGCTTCATGCGCGACGACCCCGCGGTGAAAATCGCCTACATCGCCCGACAATCCAGCATCTCCAACGCTTGGAAAAAGTGGCTTGGCGAAATGCAGGGGCTGCTCAAATATGGCGCATTGGAGAAAAAACGCGACTACGAGACCGAATTCACGCGCCGCATCGAGCAAAAAGCCGATTGGAAATACAAGTACGGCAACCTGCTCCCGCGCTTGCGCCAACTCTATCAAGACATAGAACCCTACGCGTTGGCCCGCGACTACTACTTGGAAGCCTGTGTGCGCAACAACCAAATTCTCGGCCTCGCCGCCAGTCTGAATAGCTGGATTGAATCATACGGCAAAAACGGGGAGTCGTTTTTTGCCAACAAACAAAAAGAAGCCACCGCCGGGTTGGACGACTTTTTCAAAGACTACCACCCCAAAGTGGATGAGGCCGTATTTGCTGGCGTGCTCGAGATTTTTGGGGAAAATATGCGCGACGAATGGGGCGGCGCATTCGTGAAAATGGCCGCAAAACAAAACGGCAGCTACGCGGGCTTGGCCTCCAATATGTTCAAAAACAGCGTGCTGGCAAATCAAGATAAAATGAACGCCCTCCTAAACGAAAAGCCAGCCACCATCGCCGAGACCTTGAACAACGACCCGGCTTACGTTTTTTGGAAAACCTTGCAGGACAATTACGCCGCCAACGTGCAGCCCAAAATCCAAGAACTCCAACCCCAAATCAACACGCTCCAACGCCAATACATGGCCGCCCAATTGGAAGTGTTCAAAGAACGGCGCTTTTTCCCCGATGCCAACAGCACCCTCCGCGTCACCTATGGCAAAGTGGACGATTACTCACCCCGCGATGCCGTGACCTACAAGGAGCGCACCTATCTGGATGGAGTGATGGAAAAATATGTGCCGGGCGACTACGAGTTCGATGTGCCCAAAAAACTTGTCGAACTCTGGAAATCAAAAGACTATGGCCAATACGCCGATGCGCAAGGCCGGATGCCCGTCGCTTTCATCGCCACCAACCACACCACCGGCGGCAACTCTGGCAGCCCGGCATTGGATGCCAACGGCAATCTCGTGGGCCTCAACTTCGACCGCGTGTGGGAGGGCACCATGAGCGACCTGCACTACGACCCGGCCATCTGCCGGAACATCATGGTGGATGCTCGCTACATACTGTTCGTCATTGACAAATTCGGCGGCGCAAGCCACTTGGTGCGGGAGATGAAATTGGTGAAGGGGCAGAAAAAGAAGAAAAAATAAATGAATCTCAGCGACATTCTCACCCACCTCGGCGAAGACCGTGAGCAGTATTTCCATGCCGTCAGCCCCCCGGTCATCCAGACCAGCAATTTCGTTTTCCCAAACCTCTCGGCCTTCCGCGAGGCATTTTCGGACGAGCTCGAACACCACGTCTATACTCGCGGCAACAACCCCACCGTCGCCATTTTGCGAAAAAAACTCGCCGCGCTCGAAGGCACGGAAGATGCCCTTGTTTTTTCCAGCGGAGCAGGCGCGGTAGCGGCAGCAGTCATCAGCAACGTGAAAGCGGGCGACCACATCGTTTGCCAACAATCGCCCTACTCTTGGACGACGGCCCTGCTGACGAAATTCCTGCCGCGATTCGGCGTGGAGCACACTTTTGTGGATGGCACCGACACTCGAAACATCGAGGCAGCCATCAAGCCCAACACCCGCGTCCTTTATTTGGAAAGCCCCAACACCATGACCTTCGAGTGCCAGGATTTGGCAGCCTGCGCCACACTGGCGCGGCAGCACGGGCTGGTCTCCATCATTGACAACTCCTACTGCTCACCGCTCTACCAAAACCCCGCCGCATTCGGCATTGACATCGTCGTGCATTCAGGCACCAAATACCTTAATGGCCACTCCGATGTGGTGGTCGGCGTGCTCTGCGCAAGCAAGGCAATGGTGAAAAAAATCTTCGAGTCCGAACTAATGACCCTCGGCGGCATCCTCGGCCCACACGACGCGGCACTCGTGATTCGCGGGCTGCGCACGCTCCCGCTTCGCCTCCAACGCAGCGACGAATCAGCCAAATGGTTGATAGAAAAACTGGAAAGCCACCCAAAAGTGGAGCGAATCTGGTACCCGTTTCACCACAGTTTTCCCCAGCTCGAACTGGCCAAACGCCAGATGCGCGGCTGCGGCGGCTTGTTCTCCGTACAGTTCAAAACCGACACGATGGAAAAAATGGAAGCGTTCGTCCATCGGCTGGAGCGCTTCCTGATGGCCGTGAGCTGGGGCGGCCACGAATCGCTCATCATCCCAACGATTGGGTTCTACAACGTGCCGGCACGCGCCGCCAACCCGCCCATACCCTGGACGTTTGCTCGATTCTACATCGGCTTGGAAGACCCCGCATGGCTATGGGAAGATTTGGAGCGAGCGATGGAGGCACTCTGACCGGGCAAAGACAAAACGGGCGTGGGGGGGGGGGGGGGGCCCCCCCCCCGCCCCCCCCGGGCAGATGAAACGCCCCGGGGGGGGTGGGTCTTTTTTTCCCCCCCCCCCCCCCCAACGCCCGTTTTTGTTCTCAAAAAGTCGTCACAGTGTTCACAAAAAATCTAACTCGAAAAACCGCCGAACACATACCTTAGCCGCCACCCTTTCCGAACATCACCACCACCTTATTCTTTTTTTACCGAAATAAATTTCGGCATTACGGCAAAAACACTCTTTTTGCGGTGTGACACTGTGCTGCCACTGCTTTTGACCATATTTCATTATTCAATCAAAATGACAAAAACTCGCACCCTCTTCCTGCTTATCCTACTTGCTTTGGCCGCGCTATGGTATCTCGCCAGCCGCAGCGACAACCGCTTCGCCAAAGCCGCCCAACGACCCAACGACCCCTGGGTGTTCCGCTCCGTGATTGACAATCAGCCTCGCATGATAACCTTTGCCTTGCACGACAATCTCTGGGTGGCCTATTCCACCGATTCCTGCTCCCTATACAAAGCTTGGAGCGGCAGCTGCGATTTCACCGGGGCGGTTTACAACATGCGGCACGGCCCACAACCCATGAGCATCGGCCCTTCGTGGTTCGAGAACAAATACCGTCAGCCTTGGACCGTCACCATAAGCGGCAGCGCCCAATCGCCGCGCACCGACTACAAAGGCCACCGCTACACCCGCAAGGGACAGGCGGAAATCATGTACGACCTCGTGTTGGCCGACGGCCAACGCATCCGCATCAACGAACGCCCGGAATATGTGGAGCGCGACCGCCAACGAGGATTTGAACGAACTTTCACCGTGGAAAACGCCCCTGCGGGCGCAAGTGTGGCACTCCGCACCAATGTCGCCTGCATCGCCGCCCCCGTCAACATTCAGACCGACGGCATCTGGAAACAAACAGCGATAGCGCCAATAGAAAACAAGCCCGACCATTTGCAGGCGCTCGAAGTGGAAGGCGAGCTGACCCTGAACACCAACAAGCCGACGCGCTTCACCGCCATGTTTGTCAGCACACCCCTCATCCCCAATCCTTTTGATGCCGAAAGGCTTGCCGAATCCGAGGCAACGGCAACCATTAGCCCAGGCGAACGCCTCATGGCGAAAAGCGACTGCCGCACTTGCCACAATGAGGCCGTGCAAACCGTAGGCCCCGGCTATGCGCAAATCGCCGAGCGTTACAAAAACACCCCTGAAAACGTGGAAATGCTGGCACAAAAAATCATCAAGGGAGGCTCTGGGGTATGGGGAGCAGCCGCCATGAGCGCCCACCCGGATGTGCAACCCGACGATGCGAAGGCGATGGTGGCCTACATCCTCTCGCTCGATGAAGGCGAAGACGACGGCGAAGGCGGAGCCTCCAACAAAAATCTGGCCGACATCCCTGCCGAAAAATGGCTGCGACCCGACGTGTCCGTCGGCGACCGCGACGTGATGCCGGGCCTCTCTGTCCGCTTGTTTCAGCTTTCCTTTTCGCCCCGCTCGCTCAAGGAAATTGATTTTGACAAAAAGCCAGATTTGGTGGCCATCGCCAACGTGGTGGATGCCGCCAACGATGGGTTCGGCCCATTCAAAGACAACTTTGCCCTCGTCGGCACAGGCTACCTGTTTCTGGACAAAGATGACAACATCCTATTCCAGCTCAGCAGCGACGACGGCAGCCGTATGTGGATTGACAATCAGCTCATCATTGACAACGACGGCACGCACGGCTTGGAACCCAAAGAAGCCGAAATCGCGCTCCGCGCCGGCTACCACCCCATTCGCATCGAGTATTTTCAAGGCGGCGGCGGACGCGGCATCACCCTCAAATGGGCGCGCTTCGGCAGCCCGGGACTAAAAGTAATCCCGGAGGCCAATTTCACTCACCGCCGCTCCGATGGACTCGCCGGGGCCGTCTCCATGAATGTCTCGAAGAATTTTCTGCCCGGCGACGTGGCGCCGCTCATGGACGTGCATCCTTCTTACGACCTCTTTCAGGCCCGTCCCGACGAGTTTCTCCCCAAAGTGGCAGGCATGGATTTTTTGCCCGATGGCCGCCTGCTCGTCTCCACATGGGATGCGATGGGCGCTGTTTATGTCTTGGAAAATGTGCAATCCGGCGACCCTAAGAAGATAAAATTGAAAATGATAGCCAAGGGGCTGGCAGAGCCTTTGGGTTTGAAAGTGGTGGGCAAAGACATTTTTGTGCTGCAAAAACAAGAGTTGACAAAGTTGATTGACCACAACGGCGACGACGTGATAGACGAATATCAATGTTTTGCCAAAGGCTGGAAAGCTTCGGCCAACTTCCACGAATTCGCCTTCGGCCTCGCTCACAAAGGCGACTACCTCTACGCCGCCCTCGCCACGGCGATTTTGCCCGGTGGCGCCAGCGCCCGCCCTCAAATCGCGGACAGAGGCAAGGTGGTGCAAATCAGCCTCAAAGACGGCAGCATCGAGTTCATCGCACGCGGGCTGCGCACACCCGATGGCATCGGCATCGGCCCCGACGGCGAGCTCTTCGTCACCGACAATCAGGGCGACTGGCTGCCCTCCTCCAAGCTCGTCCATGTGAAGCCCGGCGCCTTCTTCGGCTCTTATTCGGTGGATAGCACAGCCGTCGCCCAATTGCCCGTCCAACACCCCGTCGCGTGGCTGCCCCAAGATGAAATCGGCAACTCCCCCACGCAGCCCGCCGCGCTGAACGATGGCCCCTACCAAAACCAAATCATTTTTGGCGATGTGTGCTACGGTGGCCTCCAACGTGTTTTTATGGAAAAAATCAATGGCGAATATCAAGGCGCGGTGTTCAAATTCACGCAAGGACTTGAAGGCAGCACCCACCGCCTCGTGTGGGGGCCTGATGGTTCGCTCTACGTCGGCATGATTGGAAATCCCGGCAACTGGAGCCAACAAGGCAAACTTTGGTACGGATTGCAGCGCCTGAAATACAACGGTCAATCTGCTTTTGAAATGCTGGCCGTGCGAGCCAAGACGAACGGCGTGGAAATCGAATTCACCGAACCATTGCGCGAAGGCGACGGGTGGGACGTATCGCACTATCAAGTGCGACAATGGTGGTATAAGCCTACCGCCGACTACGGCGGCCCCAAAATGGACGAAAAGGCACTAACTGTCAATTCCGCCTCCGTCTCCGCCGACCGCAAAAAGGTGTTTTTGGAAATACCCGGCATCAAACCGCTCCATGTCGTCTACATTCGCCTGCTCAACCTGCCCCTCAGCGAACTCGAACATGAAATCTGGACAACCGAAGCTTGGTACACCATGAACGCCATCCCCTCCGACAACTACGGCACCGTAGTCAACCGCCCACCCTACTCACCACCTTCCGACAACACCTTGACAGACAAAGAAAAAGCCGCTGGGTGGCAATTGCTTTTCAACGGAAAAGACCTCGAAGGCTGGCACAACTACGGCAAAACCTCCATCGGCAAATCATGGGTCGTGCACGACAACGCCATCCACTTGGATGCCAAGCCCAACCCCGACGGAGGATGGCAGGCCGCCGACGGGGGCGACATCCTGACCGCCAGCGAGTACGAGAATTTTGAGCTGACCTTGGATTGGAAAATCGCCCCTTGTGGCAATTCGGGCATTATCTACCACGTCATCGAAGACCCGGCCAAATACGATTATGTCTGGAAAACAGGGCCTGAAATGCAAGTGCTCGACAACAGCTGCCACCCCGATGCCCGCATTCACAAGCATCGAGCAGGTGACTTGTACGACCTCATCGCCTGCAAATACGAAACCGTGAAACCCGCCGGCGAATGGAACCACGCCCGTCTCGTCAGCAAAAACGGCAAGGTCGAACACTGGCTCAACCACCGCAAAGTGGTGGAGATACAGATGTTTAAAAATGGAAAGCCTACCAAAGAATGGCTGGCACTCATAGAGGGCAGCAAGTTCCCTGCGCTATCAAGCGACTTTGGCCTTTCGTCCAAAGGAAAAATCTCCCTGCAAGACCACGGCGACCCCGTCTGGTTCAAAAACATCAAAATCAGGAAACTGTGAGGAAGCGCGTGGTAGGCAAAAAAAGTTGAGGTGTCGCGCAAGTCATTGAACATTGGTCATTGACTTGCGCGACACCTCAACCCCTCCATCAATGCGGCAATCGGTCGCGGAAATACCCATACACCCATGTGCCGGCAATGGCAGACAGAATGGTGACACTAATGGCCAAAGCACCCGTGCCAAGCGTGGCAAACAGGGGGCCGGGGCAAGCGCCCGTCAGCGCCCAGCCAAAGCCAAACAACAAGCCGCCGAAGATTTGGCCCTTGTTGAATTTTTTGTCTTGAAAAGTGATGGCTTCGCCGTGAATAGTCCGAACCTTGAATTTTTTGATGAGAAAAACCGACAACGCGCCCACTGCCACAGCGGTGCCGATGACCCCGTACATGTGGAACGACTGCAAGCGAAACATCTCCTGAATTCGGAACCAAGAAATAATCTCTGCCTTCACGAAGGTGATGCCAAACAGCACCCCCACAGCGGCGTATTTCAGATTGTGATACCACGGAAGCGACACGTCTGACTCGTTGACACACATGGTGTCCAACGAACGCACCTCATAGTCTGTCTCTGGGGAAATGGTGGTGGTATTGAAATTAGTTTGAGCCATTTTTTAGAGTTGCATGATGAAGGGTAAAATGAGATTGGCCATGATGAAACCACCCGCCATAAAACAGCAGGTGGCGACAAGAGAAGGCCATTGCAGGTTAGAAAGCCCCATGATGGCGTGACCACTGGTGCAGCCGCCCGCGTAGCGAGTGCCAAAGCCCACCAAAAAACCACCACCCACAAGCAGAATAAATCCCCGGAGCGTGAAAAGGCTGGGCCACGAAATCAGCTCGACGGGCACCATGCTGCTGAAATCGGTCATGCCGTAGCCGGCCAATTCTTCGGCCAACGCAGGCGCCACTTGCACCGGGTTGGGGTCAGCCAGCAGGGTGGAGGCGAGGAAAGCCCCGACGACGATGCCGCCGATAAAAAACAAATTCCACGCTTCTTTTTTCCAGTCGTACTTGAAAAACTTGACGTTTGAGGGGAAACAAGCGGCACAGATGTGGCGCAAGTTGGCTGAAATCCCAAAGTGTCGGTTGCCCAAAAGCAAGAGTGCCGGCACGGTGAGGCCTACAATGATACCTGCTGTGTACCAAGGCCAGGGGCGTTGCAATAGTTCGAGCATTTTTGTTCAAAAATTTAAAAGCAAAAATAGACAAGGTTATTTCTGGCAGTTTGTGACATTGGTCACAAAGCCAATTTTCTTCAAAAATGATAGTCGAGCACCAAGTTGAAAAGGGTCATGTCCACCTTGTTGAAAATCAAGCCCGGCTTTTCATAAGTGTTTCCCGTGCCGATTTTATGCACCACAAGCAATGTGCCTTCCAGCCCTTCCAGCATTTTGTGAAAATGATGCCGTATAGAGACATTCAGCTGAATGTAGGAAGGCATGGCGTATTTGTTCAAGCGAGCATTGAGCGCATCGGGCAAATCGTAGTAGCCTGCGCCCAAGGCATATTGCCAACCGTGACGCGTCGTCTCCGCATTCATGCTGAAGGCGTGCACATCGCCGAAACCCTCGTTGCGCTCGCGCGGCAGGAAGGTGTAGTGCGGGTCGCGGCCCCACTCGCGCGGCATCAAGTAGCGCCCCGACGGGGTGATGCGGGTGTAGTTGAGATTGAAGTGCCGATACTGCTCGCGCAGCCCCAGCCGCAGGCCAAACACTTCGGCATGGCCGCCCTTTTCAAAATAGGTCTTGGCGGGGTCTGGGTTGCCGCCGTCTCGCAAGGCATCTTGCCGGATACCCTGCGCCTTCGCATAGAGCGTTGCCCCATTTGCCAGTTTGTGTTCGGCGCTCAGTTCCAGCCAAGCGGTGTTGAATATATTTTCCGTGAAATGATTCCATGCTTGCAAACGCACGCCCTCGCTCAGTTGGGCCTCCATCGCTGCGATAAACACGCCCTTGCTTTCGAGATGGCCTCGATAGTCGGAACGCGAGCCGTCAGGATTGAAGCCGGATGGATAGACCCCAATAGACTCGCCTGTTTTGAACCATCGGACGGTGGAGCGCGGGGAAAATCCACTTAGCCACGCAGCATGCGCACGCCATTTTTCCTTCGGACCCGCCTCCACCCATATCCCTTGCGCCAACGTGGGGCGCATGCGCCCATCCTGAGGGTTGATGAAGGGGGTTTTGGGCACAAAGCGACCCACTGTGACACTGGCCAAGCTGCCTTTTTTCCAGCGCAAAAACAGCTCTTCCGTGCGGTCAAGGTCGGTGGTGTTGTGCGGGTTTTCAATGTCAAAAAGCCCAATTTCGTAGCGATTTGGCATCCCGGTGAGGCTATCGCGCAAGGCAAGGTCGGACGAAGCGAGGTTGAAAATCATGAAGCCCGATATGCCAGCCTCAAACCCCGCGATGGCAGGGGTGACGTAGCCCAACCCCACCCCTGCCGCCACGCCATAGTAGTCGGTCAGGCCGCCACTGTTGTCGGTAGCCATGCCAAACAGGCGAGCGTGTCCCGTAAACTTGCCACATCGCAGCAGGTTTTGCAAGCAGGCAGCAGAGTCGTCGGGAGGGTGAGGTGTTTGCGCCTTTAAGTCAAAAAAGGCGCTCAAAATGAGGAGGAGCAAAGCGAGCCTTTTCATGATGCTTCTTCGGTCGTGTGCATGGGGGTGGTCTATCGCAAGGCACCATAGACTGCCCCCATTGGCCAAAGGCTGGACGGTTTACGCAAGTTGCGTTTTGAGGCTATCCCAAGCGCCGCCATTGTACACCTCTACCCCGTTTTTACTCAGGATGTCGGCAGCAACCCCGCTGCGGTTGCCACTGCGACAGACGGTGATGATGGGGGCGTTTTTTGATTTCAATACGCTGACCTTAGCACCGATTTGGTCGAGTGGAATGTTGAGAGAGCCTTTGATGTGGCCGCTGTTGTACTCGGCAGGGGTGCGCACGTCCACGATGACGGCACCTTTTTGCATCAAGGCACGCACGTCGAAAGAGGCCTCGGCTGTGCCGAAGAGTTTGCTGAAAAATCCCATTGTTTGAAAAGGGGGAAGTTGAGTGAAAGTTGATGAAGGTTGATGAGGGTTGATGAGGGTTGATAAGGGTTGATGAAGGTTGATGAGGGTTGATGAGGGTTGATGAGGGTTGATGAGGGTTGATAAGGGTTGATGAGGGTTGATAAGGGTTGATGAGGGTTGATGAGGGTTGATGAGGGTTGATGAAGGTTGATGAAGGTTGATGAAGGTTGATGAAGGTTGAAAATCAACTTGATATACCTTCATCAACCCTCATCAACATTTTTTAAAATCAGAGCATCGTGGTGGGGCATACATAGTCGCTCACCGGAACGTTGCCCGCCTCTTTGAGGGCTTTGAAACCGCCGCGCACGTCAATGAGATTGTCGTAGCCGCGTGCCCGAAGTATCGAGGCAAAAATCATGGAGCGGTATCCGCCCGCGCAATGCACGAAGTAGGTTTTCTTTTTGTCCACCTGTGCCATGCTGTCGTTGACGAAATCGAGCGGGGCGTTTTCGGCATCCATGACGTGTTCGCTGAAATACTCGCTGGCTTTGCGCACGTCCAGAATGTTTAGTTTTTCGCCGCGTTGGAGGCGTTCCCCAACTTCTTTGGCATCCACCCGCTCGATGGCATCGGTTTCCATGCCTGCTTTTTTCCAAGCATCGAACCCTCCGTCCAGATAGCCAATTACATAATCGTAGCCGACGCGAGCCAAGCGGGTGACGACTTCTTTTTCGCGGCCCGGCTCTGCGACGAGCAGGATTTCTTGGCGAATATCGGGGATGAGCGCACCTACCCACGGAGCAAAATTGCCGTCAATGCCGATGTTAATCGAGTTGGGCACAAATCCTTTGGAGAAGGTTTCGGCATCGCGGGTATCGAGCACGATGGCACCTGTCTCGTTGGCCGCGGTCTCGAAGGCACGCGGGCTGAGCGCATGAGAGCCGCGCTTGAGCACCTCGTCAATGCTGTCGTAGCCTTTTTTGTTGAGCATCACGTTGAGCGGGAAGTAGGCAGGCGGGGGCATGAGGCCCGTGGTCACCTCTTTCACGAATTCGGCTTCCGTCATGTCAGCGCGCAGGGCGTAGTTGGTGGCTTTCTGATGACCGAGGGTATCGAAAGTCTCCTTGCTCATGTTTTTGCCACATGCAGAGCCGGCACCGTGCGCAGGATAGACAATGACATCGTCGGGCAAGGTCATCACTTTTTCGCGCAGGGAGCGGAAGAGCGTGGCCGCGAGCTGCTCCTGCGTCATGTCGGCGGCTTTCTGCGCCAGGTCGGGGCGGCCCACATCGCCGATGAACAGGGTGTCGCCAGAGAAAAGGGCTTTTTCCTTGCCATTTTCGTCGAAGAGCAGGTAGCAGGTGCTCTCCATGGTGTGGCCGGGCGTGTGGAGCACTTTTATTTTCAGTTTGCCCAATTGAAAAATCTCGCCGTCGTGGGCGACGTGTGCATTGAAGTCGGGGTTTGCGGTGGGGCCATACACGATGGGCGCGCCTGTTTTTTGCGAAAGGTCCAAGTGACCGCTCACGAAATCGGCATGGAAGTGGGTCTCAAAAACGTACTTGATTTTCGCGCCGCTCTTGGCTGCGCGGTCAAGATAGGGTTGCACTTCGCGCAGGGGGTCGATCACGGCTGCTTCACCATTGCTTTCAATGTAGTAGGCTCCTTGTGCGAGGCAGCCAGTATAGATTTGTTCGAGAATCATGAGCGAATGATTTTATTTAGATAATTGCGAATGATGCCACAAAGGTAAATCCTGCAAGGGAGCGACTTCGGTGACAGGTGTTACAATGGGGGATGATTTTGAAAAAACGCGCGTCTGCGGGGCCTATTTTTTGCTGAGGAAGGCCGAGTACATCCACACCATTTTTTCCTGTGCGCGAATGTAATCGCTCATCAAGGCATTGGTGCCTTCGTCGCCGGCATCTGCGGAGAGCTGGAGCAACTCGCGCTGCAAGGTGATGATGACCTGAAATGAGTTGATGATATCCTCCACGGCTTTGGTGCCGTCCGACACTTGGCTGCTCTCCTTGATGAGCGAGATGCTTTTGTAGTCGGAATAGCGGTGATTGGGCGAGTGGCCCAGTGTCAGGATGCGTTCTGCCACTTCGTCAATCTTGAGCAACAAATCATTGTAAAGCTCTTCAAACTTCAAGTGCAGCTCAAAAAACTTCTCGCCCCGGATGTTCCAGTGATAGCCTCTCGTGTTTTGGTAGAAAATGGAATAGTTGGCCAGCAGCACGCTTAGTTTTTCTGCCAGATTTGCGGATTTCGCCACATCGAGGCCGATGGCATTCAACTTCTTCATAGATTTTTCCTTTGTTTGGTGCAAAAATAGCTTTTTATCAAGCAACACGCCCAGAAAGGATTGGTTTGGTTTTTTTGTTCAGGGAATAAAAATCTCTTTCACGATGATGTATATGCCCATCATCAACACAAACCAGCCGAAACCTATTTTGAGTTTTTTGGCAGAGACGCGCTTGCTCATGGCGTTGCCTACAAAAATGCCTGCGATGGCCAAGCCCGTCACCGTGAGCAGCAACATCCAGTCCATCGAGTAATGCCCCAAGTCGCCCGTGAAGCCCAACAGCGACTTCATCCCGATGATGAGCAACGAGGTGCCGACCGCCTCTTTCATCGGTAGTTTGGCCAGCAATACCAGTGCCGGGATGATGAGAAAACCACCTCCCGCACCGACCAAGCCTGTGAGCATACCCACCACCACGCCTTCGAGCAGGATGAGGGGATAATTGAAATGAAGTCCGTTGGTGCTGTCTGGTTCGTCCGTCTCGCCGTTTTTGCTGTGAATCATCGAAATAGAAGCGGCTACCATAAGCACCGCAAACAACAGCATCAGCAGAATAGACTTCGTCACTACGAAACCACCTACTGTGAAGACCTCTTGCGGAATGAGCGGCACCAACCAAGCCCGCGTGGCATAAACGGCAGCGATGGAGGGGATGCCAAAAATAATGGCGGTTTTTACGTTCACCACGCCATTGCGCCATTTGGGCACAGCTCCTACCAATGCAGTGGAGCCAACAATGAACAGCGAATAGGCGGTGGCCACCACTGGCTCCACCCCCATCAGATATACCAATACAGGGACGGTAAGGATAGACCCCCCGCCACCAATCAGCCCCAGCGAAACTCCAATAATCGCAGAAGCGACATAACCCAGCAATTCCATGTTAATTTATTTGGGAAGAAAAAAAGGTTAGCATTATTGGCGCTCGCTTGCCGGACAGGTATTCAGACCTGCTATCGCGTAAATAGGGCAAAAGCCTACCAGACTGGTCAGCACGAAGATGCCGCCGAGCGCCAGTAGCACATAGCCCACCATGCCGCCGACAACATTGGTGAAAAACAGCACAGCGAATAGTGCTGCCGCTATGAGACGGATGGTTTTGTCGAGCGAACCCATGTTCTTTTTCATGGCCAATAAAGTTTGTCAGTGTGAAAAAAAATGCGCCAACAAACCGACAAGGCTCGCCAACAGCAGGCATAAGAAGCAAACGAAAAGGAATTTGACCCACTTGGGTGCCGTGCGCTGCATTTAGCGGTTGACGGTTTGTTTTTGATACGGCAAAGTTGCGTCGCAGAGGCAGGCCATCTTTGTAACACTTGCTACACAAGCTCTATTTTCCCCCTAAAAAGTCGCACAGCCCCTGCCCGCTCCAATTTTTTCAGCACTCTTGATATGGCTTCGCGCGGGCTGCCGATTTCGTCGGCGATTTCTTGGTGGGTCACGGTGAGCAGGCGAGTCTCGAACAGCTTGGCCCTTTCCTCCAGCAAGTCCATGATGCGGTCGTCCAATTTTTTGAAATTGACCTTCGTGACGGCCTCCAACAACTCTTCATAGCGGGTTTGATAGAGTTTGAAAATGTATTCGGCCCAGGCGGGCGATTCGCGGATGAGGGCGGCGGCGCGTTCGGGGCGAATGAAGATGATTTCCGTCTCGTCCACCGTCACGGCGCGGACCTTGGAGGCGCTGCTGTTCAACGCGCCGAGGATGGACATGACGCAGCTCTCGCCGGGTTTGAGATAGTAAAGCAGGATTTCGTTGCCGTCGTCGTCTTCGCCCACTACTTTCACATGGCCGCGCAGCACGACGGGTATGTTGCGAATATATTTGTGAAAATCGAGCAACACTTGGCCGGGCGGCAGGACTTTGACTTCGTTTTCGGCGGCGAGGCGGCGCAACAAGGATGGGTCGGCAAGCATATTCGAGTAGAATGACGGAGAGTATATAGATGGTTTGGCTCGAACAAAATTAGAAACCCGCCTTGATATATGACCAACCATCTTCCTGCCGCTCCACGATGGCCGCGATGCCTACCGGCACAAAATCTGCCTCTGCCACGATTTGCGACTTTTCCAAGTTCTGCTGTTTCAAGGTATTCTCGCAAGCGATGAATTGGATGCCCTTGTTTTTCAGGGCGGTGATTTCGGGCTGCACGTTGGTCTTTTCTTTGAGCAGCATCCCGATGCCTTTGTTGTGTGCCACTACTTCGAGCTGAGCGCCCGGCCAATGGGCGAGCACGTTGTTCAACTGCCGCGTGAGGGCGCGGTAGGCAGCCGTGTCGGGCGTGGTGAGCTGGAACACGATGCGATGCTGCCGCTTTTCCGGCACGGTTGTGTTTTTTGGGGAAAAGGATAAGAAGTGAAACAGCGCAACGACGGCGCTGGCAGCGAGCAGGTATTTTGTCAAGTTGTTCATGGTTTGAAAAAAGTTGAAGTACATAGCACGAGAAGCGGCTATTTTGCTTGCTTCAACGCCGCAATTTTATCCTTAATTGGCTGAAACGGCCCAAACTTATGCTGTTTTTCCGAAAAACCGTCGGCGAAGGGGCCGAAGGGGTGGTCAACGGGTTTGCCGAGCAAATTCGGCCAGTCGGCGGAAATATCCATGCCGGGGCGCGGCTGCGAATTGACGAAGGCCGCCACGTCCCAACATTCTTCGTCGCTGAGTTGCGGGTTTTGATATGTGACCCCGAAGGGCATATTGTGTTTCACGTAGCCCGCGAAGCGCGACAGTCGGTACAGCCCCGCGCCGATGTTGTAGCTGTGCGCTCCCCACAGCGGCGGGTAGGCGTAGGTTTTGCCGTCGGGGGAGAGCAGTCCCTGCCCGTCGGGAGCGTGGCAACTGGCACATTTGGCGGCGTAAATTTCCTTGCCTTTGGCGGGGTCGGCGGCGCGCGTGAGGAATGGCAAGGCGACGATGCCAGTGCCGTTCGGCACCTCATTCTTTGGGACATCGCGGCCCAACCAGTTGATATACTGCATCATCGCTTGCATTTCGCGGCTGTCGGGCGGCAGGGTTTTCCCATTCAAGCTGCGCTCCATGCAGTCGCTCACCCGTTTGTAGAGGTCTTCCTCCGTACCGCTGCGCTCGCGGAATTTGGGGTAAGTGGAGGCCACCGCGCCGTAGTTGTTGCCCCAGGGGCGTGTGCCCGCGTCGAGGTGGCAATTCTGACAGTTCATGCCATTGGTGATATGCGCCACACTGCCTTTTGGCCCGAGGTAGGCGGCGGTGTTGGCGATGAGGTCGCGGCCATAGCGGATGAGGTCGCCTGTGTCGTTGGCAGGGGCGTAGTCGGCGTTTTTGCCTTGCCAGAGGGTGAGTTTTCGGGCGACGGCGAGGGTCATGCTGTCGGGCGTTTCGTGATTTTCAACGGAATACGGCGAGGGAGCGCCTTTGCTTTTGAACCAGTTTTCTGGCTCCCACTTGGGCCAACTGTCGGTCAGGCTGACGACGATGCCCAGAAACATGACGAGCGCCATGAGCACGTTCAGCGTCACTGAGAGGTTGAGGCTGCGGCGGAGTTGTTCGATGGTGTGTTGTTCGTGGTTCATCTTCTTACAATTTTTATGACAAGCAGCCGAATCAGGAGCAACCACGGCAACCCGTGAAAAGCCAAATCGAGCCAGTCCATTGGCTTCATGCCGATAGCGCCACCGGCTACCCAACGGAGCTTGCCCCAGATGTGCGGCTCAGGCACGAAAGGCGCCAAGCCAAGCGTGAGACAGGCGATGAGTATGAGTTTCCAGTCGTTGAGCGCCTTCATGTCACTGTTGGATAGAAGCAATCGCATTTTTCAAGGTCGCTTTGCTTTGCACACCCGCCTGCCGCCATTGCAATTTTCCATTTTTGAAAATCATGAGTGTCGGCACGCTTCGCACATTGTATTGAGCCGCCAACCCGGGATTTTGGTCCACGTCAATTTTATACACGCGCACCTGCTCGCCCATGTCGGCCTTTAGGTCTTCCAAAATAGGCGTCACCATGCGGCAAGGGCCGCACCAAGTGGCGAAGAAGTCAATGACTGTGGGTGTTTCAGATGAAATGAGGTCTTGAAATGAAGTTTTCATGCTTCGAATTTATTGTTTGATGATTTGACAGTTGGCGATGATTTTGCTTTGTTCGCTAAGTACAATGTTGTATGTTCCCTTTGGAAACCATTTTAGAGTGACGGGCACTTGATGTTTTCCAGCCTGATATTCTTGTTCGGACATTTTCAACACTCTTTTACCACTGGCATCGAATATCTGAATGCCGATTTGTTGTCTGGATGTCGTTTCAAAAGAAATCTGCACCTCGTTGCGGAATGGATTTGGGATGGCTGAGACGTGCAAGGGATTTTGCTCCACGAACTTTGTGGCGCTTGCGGCACTTTGAACAAAAAACACCTTAAACAGCCGGTTGGCGGCCACGCTTTCCGCGCCGGTATTGATGAAAAAAATGTTTGGCTGACTGCTCTGAATGCCGCCCAGAATGTAGCCGACGAATGTGGTGTCGGAGTCGAGGTCGTCGAGCCGAATCACACCGTTTTCGTAGCGCGGCGCGTCGGAGCGAGGGATAAATTCGGCACTCGCGCCCGTCAGGTAGGGCATTTCACCGATTTTCACTTCCGCCATTTGGCCGTCGGCAAAGCGCGTCACCATGCTGATGGTTTTTACGAACGGCACATTCGGGTCTTCGATTAAAAAACCCGTCACGTCGTCCACATAAAATTGGCTGATGCCGCCGAAAAAAATCGTGTGCATCTGATTTTCAGCGGCGCTGTAAATCGGAAGATGCGCCGTGTGGTACTGGTTCAAGTGTTGGTTGAAGGAGTTGTTCACCGAAAATCCTGTGCTGGCCACATCCACCGTGTTGAGCCACGGCAGGTCTTGGTCGTAGCGGAAAACGCCTGAAAACATCGTGAAGCCGTATGTGCCATCAGGAAAAATCTGCGGCGCCATATTGTAGTCGCGGCGATGCAGGTTTTGGGTGTCTTTCCATGCTTCATAATTCGTCAAAGCGAGCGTGATGCCGTCGTCCGCGATTTTGAAGCGGCGGACTTCGTTGGTGTACTCCTGAATAAATCCGGGGCCATGATTTGGCCCCATGGGATTATAGCGGCCTATGAATTTTTGCCCTCCGGCGAGATAAAAATAGTCGTCGAGCGCATCGAGATAGCCGCCGGTCACTTGTACGCGCGCGTCCTGAAGTTGGCGAAAATGAGGTATCAATGGCTGGTTATTTATGACAGCCTCGATAACGCCCGGCACATTCACCGCAGTCAAATAAGGGTAAGTGATGTGGTCGCCGGCGGTGTTGGAATAGCCGTAGCCGCCCACAATGTAAAGCGTGTTGCCCACCTGCCGGAACTCCATGTTCGTGGATTGCAATTGCTCCACCATCGAGATGGGCAGCGTGTTGAGCGGCTTCGACCACACGTTTTGTGAAACCGGGTCGAGCACGTACACATTGTTGTTCATGCCTGCCGCATCGAATGCGGCGAAAGGCTGGCGGCGGTGCAAGCCGTCTTTCCGCCCCCCGATGACGAGCCATATACCCTCGGATTCGCCGATGACGTATGCTTGTAGGCCAGGCAAATTGGGAATCGGAAGCTCTTCCAAAATGACTTTAAAATTGGGCGAAGATTGCCCAAAAAGACCGCTTACGGCCCAACTCAAATGTATCGCTATTGCAAATAAATGCTTCATTGTCGATGTTTTTAAGCATGGTTTATCGAAAAGTGTACGCTACCCCAGTCACCTGCGTCAGCAACGTCGCCGGAGCATCCAGTGCCTTCGCGTAGCCGCGCGGCGCGGGAGCCACGGGCGAGTTGGCCGCCAGATAGTCGCGCATCGTTTGGTGCAGGGTGTAGGGCGTGTTTTTGCCTTCTTTCACGTTCGGGATGCGGCAAAGCACCGTGTCGGGGTCGCCGTCGCGCTCGCAGGCGCAGACGGTGTAAGTGCGCTGCAAATCGAGCGGTTGACCACCGACGGTGACTTTTTGCACCCGCTTGCCGGGTTCGCCAAAGGCCAGAAATTCGACCTCCATGCCCTTGAATTTCACCACCCAGCCGCCGAAACGTTTGGAGGCATCTTTGGCAAACACGTTGTTCAATTCTTTTTCCAACCAATCGAAAAGCTGCTGCCCCGTCACCTTTGCGGTACGGATGTATGAATCCACCGGCAGCATATCGAAAATGTAGCCTTCCGTAATCGGTGCGAGACCATCAGCCCCCACATTGCGCGGCGGGCAAAAACGAAAACCGTTGGACAACACAATGTCCGTGTCCACGCGCCAGTCGAGCGCATCGAGAATCATGGTGTCAATCGTGTTTTCGATGACGAAGTAGCGATATAGCGGCACGGTGCTGTACCCGTGCACTTTGTTGATGTCGGCCACGAAGGGCGCTTCGAGGTTGTCAATGAGTTTTTGAACCGCCGCCCTGGGCTTGTGTTTTTTCGCGTCCACTTCCAAGAGTTCGTATTTCTCGCCGACGATTTTGCCGTCTTTCACCTCCAAATCAAGCCTGCCGACGAAGGAGCCAAACGCGCCCGGCTCCACGACTTTGGCGTATTTGCACTGAATCGGCTCGCGCACGCGCTCGTGGGTGTCGCCGCCGAAAATGTAGTCAACGCCCTCACATTCAGGAAGGTTGGCCAAATTTATTTGCTGCGAAAGCCCGATGTGTGCTAGCACGATGACGAAATCGCATTGCTCCTGTTCGCGCAACACCCGCACCCACGGGGCGAGGCTTTCTTCAGGTTTTGTGTAAATAATTCCTTTGGAATAATTCGGCGACTGGCGAAGCGGCACGAGGTGGTCGGTGAGTCCGATGAAGCCAATTTTCACGCCCAACCGCGACCAAGTGTAGTAGGGCGGGAACACGAGTTCGCCCTTCTTGCCCTCACCCAAGTCGTGATACATATTGGCGCAAACCTTCGGCGCGTCGAGGCCGCCGAGCAGGGTTTGCATTTGCTTTTTGCCGTAAATCACCTCCCAGTTGCCGGGCAAATAGAGGTCGTAGCCGAGCGTGTTCAAAATCGGCACAAAGGCTTTGCCGAGCGTTTTCACCGACAGTTCGCTGCCTTGGAACATATCGCCCGTGTCAATGGTGAAGGTGTTGGGGTTCGCCTTCCTGATTTTGTCGAGCATGGTGGCGAGTTGCGCATAGCCTGCCGTTTTTCTGAACACCATTTTTTCGTTTTCCCAAAACATCTCGTCGTGCGGGTGGATTTGACAATGCACGTCGGTGGTTTGGAGCAGGGTCAGGGTGCCGGATTTTTCGATTGATTCGATTGGGCCGATTGATTCGATTGACTCGATTGGGTTGGCAACTGCCAAAGGCGACAGGCTTGCGCCGATGCCAGTGAGGAGGGTGTTGCGGAGGAAATCTCTGCGTTTAAAGGACATAAACCACTGCGTTTTCCCGCAAAGATAGAGGGCGGGAAGTGGCGGGATTGTGACTAATGTTACCTTTTGTGCAAAGGGATTTGTGAGGTGGGCGTTAGGGCGCCGTTCAGGGCGTGGACGGCAAGGTGGAGGTGTATTCAGGGGATGTGACGGTGCCGCGGTGAGTGAATGAAATACTTGCTACTTCATTTCTGCACCCGCGCGTGATAGGTGCCGTTGGTAAAGATGATGGTATCTGGCGAGGCGGGGTCGTATTCCTCGCCCATGTACAGCCACTTCACAAATTTAGCAGAAAACTCCCCCTCGATGTCGCTGATGCCTGCATCCTTGATGCGTACGGTCAGCCACGCCGCGCTATCGCGCACCAATTGGTATGAATCGCCTATCACATCGCCATCATCAAGCATGGTATGGAAAGTGCTGGTTTGGACAGAGTCGTTCGCCGCTTGGGATTGATAGTTGAGGATGTTGAAAAAGAATTTGCCCTCTTCAAAAGGCATACCCCTGAAAAACAAGCTGCCTCTTCTATATCCATCAACGGTATAGTTCTCGATAAGGAGGCTAAATTTTGAAGGGTCCGTATGGAAATATTTACCTGAAGTCTTAGCAGACCAAGTTTCTCCATTTTTCATTGCTATAGCGTCGCCCAGATAAATCACCTCTTCTTCTGGCTTTTGTGTTTCTTTTTTGCAAGCACTGAATAGCATCATGGCTATCAAGATGGTGAAAAGATGTTTCATGTTGTGAATTGATTTAGGATAGGTACTGAGACAAAATTATTCAAGCATTTCACACGACGACACAACGGCACAAAGAATTGATTATCAGAAAAATAAAATCGCAGTGTCGCCGTGTCGTTGTGTGAAATAAATCTGTCCGGGTACTTAGTGGCTACTAATTATGAAAAAAATGATTGTCATCGCACGAGCGTCTCATCTTTTGCTACCCGAACAATCTCGCCGTTTTTCAGCCGCACCGTCAACACGAGCGCATACACACCCGGTTGCGCATCTTTACCCCGCCACTTGCCGTCCCAAATCACCGTCTCCGCCGACGCGGCAAGGCCTTGCCGCGACACGACCAGCCCGCCCCAACGGTCGTAAATCGCCGCCAAGACGACCTCCTCCACCTCGCCGCCAAACGACAGGGTTAAAAGGGCGTTTGGCCCGTCGCCGGTGGGCTTGAACACGTTGGGGATATAAATCCGCCTCCGGTCAACGACGCTAACCCGCACCACAGCCTCCTCCCGGCATCGCAGACCGTCTTCTGCAATCAGCAAAAAATCGGTTGTTTTCCACGGAAATGCCAAAGGGCTTTCACAACTTGAGCAGTCCAAACCCGTCGTGGGCGACCATTGAAAAACCAACGGTTTGTCATGCACAACAAATGGATTGAGTTGAATGGAATCGCCCAAACTGATTTCCACCTCGGTGGGCAGTTGGATGGCTGGGTAGTTGCTTTCAGTCACGAAGACCGTATCGGTCTGTGTGCCGCAATCGTTTGTGGCGGACACGGTGTAGCGGCCATAGTCGCTCGCTACAACTTGCACGCCCGTGTCACCAGTATTCCACAGATAAGTGTCAAAGCCGGGCGTGGCGAAAAGAGGCACCGGCTCTGTGAGGCACAAGGTCGTGTCGCGGCTTGCCGCAAGCCGCACCTGGCGCAGGTCTTTAAAAACAATGGTGTCTGTGAACACGCCACATTCGTTCCGCACCTCGAGCCAGTAGGTGCCGGGCTGCGTGACCGTGACTGCCGACGCGGTTTCGCCTGTGCTCCAAAGATAATTAGGCTGCCCATGCGGCCCTTGCAGCAGACGGGCAAACTGCGTCGTGTCGCATAAGGCCGTGTCAGCGCCCAAGTCTATTGACAGCGGATAGTCCACTTGCAGCCAAAAAGAGTCGCTTAGGATGCCGCACAGGTTTTGCTGACTGACCCATACCAATCCTTCTTGTTCTATTTTGGTGCTTTTTGTCGTGTCGCCCGTGCTCCACAGCACCTCGGCGCAGCAGTCGGTCGTTTCGAGGGTGAGCGGCAAAGCCGAGTGGCAGAGCATGAGCGTGTCGTCGGCAAAGCCGAAGGCAGGGGCTGGCGTGTGTTCTATTTGGAAGGTGTCGGTGAAGTAGCACCCGTCCAATGCCGCCCGCACCCAGTAGGGCCGGGGCCTTGTACGGACACGGTGTGCGCGGTGTCGCCCGTGCTCCACTGGACATCGCTTAGCAAGGTGGGCACCGAGTAGTGGATGGTGGAGTCCGCCGCGCAGACCGTTTTATCCTCTACCCATTGGTAGGGGTTGATGGGGGATTTCTCTACGGAAACATCGTCAATATAATAGTAGGATTGAGGCCCATACTGACTTTTTATATGCAAATAGGTTATTTCGCTGTTGGGCAAATAATTCCCGATAGTGATAAAAGATTCTCCCCCTTCTGCATTAAAATAACCGCATATTCGCATCCAGTTGATGGTGTCTGCCAGCACATATCCCTTCAAACTGCTGACCTGAGGCTGGAAGGGCAAAACGCCCGGGACAGCAGGCGGAATGACATCAGACTTTATCAGCTCTTTCGACAAGTATGCCCCTATCATATCGGATGCCCCGTCAGATACTTTTTCAGCAAGACTCACGAAAAATTCGACTTTGTAAACAGAGTCCTTTAATAAAGAAGTAGATAACTGCCCTTCAATATACTCGCGCCCGTCAGGTGGTTTATTATCACCATACTCGTAACCATAAATGCCTGCATAAGCAATGCCGCTTCTTGGCTGCTGATTGCCCATAGCATTTTGCGGAGTGCTGTGGGTGGTATTCCAGCCGCAGGGATAAAAATAATCGGAAGAACGATGAGGCTGAGTCCAGAATTTTGCCGAATCAATGCTCCCTAAACTCCAGTTTCCAGCGTACGGGCACCCGTTTTTCTCCTCAAAGCTCGGGTTCAGCACCAAATTTTGCCCCTGCGTTTTCACTAACGCAAAAATGCACCCGATGAGCAAGGTCGTGCTTCTCATAGACGAAAGTCTCACCGGGCCGCCACGCCCCTGCGCGGGCGTGGCGGCCCGGTGAGACTTATTGTTTGATAAATTTGCCGGACAGCGGCCCGGCCTCCGTTTCCAAGAGGTAGGTGTACACCCCTGAGGGCAGGCGGTCCACGCCTGTGCCGTTCGCGTCGTAAACATTCATGTTCTGGATATAGAACAAAACCTTGCCGTCCGCATCGTAAGCGGTGTTCTCCACCGTGTACGGATAACCCACGCTCCATGTGAGCGGGGTGGCCGTGCCAGCGCCGAAGTCAATTTCAGTCGGGTTCAAAATCCATCTGTTCATTTGGCCGAACGAATCAAAGTGGAGAAGAAAAGCGGAAACCAGCACTACGAACGGCTTCGCCCCGGCTGTGAATGTGTCGATTTGTTTCAATCTGTATCAATTTGTCTCATCAGGCGCACGGTCATTAAAGCGTCTTGCTGTGTATCTCCTTTTTTGATGACTTTCAATCGTCCTGATAAGGATTTCCTGCTCAGAAGGGCTAAGCAATTCGCCGGATATGGGAATGTTTGCCTTTGCTATGCGGCGATAGAGGGTGGAACGCGACATTCCCAATTCGCGAGCGAGTTCCTCTTTTGTTTTGTATACCTCGCGCCGCCAAGTTTTCAGCATCGTCTAGGGTAACGTTTACTAAACTTTTGAAGTTTAGTAAACGTGATATCATCCTTCCAACCATGCTGAAAACTTGGCGGCACGAGGTATAACGATTGTTGTTCATTCCCAAATCCGGTTGGTGAGCGTGTTACGCCTCGCGCCGCCGGGTTTTGAGCATGATTATCAGGGAGAACAACCATAACCATCTCACAAATCTCAGCGAATCAAGGTATGGAATCGAAACGAGGATGCAGCAACAAAAGCATCTACAGACAAATTTATGGCAGTTCTTCCAAGCCAATGCGCATCCGTGTGTTAATTTCTCACTTTGAGATATTGTTGGCAAAAATGTCGGTAAGAGAGTGGCGCCACCACACTACTTGACATTTTTGTTTTTTGGGCATCCAGCCGGGATTGTGTCAAAAGATTCTACCAACATTTGACCTCTCCGAGGTTTGTGCCATTTTGATACGTTTGCTCTGACTATTCCCCCCGTTTTCAATCCACCCAATCTGCCACGAACACATTCGTGTCGCGTGTGCCGCCATTGTCGCGGTTGGAGGAAAAGACCAGTTTTTTTCCGTCGGGCGAGAACATCGGGAAGGAGTTGAAAATGCTCTCGTGGGTGATTTGCTCCAGCCCCGTGCCATCTTCGTTTATCATGTAGAGTTGAAAATCGTAGCCCCGGGAAGAGTGGTGGTTGCTGCTGAAAATGATTTTTTTGCCAGAGGGATGGAAGAACGGTGCCCAGTTGGCTTTGCCCAAGTGGGTCACTTGGCGCAAGTTGGAGCCATCCACGTTGCAGGTGAATATCTCCATGTCGGCAGGGGCCACGAGGCCCTTTTTCAGGAGGTCTCGATATTCGGCGATGGCCTCGGCGGTTTTGGGTCGGCTGGCACGGAACACGATTTTGGAGCCATCGGGCGAGAAAAACGCACCGCCGTCGTAGCCGAGGTCGAAGGTGATTTGTTTTTGGTTGGAGCCATCCATGTCCATCGTCCAGAGCTCGAGGTCGCCGGAGCGGTCGCTGGTAAAGAGGATTTTGTCGCCTTTCGGGCTGACGACGGCCTCCGCGTCGTAGCCGGGGGTGTTGGTCAGCTGCTTCACGATGTTGCCTTGCATATCAGCCACAAAAATGTCGTAGGTGTCGAAAATCGGCCAGAGGTACTTGCCGCCTTCGCGGAGGTTGGGCGTGTGTGGGCAGGCATGGCCTCCCGTGTGGGTGCTGGCAAACAGGATGTGCTTGCCATCGGGCATGAAATAGGAGCATGTGGTGCGGCCTTTGCCGGTGCTGATGAGTGTCGGTTTGTAAGTGCTGTCGCCCGCGGCTTTGCCCACTTCCATAGTGAAAATTTGGTCGCATTCCAGCCCCCAGCCCGTGTAGTTGCTTTGAAAGGTAAGCCATTTACCGTCGGGACTCCAATAAGCCTCCGCGTTGTCGCCGCCAAAGGTGAGTTGGCGGATGTTTTTTAAGTGGGTTTCTGGTTTTGGGGTTGCTTGTTGCTCGTTGTTTGTTGTTTGTTGTTTGTTGTTTATTGCTTGTTGCTCGTTGTTTGTTGTTTGTTGTTTGTTGCTCGTTGTTTGTTGTTTGTTGTTTGTTGCTTGTTGCTCGTTGTTTGTTGTTTGTTGTTTGTTGTTCGTTGTTTGTTGTTTGTTGCTTGTTGCTTGTTGCTCGTTGTTTGTTGTTTGTTGTTTGTTGTTCGTTGTTTGTTGTTTGTTGTTTGTTGCTTGTTGTTTGTTGTTCGTTGTTTGTTGTTTGTTGCTTGTTGCTTGTTGCTCGTTGTTTGTTGTTTGTTGTTTGTTGTTCGTTGTTTGTTGTTTGTTGCTCGTTGTTTGTTGTTTGTTGCTCGTTGTTTGTTGCTCGTTTTGGGAAAAACAAGGGGTTGAAATCAAACAGCAAAACAGGAGAACCGGAAAATGGGACTTGGAAAAAAGAATTTGGCGCATAAGAAAGGTCAATTTTGGGCGCAAGATTAGGGTAGTTGTGCGGAATGGCGGTCAGGATTGGGTAAAAAATGCCTACAAGCAGCGTGAGTCGTCGAATTTGCCGCCGCCCGCTACAAACGCCACACGTTTGCTTATTCCAGCAAAATAGCGCCGTGAATCGGGGTTAGGTCGAGAAAAAGTCAACAATAGTGGTGAGAGGGCGTTTCTTTCGATGTCTTTCACCTCCAACACCTCTTCTTTCATGCGCGTGTCTCTCTTACTCTTGCTGCTTAGTGCGTTTGGCTTTAGCCTTTCCGCCCAAGACATTCCCTTCATCAAGGCTGAGCAAATCACCGCATGGAAAAATACCGACACCGATACCTTGTATGTGCTCAATTTCTGGGCGACGTGGTGTGCGCCGTGTGTGGAAGAATTGCCCGCTTTTGAAAAATTGAATAAAAACTACGCCGACAAGAAGGTGAAAGTCATCCTTATCAGCACTGATTTCAAGCGAAATGTGGAACCGAAAGTAAAGCCTTTTGTGAAAAAGCGAAAATTGGAAAGCACTGTGGTGTTCATGGACGAATCAAATCCGAACAACTATATTGACTTGGTGGACACAGCTTGGTCGGGCGCGATTCCGGCCACGCTGATTGTTTCAAAGCAAAAAAACGTGTCGCAGTTTTTTGAAAAAAAGTTGACCTACGCAGAATTGGAAACGGCGGTGAAAGAGGCGCTTTAGGGAGGCATTGAAGTCATTTCAGTAATTTCATCATAAAAAATTTAAGCAACATGAAAAAAGTACTCTCCCTCCTCACTTTTGCTTTGGCTTATGTCGCCATGTCGTTTGTTGGCAGCCACCCGGGCGGCTACCATGTGGGCGACACGGCCCGCGATTTTAGCCTCAAAAACGTGGATGGCAAGATGGTGTCGCTGGCAGGCATCAAAAATGCGGAAGGCTACATCGTCATTTTCACTTGCAACCACTGCCCCTACGCCAAGGCTTATGAAGACCGCATTATCGCGCTGCACAACAAATACGCACCACTTGGCTACCCGGTGGTGGCCATCAATCCGAACGACAAGGACGTGCAACCGCAAGATAGCTACGACAAGATGAAGGTGCGTGCCAAAGAAAAAGGATTTCCATTCGCATATCTCTACGACGAGACGCAGGAAATCGCCAAAGCTTATGGCGCCACGCGCACCCCACACGTCTATCTGCTGGACAAAGACCGCGTGGTGCGCTACATCGGCGCGATTGACGACAACTCGGAAGAGCCTACCGAAGTGAAGGAGCGATATTTGGAGGATGCCATTGACGCGCTGCGGGGTGGCTCAGAAGTGAAAGTGAAAGAGACAAAAGCGGTGGGCTGCACCATCAAGTGGCGGAAGGCATAAGGCATTTCTCTTGAAATGGTAGAAGACAGACCGCTTCTTGGCTTTTTGCTGGGAGGCGGTTTTGCATATTATACACCTCGCGCCGCCAAGTTTTCAGCATCGTCTAGGGTAACGTTTACTAAACTTTTGAAGTTTAGTAAACGTGATATCATCCTTCCAACCATGCTGAAAACTTGGCGGCACGAGGTATACCTTGATTCGCTAGGATTTGTTAGATGAACATGATTGATGTTCGTGATTTTGAACAGATTGCGATTGCAGCCATGCCCAAAACCTAACGGCGCGAAGCATATACCCCTTGCGGCCAAGCTTCGAGCATGGTTAAAAGCACAATCTGTTCAAAATCAGGATATCGATAAGGGATATCCGACAAGTCTCGGTGAATCGAAATATTAAGTTTGTGATGCTTGCGAACATTTTTCAGGTTTTGTCATTAGAGCCACGCTTCCTTGCGCCAATATGTAAGCAGTCTAAATTTCATTGACAAACACTATCAATCGCCTGCTAATGATTCGCGCCTTTGGCTTTCTTGTTTTTGCATGGATGGCCCCTATGTTGCTCAATGCCCAAGCAGACAAGCTGGACAGTTTGCGCAACGTATTGGCCAATCTTTCAACACGCGACACAGCATACATAATGGCCCTTTGCCACATTGCAGCAGCAGAGGGATTCGTTGACCCTGAAAACGCGGCGCTGCACGCTACCGAATGCCTAGAACGAGCAGAGGCGCTCAACCACGAAGCAGGCAAAATTTTTGCGCTCAACCTTTTGGCCATTGGAGCGCAGCGACAGGGCAACTATCCAGAAGCGTTGAAATTGTATTTTCGGGCCATTGACTTAGCCGAGGCTGGCGGCAACACGACCCGGCTAGGAAAGACCATCAACAACCTCGGCCTGTTGTATTTTTACATGGAAGACCACGACGAGGCGCTTCGCCAGTTTTTCCGCGCATTGCCGCTGCAACCCGACCCCATGGACCGCGCCACATTGCTCTCCAACATCGGCATGATTCACCGAAAAGGAGGCCGACTCGACTCCGCCATGATTTATTTCCATCAGGCGCTGGCACTATTTATCCAACTTAAAAACGCGAGAGGTGCCGGCTCCTGCTACAACAACATCGGCCTCGTTCATTTCGACCGAAAGGAATACGAGGACGCGGTGTTCTATTTCCGACGCGCGGGCGACGAGCTGAGAAAGGCACAGGTCACCAACTGGTACGCCAATTCGCTCAACAACTTGGGCATGGCACTGACCCAGCAACGACTGTACCGCATGGCGGAGGACACGCTGCGCAAAGGCTTGAGAATCACGCGGGAATTGCAAAACCTGAAAATGGAGGCTGAGGCCTCCCAACGGCTCTACCAGATGTTCGAGGCACAAAATCGCCCAGACTCAGCTTTTGTCTGGCTCAAATACTACATGAGCACGAAAGACAGCCTGATGCAACAACAACAAAAAGAGGAAATAGCAAGCATCCAGACCAAACATGATGAGGAGCAAAAAGTAATCAAACTGGAAAAAAACCTGGCAGAGGAACGTGAAATGCGTTGGGCATGGACGACGGGAGTGCTTGTTTTATCTATCATTACGGGTGTGGGAAGTTATCTTTTTTGGAAATGGTCGCGGACGAGCCAGCAGAATGAAGCTAAACAGGCTAAAGCCTTGGCTACGTTTCGCAACAACGAGGAGGCACAGCAAGCCCGTGAAGCCCAACTCAACGAAGAACTCGCTTTCCGAAGCCGCGAATTGGCGGGACAGACCGTGCACTTGCTGCAAAAAAACGAATTGCTCCGCCGAATCGCCGAACGACTGCGCGAAGCCATCGGCGACAACCCGCAGGACGAACATCGCTTTCGCCCCATCCTTCGCCTCGTGGAAAACAACATCAACGACGACGAACGCTGGGAGGAATTCAAACAGCGATTCGAAGGCGTACATACGGGCTTTTTCCAGCGTCTTCTGGAGATTCAGCCCAAACTCACCGCCCACGACCTCCGCTACTGCGCTTACCTCCGCATGAACCTCACCAGCAAAGAAATTGCCTCTTTGCTCAACACCTCGCTGCGAGGCGTGGAGACTCACCGATACAGACTGCGCCGCAAGCTCAATTTAGAAACAGACAGCGATTTGTCAGCGTGGATTATGAAGGTGTGACCATCACAATACCCCGCCCATTGTACTTTTTTTGCAAAAAAACATCAAAATTGGCTGTTGACGTAGCGTTGTGAAGCGCGTGTAGTAGTGTTGACGTACCCCCTTTGCTTGCCTTCCGCATGATATGCCCTCCATCTTTGCCCCATCAAAACAAAGTCGATGGACATGAACCACGAAGAAAAAACACTCGCACTTCACATCCGACAAACCACGATTCCCGACTTGGGCCAACGCTTGCACGAACTCTTGGGCTATTACATCCCAATCGAAGTCGAATGGGAAAGCTTCAGAAACGCGCCGTTGTCGGCGCTTCACTACCTGCGCAATTACATCGAGCGACTTCAAAAGACCCTCGAGCAAATCGCAGGCGAAGAAAAAGAGGCTAGCTCGCTAGCTGCGCAGCTCAGGCGCATCAGCATACGGCAAGTACCTTCCAACGAAGCGGTCGAATTAAGCTTTGCCGACGGCGCATTGTGCTCTATGGTCAACTTCAACAATATAGAAGGCATTCCTGCGGAAACCGAATTGCACAAAACTATTGGGCATTTTGTGGCCATGACCACCACATTGCGCTCGCACGAACATATTCGATAAACTCACATCAAACAACCCAACATGGCACGGAATTGCCCTGTGCCCATTATGCTTTTGATAAGCCTTTTCTGACAACCGATTCTCGCTCTCCCCACTTTCATTTCACCCCATAATCAGCCTCCTACCTAACCTCTTGTGAGATTTAACTGATTGTGCCGCACTAGCAATTGCAGCACATCTCGCCTCTTCGAGCAGCATGCTGTTTGAGGAAATATATACCTTGATTTGCTAGGATTTGTCAGATGAACATGATTGATGTCCATGATTTTGAACAGATTGCGCTTTTAGTCATGCCCAAAACTTGATGGCGCGAAGTATACTTGATTGCCCTCCAAAAAATCAATCACGCATTGACAACCCAATTTTTTCATCACCAATCTAAAAAACGTTTTAGTGCAATGAACAACACTGCTTATCAGGATTCCAAGTTTCTCGACCCACTTGACAAACTTTCTTTGCTTTCCGCGCCCGTGTCAGAGTATTTTGGCAGCAACACTTTCAACCGCGCCGCCATGGAGAAATATCTGCCAGAAGATGTGCTCCATCTGTTTGACAATGCTTTGCGCACCAGCCAAAGCATTGACCGCAATTTGGCAGATGCCTTTGCAGAAGGCCTGAAAAACTGGGCTATCGACAACGGGGCAAAACACTACACACACTGGATACAACCCATCAACAACAACACCGCCGAAAAACACGATGCCTTTTTCAAACCCGCGCTTGACCGCCACAACCCCTCGCTCGAATCGTTCAGCGGCAGCGACCTGATGCAAAAGGAGCCGGATGCATCCAGCTTCCCCAGCGGAGGCCTGCGCAACACCGCTCAAGCGCGCGGCTATTCCGTATGGGACCCTACTGCCACTATTTTCATTCTCGAAACAGAGCTGAGCAAGACGCTCTACATTCCCAGCATTTACATCGCATGGACAGGTGAGGCACTTGACTACAAAACCCCGCTCCTGCGCTCCCTGCGCCAACTCGACCGCGCCGCCACGGAAGTGGCCCGATTGTTCAACCCCGATGTGAAAGGCGTGAAAGCCACGCTTGGCTGGGAGCAAGAGTATTTCGTGGTGGAAGAGGACATCTACCACCAGCGCCCCGACCTCAAAATGGCAGGTCGCACCCTCTTCGGCAACAAACCTGCCCGCAATCAACAACTCGAAGACCACTACTTCGGCGCCATCCCAGAGCGGGTGCAAAACTTCATCGCTGACTTTGAGACAGAGGCGCACCGCCTTGGCATCCCTGTGGTAACCCGCCACAACGAGGTGGCACCTAGCCAATACGAGTGCGCGCCCATGTTCGAGGACGTGAACAACGCCGTTGACCACAACTTGCTCCTGATGAACCTCATGCGCCGCGTGGCAAGCCGCCATGGCTTGCGCGTGTTGCTCCACGAAAAACCTTTTGCGGGCATCAACGGCAACGGCAAACACAACAACTGGAGCCTCAGCACTTACGAAGGACATAACCTGCTCTCACCCGGCAAAGACCCCGGCCACAACCTCTCCTTCCTCACGTTCTTCGTCAACATTGTGGCTGCCGTCAATCGCTTCGAATCGCTCATCCGCGCCAGCATCGCCACACCCGGCAACGACCACCGCCTCGGTGCCAATGAGGCACCTCCGGCCATCATCTCGGTCTACACGGGCGAGTTCATCGAAAAAGTGCTCGAACGCTTCAAAACAGAGGGGTTGCACGAGGCCGTCAATGCCAAATCGGTGCTTCAATTGGATTTGTATAGCGTGCCTACGGTAGAGCTCGACTCCACCGACCGCAACCGCACCTCGCCATTCCCGTTCACGGGCAACAAGTTCGAATATCGGGCGGTCGGCGCTTCGGCCAACTGTGCACAGGCGCTCACGGTGCTGCAAGCCGCCGTCGCCGACCAACTTGCCCAATTCAAGCAAGCGGTGGATGAAAAAACGCAACGCGGCCAATCCGTAGAGGAAAGCGTGGTGGAGGTGTTGCAACAAACGTTGCGCGAAAACGAGCGCATCATTTTCAACGGCAATGGGTACAGCGCCGAATGGGAAGCCGAAGCTGCCCGCCGGGGCCTGTCGAACAACAAAACGGCCCCCGATGCACTGGGAGCCTATTTGGAAAGTGGCGCGAGGGAACTTTTCGAGCGCACAAATGTGCTGAACGAACGCGAGTTGGAAGCCCGCTACGAGATTTTTGCCGAAGAATACATCAAAGTGATGGAATTGGAAGCCCGGATGATGCTAGATATTTGCAACACCAACATCATACCCGGCGCCAACGCCTACTTGGGACAACTCGCCGCCACCAACAACCAGCTGGCCCAGATGAGCCAAGCCAATGGCAGCCATGCGCTCTTGACCACCCAACACAACCTGAATAAACTGTTGGAGGCTGTCAACTGTGTGTTGGCCAACACCTTCACCTTAGAGGAAAAGCTGACGCAACTGCACCATCAGGGCGATGTCTCCCACATTCTCCAATATGCCGGCAAAGATATCAAGCCGACACTGGAGTCTACCCGCCGTTGCGTGGACGCGCTCGAACTGCTGGTGGACGACGAACGCTGGCCTTTCCCCAAATATCAAGATATGCTTTTCAATTTTTAGTTTGGCCGAGCCAACCAAGCCATGCGCCCCGAGCAGCCTATGCCTGCCGGGGCGCAACCTTCAACTCGCACATTCAATACCATGGAAAAAAAGTCAAAAAAAGCAGAAAGCCCGACGGCTACCCATCAAACGGAAAATGAAATGAACAGCAACCCTTCTAGGACTGTCCAACATGAAATCGAAGCGGATTTTAGACAGCTTTTCCGCGCCTTGGATACCGAACAAAAAGGCTCCATCACCTTGCACCAGCTTTTTCGCCGCTTGCAGGAAATGGGCATAAAAAAGGACGACTTTCGGCTGAGAGGCGTGTTGGGCTCCTACCTCGACCGCGACGACGAAGATTTGGACGAAACTATACTCGAATTTGCAGATTTTCTTAAAATCATGCAAGGCGGGGATGGTGCCAGTTTGATTCAGAGTGCCATCCGCGGCGACCTCATCGTGCCAGAATTCAAACAATTTTCCCGCGAAATCCGGGAAATTTGCGAGGCCGTCAAGCAGTTGCGGGAGGGTAGTGTGGCAACTTATATCCCCCAATTGGGCCGGGTCAATCCCGATTTGTTTGCCGTGACTATCTGCACGATTGACGGGCAGCAATTCCATTGGGGTGACTATCGGCAGTTTTTCAGCGTACAATCCGTCTGCAAACCCATCAACTACTGCATCACCCTTGAAGAGCATGGCGAAGAAAAAGTGCATCGGCACATCGGGCGCGAGCCTTCCGGCATCGGCTTCAACGGCCTGGTGCTCAACGACAAAGGGCTGCCACACAACCCAATGATAAATGCCGGTGCCATCATGGCCTGCTCGCTCATCAAGCCCCATTTTCAAATGGCCGACCGTTTTGACTATGTGCTGGATGTGTGGTCGAAATTGGCAGGCAACTCACCCGCCCGCTTCAACAATGCCGTGTATCTCTCCGAACGCGAAACGGCCGACCGCAACTTCGCATTGGGCTATTTCATGCGCGAGAAAAAAGCTTTCCCGGAAAACACAGACCTGAACCAAACCCTGGAGTTCTATTTCCAATGCTGCTCCATCGAAATCAACTCCGAACAACTGGCGGTAACCGCGGCGACATTGGCCAACGCAGGCGTGTGCCCAACCACCGGGGAGCGCATTTTCCGACCCGACACAGTGAAAAATTGCCTGAGCCTCATGTCGAGCTGCGGGATGTACGATTTCTCCGGCGAATTTGCCTTCACCATCGGCCTGCCCGCCAAAAGCGGGGTCTCTGGCGATTTGATGATTGTAGTGCCCAATTTGATGGGCATCGCCATCTATTCGCCTGCGCTCGACCAGCTGGGCAACTCCGTGCGGGGCATCGAGTTCTGCAAACAATTGATCAAAAACTTCAACTTCCACAATTTCGACTCGCTCACGGGCAGCTTGAACCAGAAAAAAGACCCTCGTGTCAATCGCGCTCAGACGAAAATTGACGGGGTCATCAGTCTGTGTTGGGCAGCGAGCGAAGGCGACCTTTTCCAAGTGCAGTCGTTGGTAGCTAGAGGCGTGGACGTGGATGCTGCCGATTACGACGGCCGCACGGCTATCCACTTGGCTGCTTCCGAAGGCCACCCAAAAGTGGTTCGATACTTGCTCAACCAACGCGCACAAGCAAGCCCCAAAGACCGTTGGGGCAACACCCCGCTATCAGATGCCATTCGTGGCAAACACGAAGAAGTCATCCGAATTTTGGAAGAATACAACGCAACAACCTAATGCTACCTGTCGCACATTAAAGCCTATGACCGCACTTCAAAAAAAACTGACGAACAACAGCCGCAATGTGGCTTCTTTCATTTTTCTGGTCTTCATCGCCCTATCGGCCATATCCGCTTTTTATCCCTCTCGCCACCCAGAAGGAGGCACCTTCGAACCAAGCAACATTGCATTCATGCTTTCGGCGGCAGGGCTTGTCCTGCTAATGACCCCGGGCCTGTCGTTCTTCTATGGCGGCATGGTGAACGCCAAGAGCATCATCTCCACCATGCTGCAAAGTTTTGTCGCGCTGGGCCTCATCAGCCTGTTGTGGTATGTAGTAGGCTTTAGCTTGGCTTTTGGCGACGACATAGGGGGCATCATCGGCAATCCGATGACCTTCCTTTTTTTCGACAACGTGGGGCTGGCACCACACGACCGCATGGGCACAGTGCTGCCCTTTGCGTTGTATGCCGCTTTTCAGCTGAAGTTTGCCATCATCACCCCGGCGCTCATCACAGGTTCTTTTGCCGAACGGGTTCGTTTTTGGGGTTATGTCATTTTTATATGTTTGTTCTCCTTGCTTATTTACTGCCCGCTTGCCCACATGACTTGGCACCCCGATGGCTTGTTTTTCAAGATGGGGGTGCTTGATTTTGCGGGTGGCACGGTGGTCCATATCTCCGCGGGATTTGCGGCTTTGGCAGGCGCTATTTTTCTGGGTCGCCGCAAGTCGCATTTGGAGCAAAGGGCCCATACGCCCGTCAATGTGCCTTATGTGGTGCTCGGCACAGGGCTGCTTTGGTTCGGTTGGTTTGGTTTCAACGCGGGTAGCGCCTTGGAATCCAACACGTTGGCCGTGCTTGCTTTCATCAACACCAATTTGGCTTCTGCCTCGGCTATGTTCGCTTGGATGCTGTTCGACACCGTACGCGGCAAAAAAGCATCGGCTGTGGGCGCCTGTGTGGCGGCAGTGGTAGGCTTGGTGGCCATTACTCCGGCAGCAGGGTTCGTGAGCTTTGGGAGTAGTATTTTCATCGGCGTGGTCGCCGCCATCGTGTGCAACTATGCCGTGCATCGGAAAACAAAATCTGATTTGGATGACACGCTCGACGTATTTCCATGCCATGGCGTAGGCGGCATTGTTGGCATGATACTCACGGCCGTTTTTGCCACTGAGGGCGGTCTTGTTGCCGGAGAAACCTCTTTGTTTTTCAGCCACCTGCTTGCCTTGGCCATTGTGAGCGCCTTCACGTTTTTTGGCTCGTTGGCACTGTATCGGTTTGTTTCTCTTTTCACCCCCATGCGCGTCACGGAGGAAGAAGAGGCAATGGGGCTTGACATCACGCAGCACCAAGAGTCGGTTTTTGCCGAAGAAGCGCATCTCGCCGGCACTTACCAATAAGCGCGTGGAGTGGGTTGAAAATCGGCATTTCAAGACGTTTTGTAGAAACTTCCCCTGCCGGGCTTGAACTTTCGGCGTACCTTTGGGTTCTCATTCGCCGAACTGCCGACCGATGTCACCACCATCGGTTTCTTTTTCACAAAAACACTCCCTCGCGTAGGTAAAATCAGATTTATGGGACAGACTGCAACCATCAGCGCCGACAACCTTCAATTGATTCGTCAAAGTGCCAAAGACTTCGCGGAGGCATATATCCGGCCACACGTCATGGACTGGGACGAGAGCCAGCATTTCCCGATGGATATGTTTCATCAAATGGGCGAACACGGATTCTTGGGCGTGTTGGTGCCAGAGGAATATGGCGGTGCCGGACTCGACTATCAGGCCTACATCACCATCATAGAGGAAATAGCCAAAGTGTGCGGCTCCATCGGACTAAGCGTGGCGGCGCACAATTCGCTCTGCACCAACCACATACTCATGTTCGGCAACGAAGAGCAAAAACACAAGTATCTGCCCAAACTTGCCACGGGCCAATGGATTGGCGCGTGGGGGCTCACCGAACCCAATACTGGCTCTGATGCCATGCGAATGCAATGCACGGCCGCCCGCGATGGCGATTACTGGGTGCTGAATGGCAATAAATTGTGGATAACGCATGGCAAGAGCGGGCACGTCGCAGTCGTCATCGCTCGCACCGGCGAGCTCCTCGACAGTCGCGGCATGACGGCATTCGTCGTGGAGCGCGGCACGCCGGGGTTTCTTGCCGGGAAAAAAGAGAACAAACTCGGAATGCGCGCCAGTGAGACGGCGGAAATGATTTTCGACAACTGCCGAGTACACAAAAGTCAAGTGCTTGGGCAAGAAGGCGAGGGCTTCATTCAGTCCATGAAGATATTGGACGGGGGGCGCATTTCCATCGCGGCACTTTCGCTCGGCATCGCCAAAGGCGCTTACGAGGCTTCTGTCAAATATGCCAAGGAGCGCCACCAGTTCGGCCAGCCTATTTCCAATTTTCAAGCGATTAGTTTCAAATTGGCAGATATGGCCACAAAAATTGAGGCGGCGGAATTGCTGACGCGCCAAGCAGGCCAGCTGAAAGATGAAGGAAAAAAACACACCAAACAAGCCGCCATGGCAAAATACTACGCTTCGGAAGTAGCGGTGGAAGTCAGTACAGAAGGTGTACAGATACATGGTGGCTACGGCTACACAAAGGATTTTCCGGCAGAAAAGTATTATCGGGATTCCAAACTTTGCACCATCGGAGAGGGCACGTCAGAGATTCAGAAATTGGTTATTGCGCGCGAAGCTTTGCGAGAGTGACGGCTTTCGACAAAAAAATAAAAAAAAGTTTTCCGGTACGATATTTGATTTTCCTACCTTTGCTGTCTCAACATCGAAATTTAAGATTTTTCCCATAGTTTGTTTTGTTTTGTAATTTTTGGGCCTCCGCAGCTTGCTGTAGGGGCCTTTTTTGTTTTTGACCTGTGCGAGTGTTTTTGAAATATCGAAAACACTCGCACAGGGGGTGTCCGCGCCGCTGACCTTTATAGCTTTCGCTCCCCTATTTTCCGTTCCAACTCTGCCGATTTTCTGATTGCGTTGGCTTTTTTCCAAACCTCCACCGCCGCTGAGCGTTCGCCTTTTTGAAAAAGCGCGTCGCCAAAATGCTCCATGATGCCGGGGTGCTTGTCGCCCCCTTGCGTGAGCAGCCGCTCGTAGTGACTGACGGCAGCAGCGAAGTCTTTCTTGCCCAGCAGCGCCAAGCCGATTTGGTCCTGAATGTCCAAGCGCAAGGCAAAGTTGTTGCCCGTCATCAGCACGGCCTGTTCCAGCTGCGCACGAGCATCGTCGTGCTGGCCTTTTTCATTGGCTGCCAAGCCGTAGTAGTAGTATGCCTTGGGCTGGTTGGGAAAAGCATCTATGGCTTGGTCGGCCATGCGGAGCATCTCGTCGTGGCGTTGCTGTTGATACAGGATGTCGAGGGTGTTTTCCCACACGGAGAAGACGGTTGGGTTGAGTTCTATACATTTTCGATAGCGTTCGAGTGCCTCCGCAGGGCGGTTGGCGTGATAGCGCAAATCACCCGACAGGCTCCATGCCTTGGGGTCGGTGGGGTGCGCCTGCTCCACGAGGCTGCCGAGTTCGAGCAGGGTTTGAGTGAGCGATTCGTCGCGGCCAGCCTCAAGTTTGGGGATATAGGGCAGCACCTCTTTTATTTTGGCATCAATGGAAATTTTCGCGTCGGCAAAAAGCGGTTTGAGCGAGGCCAGGTAATCGGCATCGGAGCTGCTTTTGGCCTTGTCGAGCACGGCCAGTTTTGCCTCTGGGTCGTCGGGGCGGCGGCGCAAGATGTCCTCATACACTTTGCGGGCGCTGGCTTTGTCGCCCGATGTCTCGTAGTATTTGGCTAACCGGTGGCGATATTCGATGCGCTCGGGATAGATGTCGGCGAGTTTTTGCAACTCTGCCGCGGCCTTCTTGCTGTCGCCCATGCCCACATAAATCAGGTGTTTTTCCATTGTTGTTTCCAAGGTGATGCCGCGCAGGCTTTCGACCCGTTCGAGGGCTTTCAACCCACCTTTGGGGTCGGCGGCAAGCACGGACAGGTAGGCCAAGTGCTGCCAAAACTCCACCGTGTTGGGGAAACGCTTGGTCAGTCCCTCATATACCTTGACGGCATCTTTCGCTCGCCCGGTTTTTTCCAGAATATCGGCTTGAAAAATCTGGTACCACTCGTTGGCTGGCTCTTTTTCCACCGCCTTGACGACGGATTCGAGCGCATTTGCCATATCGTCTTTGGCAAAATACGAACGCGCCATGCCATACCAAGCGGCTCCGACATCGGGATTGTCGTAGGTGAATTTTTTGTACAGCTCGATGGCTTTGTCGTGATGGCCAAGCAGGCGCTCGCGTTCGGCGTTCACAAAGGCGCTTTGGCGCGTCACCTCCGCCTCCGGGACGGTCTTTGCTTGTCCGTCAAGTGTGTTTTGAGCAAGCAAAATGGCAGGCATGAACAGGCTCAAAGCCACAAGCACAGCAGGTATGTTTTTGAATTTCATGTCAAAATCCCAAAGTAATGATGAACATCTTTAGCCGCTCCATAACGTTCGGCAAGCGCAGTATATTCGATTGGTTCGACTGATTCGATTGGGCCGATGTCCGCCCCATGCCGCATCAGGTGATTCTTTTCAGTTTAAAGTCTTTGACGGGGCGCAGCACAAGCGGCACTTTTTCAAGGTCAACCGAGTCGCTGTCGAGGCCAAACCAGTTTTGGGGCGAAGCGGTGAAGCTTTTTACTGCCAGATAGACCGTCATCACGATTTGTTCCAGCACGGGCAGGTCGTTTTCGTGCGACAGGAATTCTTGGATAATGACGAATTTGAAATCGCCCGTTGGCAGCCCGTCGCGGCTGATGTGGTAGCGCGATTCGATATTAACCTCCTCATTGAGCAAAAGTTCTTCCACCACCTTGCGCAAAAACAGGTTCATGCGCTGCTCCACTCGAAAACCGAGGCGGAAGGTGACTTTATAGACGTCATCAGCGGCGAGCACGTTGACTTTGTACTCCATGGTGTATGGCTCGTCGGTGACTTCGATGTGCACGAACCAATAGATGTCGGCGCGTTTGGGTTGAGTCTGGAGAATGGAGTAGAGGATTTTTTCCTCCACCTTTTTGGGCGATTTGGCGCTACTGAGAAAAACGAGGTTGGTGGCATATTTTGGCACGGATTCGTCGTTGCTCAGCGCGATGAGCTGGTCTATGTAGTCGTTGATTTTGATGTTGTGAATGAAACGGGTTCTGATTTTTTTGGCCTGCACCCACACATACATCAGCACGAACAACACAGAGGCAATGACGATGGTGATGAAGCCTCCTTCCTTAAACTTCAGCAAGTTGGCTGAGAAAAATGCTCCCTCAAAACACAAGTACCAAACCAGGAAAATCCATACGAGCAACGGTGGTCTTCGGCGCGTCACGAAAAAGTTGGACAAGAGGATGGTGGACATCAGCATCGTAATCGTGACAGACAATCCATACGCCGCCTCCATGTGTTTGCTTTCTTGGAAATACAAGGTCACAAAAACACAACCTCCCCAGAGTAAGGTGTTCACCGCTGGCACATAAAGCTGCCCTTTCAGGTGGGTGGGGAAAATGACAGTCAGTTTTGGCAAAAGACCTAGGCGGATAGCTTCGCTGACGAGCGTGAAAGAACCCGATATCATGGCTTGGCTGGCGATGATGGCTGCCATGGTGGCGATGGTGATGCCAATGGGCAAAAACCAATCGGGCATGACGCCGTAAAACGGATTGAGTGTCTCGCCTTTGACCAACATGGTCTGCCCCTCAAAATGGAGGCACCATGCAGCTTGACCAAGATAATTGAGCACCAGACACGTTTTCACAAAAATCCAACTCACCCGGATATTCTGCTTGCCACAATGCCCCAAATCCGCGTAGAGCGCCTCCGCGCCAGTGGTGCAAAGAAATACCGCGCCCATGAGTACCAACGCATTGGGATGATGCAGCAGCAGCTGCATGGCGTGCACGGGGTTGAGCGCCTGCAAAATGGACCAGTTCCCGGCCAACTGCATCAGCCCCAAAAGCCCCAGCATGGAAAACCACACCAACATGACTGGTCCAAAAAACCGCCCGACCGTCGCCGTACCGAATTGCTGAAAAATAAACAAAGCAGAGAGTATGCCGATGGTGATGGCAACTATCGGAATATGAACGTCGTGCAGACTGTCCACCGCTTGAAGCCCCTCTATGGCCGACGAGATAGAAATGGGCGGCGTTATCATGCCTTCCGACAATACCGCGCTACCGCCTATCATGGCCGGAAACAACAACCAACGGCGCCGCCGTCGGACCAAAGTGTAGAGGGAAAAAATGCCGCCTTCGCCCTTGTTGTCAGCCTGCAACACCAAGGTGACGTATTTGAGCGAAGTTTGAATGGTAAGCGTCCAGAACACGAGCGATACCGCGCCGAGTATCGTCTCCCGATTCACAACATCGGTGCCCACGATGGCTCGCATCACATAAAGCGGCGAGGTGCCGATGTCGCCATAAATGATGCCGAGGGTGATAATTAAGCCAGCTGTGGTGAGCCGGTGGTGGTGGCCGTTGTGTTCGCCGTTGGAGGACATTTTAAGGGTGGTTAGAGGGTATTGTCGGCATTTCCACTACTTGTTTGTCAGCACGAGATACTCCCAGGGTTTTAGTGTCAGGGTCATTTTGGGGGTCACTTGCACGGTGCTCGCGCCAAAAAGGTTCAGGTAGGCACCGAGCACGTCGCTACTCGGGGCAAGGTTGACGGTGCGGGTGTTCTTGCTCAAATTCAATACCACGATGGCGCGGTCGCCATTTTTCTCGCGTGTGAACGCATAGACGTGTTCATCCGAATCGGTGGAAATCTTCTGCAAGTTGCCGCCGTTTTTCCCCGACCACAATGCTTGATTGGTGTGTCGGAGGGTGCATAGTTTTTGAAAAAAATCCGTTTTCGCGTATTTTTTCCAGCGAATGGGGTCTTTTTCAAAAAACTTCAACCGCCTTGCAAGACCGTCTTCCTGTCCGTTGTAGAGCATGGGGGTGCCTTGCCAAGTGAACATGAGCACATTGAAGGCATCCAATGCAGAGCCGTACAATTCGGCATCGGTGCCGCTCCAAGAGTTTTCATCGTGGTTGGAGGTGAAATACAATTGATAGTAATCCTTCGGGTAGAAGCCGTCGAGGAAATTGAGAAGCGTGTCGAGCGATTTTGCGTTTTGGTTGCCAGCGGCGATGTCGCGGGTCACGTCTTTCCATTTCCAGCCATAGTTGGCGTTGAAGCAAGAATTGAAATGCGCTGGCTCGTCTTGCCATTCGGAGAGCATGAACAGCAGTTTCACAGAATCCAGCGCGGGGCGCGCCTCCATCCAAAAGTCGTTCGGCACGAGGCCGGCCATGTCCACGCGATAGCCGTCAATGTCGCAGGTCCTCACCCAGTATTGCATGGCCGCTATCATGGCTTTGCGCAAGTCCGGGTTGGAATAATCGAGGTCGGCGCAGTCGTCCCAGCCAGTAGGCTGGCCGTGCTCATTGATGGGCGTGGTGAAGGCTCCGTTGATTTTTGTGTAGAACTCGGGGTGTTCTTTCATCCACACGGCATCCCAGGCGGTGTGGTTGGGCACCCAGTCGAGAATGACTTTTAGGCCGAGTGCGTGCGCTTCGCTGACGAGGCTTTTCAGGTCGTCGAGCGTGCCGAAATCGGGGTTGATGGCGTAGTAGTCTTGCACCGAGTAAGGGCTGCCGAGGTCGCCGGGGTTCATCTTGCGTTTTTCTTTCCCAATGGGGTGGATGGGCATGAGCCACAGCACGTCGGTGCCGAGTTCCTTGAGTCGGGGAAGTTGTTTTTTCACCCCGGCGAAATCGCCCGACGGCGAAAACTGGCGGATGTTGCACTCGTAAAGCACGGCGTTGCGTGCCCATTCGGGTTCGGCAGGGCGAGCAGGTTTGGGTGACGGTGGTGGCGCGGTTTGCACGGCGGGAGCGGGTTTGTTTTCGCAGGAAAAAAATAATGCCGCGAAAGCGAGGGCAAAAAACAAGTTTCTCATGGCAGTTTATTTTGAATGTCGGAAGAGAATCAATGCGCTGGCGGCGCGGTTTTCGAGCCAGCCACCCGCACCTGTATGCCAGTCACGTTCAGGTCGGTGTTGCCTCTCCAAATCATCAAAAAGCCTTTGTCGGTCACGGCCCATGTGTTGTTGATGTAAGGGTCTTTGCAGGCGAGATAAATTTCGTTTTTGGCTTCGTCCCAGTTCCAGCGCCCCGTGTCCACCACTTTGTTTTTTATCAAAACGTCGAACGTCTGGTCTTCGCGAAAACGCAGCCACTTGGACTGGTAATGTCGGTGCACGAGTGTGTCGGTAGGCTGAAAGGCCATATTCATGTGCCACCAACCTGTGCTGAGATATGCCTTGCGGCTGGCGCTGGCGGGCGGTAACGCATCTATAGGCACCGTGACCATGCGCGGTGGCTCTTGTATCTGCATAGAATAGTTGGGGTCGGGGTTGTCGCCTTCCACTATGTGCGATGCATTCCAATCGCGGCCATCGGTAGGGGTATAGACGGATGGGGAGGCCGACGGGTCGGCAGCGGATGGTTCGGCTTTGGGCTTTTTGAATGTTTTGCAGGTCAGGTATCCCAATGCGATAGCCAGCAGACCGAGCAGGATGTTGAGTTTCATGTTTTTGTGTACGGATGAGTGTTGTGAAATGCAGGGGGTTAGGGCGAAAAATATACCCCGATTAAAAAAAGATTTGAACCGGCCTGTGGGCAAGGCGGGGATGCCCGTGATTGATTTGCATGGTTTTTCGAGGGTTGCGAGTGTGCTCGTTCAAAACCAATTTGCGTTGGCTATATCAGGCGACGGTTGTGCCTGAAAGTTGAGTCAACAGACTGTTCAACGTCAAATTTTCAAAACCGGGTATCACCAAATGTGCTTTGGGAAGATACTCTGGCTGGCCAATACCCACGACGGTGAAACCACCTGCCACGCCTGCCCAAACACCCAACGCCGCATCCTCAAACACCACACATTCCGCGGGACGCAAGCCAAGCCCCTGCGCAGCCAGCAGAAACGACTCCGGGTCGGGCTTCACCTTGCGGGTGCTGTAGCCATCAATAATCACATCAAAATAAGGCTCAAGATGGGTGGAGCGCAACACCGACCGCGCGCTGCGCGAGGCCGACGATAGCGCCATTTGAAGCCCTGCCTCTCGCACTTGCCGCAGAAACAACAGTGCGCCGGGCAGCACATCCGATGGCTTCAGATTGGAGATGAGCTCGACGTACCAGTTGTTCTTCACGTCCGACCAGTGCAACTTTTCTGCCTCGGTCATATACACATCGCCCCATTCGAGGATTTTTTCGAGGCTCGCCAAGCGGCTCAGCCCCCGCAGTTCCTCGTGTTGCTCTATCGAAAAATCAAACCCCAGCTGATTGGCCAGCCTTTTCCACGCCGTGTAATGGTGTTTTGCCGTGTCAACGATGACACCGTCCAAGTTGAAAATACAGCCCTTTATTTGCTCCGAGAAACCTGCCATGAGCGAACTCCGATTAGGGCGGCGAAGTTATTGTAAATCCAACGGAAAGGAAGGAAAAACGATGTCTTGTTCCGCATTTAGCCAGCCGGGTTGTTGGCAGCATGGCGGCTTATCGCGCATTTTTTCATTCAAAAAACCACGATGAACTTGTGTACGTTTGCTGCGCAAACTGCCTCATGCACATGGCTTCCGAAAAGAAAAAAAAGGACGAATCTTACACGAAAAGAATTGACGCGCTGGCCCGCGTCATTATCGCCTTGCTAGTGGGCATGATTATCGGGGTAGTGGTGTCGCAAGTAGGCATGGAAGCGCTTCAAAACGAGATTCACCATGTCGTGTTCTTCTTTTTGTGGCTTATCATCATCACGGGGCTATTCGCGCTTTGGGTTGTTCAAAACAAAGAGAGGCTGTTGAAAAAACTGTTTGGCGTGTCCGACACGGATTTGAGCGAGCTCAACAAAACGGGGCAATCGCTGCTCTTCAGCGTGGTGGAGAAAGAGTACGACCAAGCACGACGCGACCTGAGCCTGCTGTTTCGCAAAATAACGGCTTGGTACTCCTGGATGAATTTCCGCCGATGGGTAGTGGTCGCGTTTCAGACGCTCATGGTGGGCTTGGCGGGTGTGTTGGGCACCTTGTTGCTCTATAACCAGAACAAACTGCTGAACCAACAAAACCAGTTGCTCAACCAACAAAACCTCCGCCTCGACCAGCAAACTTACCTCCAAGAAGCCGAACGGCGCAGTTCGTTCATCTTCTTGATGGGCAATATCTTGGATGCCGTTGACAGCGAACTCAAAGATGACGTGGGCGTGCAGGGCGTGCGCGACATCTCGCCTCAACTGATTGGGCGCATCATTGCATTGAGCCACTCGCTTCGCCCCTACCGATACCTCGGCACCGACTCGCTGGTGGGGCGCGAGCTCAGCCCCGAACGCGGCTATCTCTTGCTTTCCATCGTGAGCAGCGAGATTGACAAAAGAAGCCTGCGACGGGTGTACCAATCTGCCGATTTTTCGTTTGCCGACCTCAAAAAAGCGGTCTTGTCCGGTGAATATCTTGCAGGCATCAACCTAACAGGGGCCGACTTGGAGGGCGCTCGCCTCGACGATACCGACCTGAGCAACGCCAACCTGAGCGACGCGGAGATGAACGATGCCATTCTTGTCCACGCCAATTTGCGCGACGCGCGCCTCCGCAACACGACCCTGCGCAAAGCTTACTTGGAATCAGCCAACCTCTCCAGTACCAATCTATCCGGCGCCGACCTCCGCCGCGCCAATCTTTCCTCCGCCAATCTCAGCAAGGCCCGGCTGAGCGGCACCAACCTCAGCGGCGCCAATCTGAGCCATACGATATTCGCAAAAGCCGCCTTCGACCAAGCACTTTTCGACAGCACGATTGTGGCCGAATACACTTGGCTCGACTCGCTCAGTCGCATGGGAGCCGACACCCTGCGCGGCACAAGGCACTTGGTTTCCAACTACTACATGGACTCGGTGGAGACGAATCTAGGGTGGTTCTACTTATTGCGGAGAAAAGAAGGGCAGTGAGGGGGGGCTGTTGTTTTTCAGGGGTGCTGTCTGCCTGAGTGCCGCCAGCCAGTTCTCCCCCGTGCCCATTTCCACCAAAATCGGCGCTTTCAGGTTGGAAAAATCAAGAGATGGTATAAGTTCTACCTTTCTGGAAACCAGAAAATTGATTCAAAAAATTGGGAACAAGCGGCAAAAGGTATTTGATGTTGCTTTTGAACACATCAAAGACCACCAATGTCAGGTTGCACTTGCTGATGTTTTGCTGATAATCAATGTTTTTGTCAATCGTCAGTAGAATATCGAATCCCATCTGTTCGGCAGCCGCCAGCAGTTTGCCGTTTTTAAATCCTGACAAACCTGTCTCCGTCACCGTTTGCACCTCAAGGCCGGACAGGTGTTTTTACAACTTGCGGGTGACGCACTCGTCAAGCAAAATCTTCATGAAGGATTTCGGCAGAAGAAGTGATGAGTTTTTGCGACAGCGTCAATACCCGTTCTACTTGTTCGCGGGTCACGGAGGGGAAATCCTGCAAAAACTCTTCGACGGTTTCGCCTTCTTCCAAGTAGTCGAAAAGGTTTTTTAATGGCACCCGTGTGCCCCAAAAGACTGGTGTGCCGCCGAGGATTTCTTTGTCAACGTTGATGACTTTGTGTGCCATGGCCTGATGTAAGTTTCCCCAAAAGTAAGATAAAAACAAATACCGCCAACTTTCAGTTGGCGAACCGCTCGCACCTCGCCAACCGAAAGTTGGTGGCACTAATGCGCCTCCAGCCAGTTCTCCCCCGTGCCCATTTCCACCAAAATCGGCACTTTCAGGTTCGGGAGCGCCGTCTGCATCTCGTGTTGGATAATCGGTTTCAGGCGTTCCAGTTCGTCGCGGCGGACATCGAACACCAACTCGTCGTGGACTTGCAGAATCATATGTGACTTGAACTTGCCCTCGCGCATCGCCTTCCAAATGTTCACCATCGCCACCTTAATCAAATCCGCTGCCGTGCCCTGAATGGGCGTGTTGATGGCGATGCGTTCGCTCATGGAGCGCATCATGCCGTTGCCCGAATTGATGTCGCGCAGGTAGCGGCGGCGGCCCAGCAGCGTCTCGACATAGCCGTGTTTGCGGGCGAAATCCACGATGTCGGTCATGTAGTTTTTCAGCCCTTTGTATTGGCGGAAATAATTTTCAATCAACTCTTTGGCCTCCGTGCGCTTGATGCCGAGTTGGTTCGAGAGATTGCTCGCGCCCGCACCGTAGATGATGCTGAAGTTCACGGTTTTTGCGGCGCGACGCTGTTCGGGCGTGACTTTGTCGAGCGGCACGCTGAACACCCCGGCGGCGGTGGCGAGGTGAATGTCGAGACCTTTTTGGAAGGCATCGAGCATGGCTGCGTCTTGGCTGATTTCAGCAATGAGCCGCAGTTCGATTTGCGAATAGTCTGCCGAAAGCAGGATGTGGTCTTTATCGCGGGGGATGAACGCCTCGCGCACCTTGCGCCCTTCGGGGGTTTTGATGGGAATGTTTTGCAGGTTGGGGTTTTGGCTGCTGAGTCGCCCCGTCGCTGCGAGTGCCTGATTGAAAGACGAATGTACGCGCCCCGTGCGCGGATTGATGAGCGCGGGCAAAGCATCCACATAAGTGCTTTTCAGTTTCATCAGACCCCGGTGCGCGAGAATGTCGGTGCAAATCGGGTAAGTGGCGGCCAGTTCGGTCAGCACGTCCTCGTCGGTGCTGTACTGGCCCGACTTCATTTTTTTGCCGGGATAAGGGAGCTTCAGGCGGTCGAACAAGGCTTCGCCGACTTGTTTCGGGCTGGCGATGTTGAAATTGAAACCCGCTTCGGCGAGTATTTTCTTTTCCAAATCAACGATTTGCACCGCGAGTTCGCCGGAATACTCTTTCAAAAAATCGGGAGCAATGCGCACGCCCGCAAATTCCAAATCGGCCAGCACTTTCACCAACGGCGTTTCCACCTCGCGAAACAATTTCACCAAACTCTCGCCGCCCGCCTCCAATTTGGGTTTCAAATACTCGTAAAGTTGGTAGGTAATATCGGCGTCCTCTGCCGCATAATCTTTGATTTTTTCAATCGGCACGTCGCGCATGGTGCCTTGTTTGCCGCCCGTTTTTTTGCCAATGAGTTCCTCGATTTTGATGGACGAATAGTTCAGGTAAGTTTCCGCCATGTAGTTCATGTTGTGGCGGAGTTCGGGTTCGAGCAGGTAGTGGGCGAGCATGGTGTCCCAGAACGTGCCGCGCAGTTCGCAGTCGTAGTTTTTCAGGACGATGGCATCGTATTTCAGGTTCTGTCCGATTTTCACAATGTTTTCATTTTCAAAAATTTGTCTGAACTCTTCGACGATTTTTTGAGCCTCTTCGCGGTCGGCGGGAATCGGGACATACCAAGCCTCGTGGGCTTTCAGGGCAAAGGAAAAGCCCACCAAATCTGCCTGCGTCGGCTCGATGGCGGTGGTTTCGGAATCGTAACAGATGGCGGGAGCGACCCTTAACAGGGTGACAAGTTTTGTTCTGCTTTCAGGTGTGTCTGCGAGGTGATACTCGTGCGGAACGTTCTCGATATTCTTGTCGGCGACGCGGTGCGCTGCGCCGCCACGCTCGACGATTCCGCCGGTGGCGACGGGCTGGGCGGCAGGGTCGTCGCCGAAAAGACTGCCTTGTATGCTGCCGTCCGAGTTGGCAGTTTTGGCCGCCGACTTCGCAGCCGTTTTTGCTCCTTTTTCAGCAACTGAAGTCTCCGACGCGGGCGGGCTTGCCCACGGACTTTTCAAAATCGCATCAGCCAAAGTCCTGAACTCCAATTCTTTGAAAATCTGGATGAGTTCCTCGCGGTTGAAGGGTTCGATTTCAAAGGTCTTGTCGTCGAACTGAATGGGCGCGTTGGTGTCAATCGTGGCGAGCCATTTGGAGAGGATGGCTTTGTCGCCGTGCGTTTTCACGATTTCCTGCTGTTTGCCTTTAAGTTTGTCGGCGTTGGCGAGCAGATTTTCCACCGTGTCGAACTCGTCGAGCAGTTTGGCGGCGGTTTTTTCGCCGATGCCGGGCAGGCCGGGGATGTTGTCCACCGAGTCGCCCATGAGGCCGAGCATATCAATCACCTGCTCCACGCGCTTGATGCCCCAGCGTTCGCAGACCTCTTTTTTGCCCCAGATTTCCGCCGCGTCGCCGCCTTTTCCGGGTTTGTAGAGGAAAATTTTGTCGTCCACCAACTGCCCGAAATCCTTGTCGGGCGTGACCATAAACACCTCGTAACCATCTTTTTCCGCCTGTTTTGCCAAGGTGCCAATCACGTCGTCGGCCTCGTAGTTGGGCACGCTGACGACGGGCAGGTTCATGGCGCGCACGATGCGTTCCACCCAAGGGATGCCGAACGAGATGTCCTCCGGCTGCGCCTCGCGGTTGGCTTTGTAGGGCTCGTATTTTTCGTGGCGGAAGGTGCCGCCTTTGGGGTCGAACACGACGGCGACGTGGGTGGGTTTTTCTGACTGCATCATGTCCCACAATGTGCGCATAAAACCCTGAATGGCAGAGACGTTCCAACCTTTGGAGTTGATGAGCGGGCGGGTGATGAACGCGAAATGCGCGCGGTAGATGAGGGCGTGCCCGTCGAGGAGGAAGAGTTTTTTCGTCATAGCAAAGGGAGTAATTAGGGGTAATTGGAGTAATTAAAAGTCATTCTTGAAATGTGCGGCAAGGTAGGGTGAAAGACTATTTTTTGTTTTAAAAAAACCTTCTCCACAGTGTTGTCGTTCCTCACTTCGTTCGGAATGACAGCCTCAGGAAGAATGCCTCACAAAATAATCCCGCATGATACTGTGTCGGAAACGCCAAGCAGACCCTGGCATTATGACTTGTTGCATGGTTTTTATACCTTGATTCGCTAGGATTTGTTAGATGAACATGATTGATGTTCTTGATTTTGAACAGATTGCGATTGCAGCCATGCCCAAAACCTAACGACGCGAAGTATATTTTGACGCAAAAACAAGGTTTTAAAATCTCTTTCGCCACTCACAGCGAGACGGAAAATGTATGCCCCACACTGACCATAAAGCAAAGACCCGGCAGCATCGCGCTGGCCGGGTCTTGTATTTCCAAAAAGGCTGTACGACAACCTTCTAACGTTCAAACGAGTGACCTTCTAATCTCTTTTATGCCTTCACCGTCCCTTTGGCCTTCTCGATGACGGCCTTAGCCACGTTTTCGGGCGCTGCGGCATAGTGGCTGAATTCCATGGTCGAAGAGGCACGGCCAGAGGTCAGCGTACGAAGCGAGGTCACATAGCCAAACATCTCGGCCAAAGGAACCTCTGCTTGTATGGCGACCGCGCCGCCCATGCGGGTCTCTTGGCCTTTGGGCAAACCACGACGGCGGTTGAGGTCGCCGATGACCGGGCCAACGTACTCTTCCGGTGTGATGACTTCGAGCTTCATGATAGGCTCCATGATTTGCGGCTTGGTAGCCGGAGCTGCGGCACGGAACCCTTCTTTGGCGCACAACTCGAACGCAATCGGCTTGGAGTCAACCGCGTGCATGGAGCCATCGGTCACTTTCACCTTCATTGAGTCAATGTTGTAGCCTGCCAGAATGCCGTTGTTCATCATCTGAGTGAAACCATCGGTAATCGGCTTGATGTAGTTTTTGTCAATCGCGCCACCCACGATAGCCCATTCAAACTGCAATTTCTTCTTGCCGCTCTTGAAGTCGTCGCTTTGCAGGAACTCCTCATCGGCAGGGCCAAGCGTGAATTCCATGTCGGCGAAAAGACCTGCACCACCCGTTTGCTTTTTCAGGCGCTCGCGATGTGTGGTCGTTTTGGTGAGCGCCTCCTTGTAGTTTACTTGTGGAGCACCTTGATTGCATTCCACTTTGAACTCGCGGCGGAGGCGGTCAACAATGATTTCGAGGTGCAGCTCGCCCATGCCGGAAATGACCGTTTGGTTGGTTTCCTCATCGTAGCGAACGCGGAAGGTGGGGTCTTCCTCGGCAAGTTTGTTGAGCGCCATGCCCAATTTGTCGAGGTCTTTTTGCGTCTTGGGTTCCACTGCCAACCCAATCACCGGCTCTGGGAACACCATACTTTCCAGCACAATCGGGTGCGCCACGTCGCAGAGTGTGTCGCCCGTGCGGATGTCCTTGAAGCCTACCGCTGCCGCGATGTCGCCCGCTTCCACAGTGTCAATCGGGTTTTGCTTGTTGGCGTGCATCTGGTAAAGTCGGCTGATGCGCTCTTTTTCGCCCGAACGAGTGTTCAGCACGTAAGAGCCTGCATCCAGCTTGCCCGAATAAACCCGAATGAAGCACAGACGCCCCACAAACGGGTCGGTGGCAATTTTGAAAGCCAACGCCGTGAAGGGGTCGCTCACGGTAGGCTTGCGCTCCACTTCTTTGTCTGTTTTCGGGTCGGTGCCTTTCACCGCCTCGATATCAATCGGAGAAGGAAGGTAGTAGCAAACGGCATCCAAGCAGGCTTGCACACCTTTGTTTTTGAATGCCGAGCCACACATGACGGGGGTCATTTTCAAGTCGCACACAGCCGCTCGCACGGCAGCACGCATTTCCTCCACGGTGATGCTATCGGGGTCGTCGAAGAATTTTTCCATGAGCGTGTCGTCGTAGGAGGCAATTTCTTCGATGAGCGCCTGCCGCTGTTCGTGCACCGTGTCTTTCAAATCGTCGGGAATCGGGACGACGTTGTAGGTCATGCCTTGGTCGGCTTCGTTCCAGATAATCGCTTGATTCGTCACCAAATCAACCACGCCTTTGAAATTGTGCTCCGAGCCGATGGGCACTTGCAGCGGAATGGCATTGGCGCCGAGCTTGGCCTTCATGTCTTTCACTACCATCATGAAGTCGGAGCCAGCGCGGTCCATTTTATTGACGAAACCGATGCGTGGCACTTTATAGTTGTCGGCCAGACGCCAGTTGGTTTCCGATTGAGGCTCCACGCCGTCCACGGCAGAGAAAAGGAACACCAGCCCGTCAAGTACCCGCAGCGAGCGGTTCACTTCCACCGTGAAATCCACGTGGCCGGGGGTGTCAATGATGTTCATGTCATATTTCTGCTCTTCTACCGTCCAAGCGCATTTGGTGGCGGCGGAAGTAATGGTGATGCCTCGTTCCTGCTCCTGCTCCATCCAGTCCATGGTAGCAGCGCCTTCGTGCACTTCACCGATTTTGTGCGTGACACCGGTATAAAAAAGAGTACGCTCCGTAAATGTCGTTTTGCCAGCGTCAATGTGCGCGGCGATACCGATATTGCGGGTGAACCGGAGGTCCTTTGCCATGATTTGAGTGTAATTGAGAGTGAATGAATGAATTTTAGTGCTATGAGACGCAGCTTCAAAACAAAGTATCGCAATTGGCGAAAAAATATCTGGCTGCTAATGGTTTATTTGGCAAAATGGGGTTTGGCTTTTTTATTGTTTTGAAAAACAAACGAGGGGCAAAGCAAAGGCTGTCTCTTTAAAAGCCAATACCGCCGGAAAAGAGCATCTCATAAATCATTCGGGAGCCGTGAAAGTCATTTTTTTAATTTGGCACACCATGTCTCATGTGGCTTTCAAATTACAGCAAATGACTCTTGACGACCTTCAACGACTTATGATACACCCTCTTTCGACGGTAGGAATTTGACCACGAGGGGTCATTAAGCTCTGAAATGTGCAAAAGCGCGGTTCGCTTCCGCCATTTTGTGTGTGTCTTCACGCTTCTTGACGGCGCTGCCCTCACCTTTTGCGGCGGCCATGATTTCGGCAGCCAATTTTTCGGCCATGCCTTTGCCGCTGCGGGCGCGGGCATATCGAATCATCCATTTCATGCCAATGGATACCTTGCGGTTGGCCGGGAGCTCCGTCGGAATCTGGAAAGTGGCGCCCCCGATACGACGGCTGCGCACCTCTACTTGGGGCATCACGTTGTTCAGGGCTTTCTTCCAGACTTGCAACTCGTCCTCGTTGGTGCGGCTTTTCACGATGTCGAGCGCATCGTAGAAAATGCCAAAAGCAACGCTCTTCTTGCCCTCCCACATCAGGTTGTTGACAAAACGTGTCACAAGCGTGTCGTTGTAACGTGGGTCAGGGGACAATACTCGAGGTTTCGGTTTGTGCTTGCGCATTTTTTAATTTATTGTTGATTTGTGGATGTGCTGATTTGGCGATTTGAAGCTTTGCTGAGCATTGACTTTTCAATCAACGCATCAACAAATCACCCAATCAACAACAAGATTTATTTCTTCGGACGCTTGGTGCCGTAGCGGCTGCGGCTTTTTTTGCGGTTGTTCACGCCAGCAGTGTCGAGCGCGCCGCGAACGATGGTGTAGCGCACGCCGGGCAGGTCTTTCACACGACCACCGCGCACGAGCACGATGGAGTGCTCTTGCAGGTTGTGACCTTCTCCGGGGATGTAACAGATGACCTCGATGCCGTTGACAAGACGCACTTTAGCCACTTTGCGCAAAGCCGAATTGGGCTTTTTAGGCGTAGTGGTGTAAACACGGGTGCAAACGCCACGCTTCTGCGGGCTTGCGGCCAACGCACGGCTCTTGCTCTTGTACTCGACTTTCTCGCGGCTCTTGCGCACCAGCTGATTAATGGTAGGCATACCTTAATTTGCTAAAATTTGATGTAACTCGTTCAAAATCAATGAAAAAAACGCTCAAAAAAGAGGGCTTTCCCAAAAGCGAACGCAAAGGTACTTCAAGAGGCGAGAATTTTCCAAACAGGATTTAAGATTTTCCGAAAGAAAATTCGGGGCGCGTGGAATGTCGTTTTGCCAACCATTTTCATGCAAGCCTCCCCCGTGTTCATGCCTCAAGCATCACTTCGAAGCGTGCCACTATTCTCGGCAGGCACTCTTGCAGGCTGAACACGGAGGTTTCTGGAAATTCAAAAGCAATCAAATCGCTGATTCTTTTGCGCCATGCGGCGGCGGTGATGATAGGGCGAATTTTCCCCGCCGGCGTGTGATAGTTTTGCGCAATCTGGGCGCAGACCCGCTCGCGCAATGTTGCCTGTTCCCCGTCATCGAGTTCGTCGAATCGAAGCACCCTTTGGAGCAAGTCGTTTTCGAGGTAAAAACAACTTAGGGTTTGGTGTTCCTCGAAATGCGCAGAAGCCCGATTGATGATGGCATTTTTCAAGTTGACGCGCACCAATTCAGCCCATTCGCTCAGGCTTAGATGTTCCAATCGCTTGTCTGAGTCTATCAGGTGCACTGTCTCGGACAAGGATGGCGCCTCGGACGCGGACAAGCCTTGGCGGTAGGCATCCTGCCCGCCACTGACGAGCACTTCAAGGATACGCACCAAGGGTCTTATGGAGATGCTTTCGACGGCCAGATGGCGCAAAATAGTGGTGATAAAATCCGTGCTGAATCGTGTGCGAGCTAGCGCCAAGAGGTTGGGGTTGGCTGCCTCCAACGAATCGAGCAGAAAGTTGACGCTGCCCCGGTTGAGAAACAACGCCCCATGGCGGGTGAGGAAATTGACAAATTGGAGATTTTCAGTCGCCATGTCGCCAATTGGCCGGGTGGGGAATAGCAGGTCGTTGATTTGGAAAGCCATTTCGTTGGGGGCGAAGTCGGTGCGTTTCTCGCCTCTTATTTTGGGGAATGGAATGCCCTTTATTTTAAAGGCGGCATCCACAAAATAATCGGCGCTTTCCACGAGGCGGTTGAAATCGTGCGGATTGTCGTCGGGGTCAATTTGGCTGGGGTGGGCGTGCATGGCAAACCTCACGGCTTCGAGGTCGCCTATACACGCCTCTGCCCATGCTTCGGGCGTGTTGGTTTCTGAAGGCGAAAATCGCTCAAGATGTTGAAGACCAAACCCTTGAGCAAGCAGTACTTGCACGATGCGCTCTTGGCCGTTGGCATCAAAACGACGGAAAGATGGGTGGGCTTTTTCCGCCACTGCCTCGACCAAATCGGGGGTGATGAGCAGCCTTCGATTGCTCAGTAGGTCGTCGCACAGGGCAACGACTTGTGCCGTCAGGGAGTCGTGAAGGCTGTGAGCGGTGGTGTGGCGCAATCGAGCTATCTTGCCATTGATGGCGACTTCTATTTTTTTGAATGAAGGGGGCTGCTTCTCTCTCACAACGACCACTACTCCCGGCACACCCAAGTGCTGAAACAGCGCGGTGGCATATTGCGACAACTGGCTCCACGCGAGGGGCTGTCCCTCTTCTGCGAGCGGATGTCCCTCTGGCACGCGGATGTTAATCTCGATTCCAATGTTTGAGGTATGACTCATGTCGGCAAGGCTGCTTTTTCGGCATCGGTTAAGTGCAAGATTTCTCCCCGGCTAAAAAAGGTGCCGGGGCTGAGGTCGTTGAGCAAGGTGGCAATTTGGGGATGTTGGGTGGCCACAAAATGCCCAGCGCCGCCCAGCACGAAGTCGTTTTTGGGAAGATATTCGAGAATCTGGAAAAAGGTCGGGTCGCTGGGGCGGATTTGCCAAAGCAACTGACCCGCGATGCTTTTGCCCACACTCGACAGAATTTCTTCCTCTTGCGCGGCGGTCAGATGCAACAAGGTCCGGCTCGAAGCCGTGTTGACGGGCAAATAGGGGAGTATGGAGGGGTGGCTTCTCACGTCTTGGGCAATGGCTTGGATGGACTTTTGCGACTTAAGGCCACTCTCGTATATTTCCTGTATCACATCAATTTGGACAACGGAGATTTTTTGCTTGAGCAACATTCGGATCAATTGGAAAAACCCGGAAGCATAAGTGGCGGATTTCCCAACGAATTTGGCCGAGATTTCCGGCGAATCGTAGTGAATGAAGTCAGCAAGGTTGAGCTGAACGTTTTGCTCAAGCAGGTCTAAGAGGCAATCAAAAGCGTGTTCGGTATGCTTGTCAGAGGTGGTTTCACCAAAGTCCAACCAACCTTGTTGCATCGGGATGCCATCGAGGTCAATGACAAAGTTGGCGCTTTCCACGATGTTCCAATCGGTAGAGAAACGGATGCCGGGCAGGGTGATGCCAAAGGCTTGTTTGAATCTTTCTCGCAGATTTTCAATTTTTTGCAACAAATTGGGCGCGAGATTGCCCTCCTGCACGAACCACTCTGTTAGGTTGTCGCGGAATCGCACCCGGATGGAAAAGGTGTTGGCCGAGCGCTCGTCGGGCAACACTCCGAAATGCCGCAATGAGACGAGCTTGCGCTCCAAGCGGCTGGCTTGCTGGCGGTACTGTTCGTTGGAAGGCTCGAGGCGGGCAGCTTGCTGCGCATGGTGCAGCGCCTCACGCAGGCCTTCAAGGGTCGCCGATGTTTCGGAGAGTTTGTCCAATGCTCCCGTCAAGTTGTCGTGATAGACGGCGAGGCTCGCGTCAGCGGCTATGGCTTGGCGATAATGCTCGGCGGCATTTTGGTAATCCGCGAAATAATAATGGATATTCCCAACACGATTGTGGAAGCTGGCTTTGTATGAGTCTCCTTTGACGGCTCGTATTCGGCGCAATACTTCTACGGCTGGCTCCATGCCCGTTCCTTCGCTGTAGCCTTTGTCGCGTAGGGTATCGGAAAGGTCGTGGAGGGTGTTGAGCGCAAAATCGAACTGTGGGTCGAGTTCAAGTGCTTCCAAACAAGAGGCCATCCCTTTCTCAAAATCACCCATAGCGATATACATCTCGCCCGCCTTCACCCTAAGGGTGCGTGCGAACATGGGGCAGTGCGGCAGCGCCTTATCATACCATCCGGCTGCTTCGGCATATTGTGCTTGCTCGGCACACAAAGCGGCCAAGTTCCAGTATCCGTCCACCGCTTGGGGGGCAAGGCCAAGTGCTTTTTTGAAAAGTTCGGTTGCCTCGTCGTATCGTTTTTCTTGCTGTCGCAAATAGCCGAGCGCGACAATTGGCTCCAATCGCGATGGGTCGCCTTCGTGCAATTGCTGAAAACAGTTATAGGCAGCCTCGGCATCCCCTCCTGCCTGATAGGCATAGCCCGCCTCAAGCATGTTGCTTGCTTCATTGTCCGGGTCGGCTTTGTCGGCCAATGCGCGGACTTTATCTATCTCCTGTTTGTGCGCTGCGAATAGTGTTTCGTCTTTGCCCCAAAGCGCCATCTTGTTGCGGTAGCCCCCGGAGTTGCCGGGGTTTGCCGCGATAGCGTCCTCGAAACAACGAGCGGCTTCGTCCCAGTTTTTTTCTTCCAAAAAACTGCGCCCTAAGGCAATGTAGGCCTCTGGGTCTTTGGGGTGCAAGGTCAAATGTGTGCGCAACAACGCTCTCGATGACTCGTAATGCCCCAGTATGCGCTCCAAATCGGCGCGGCAAATGGCCAAATAGGACAGTCTTGGGAATAATTTTGCCGCTTGCTCAAGGTCGTGTTCCGCGTCTGGGATGGTGTTGTAGTACATCTGGATGGAACCACAAACAGACCACAAGTGCGCCCGTAGGGAAGGTGTGAGCGTCGAGTGTTGGGCGAGTTTGCGTAGGAAAGGATATGCCTCGGGCCAACGTGCGTGTTCGGCATGGCGGCCATTTTCCCTAAATCGGCCCAACTCTGCGGATTTGCCTTCAAACCAGTGTTTCTTTTGCTCTGGCACCGTCCCGGCAGCCGCTTCTGCCCACCACCATGCGAGCTGTGTGCGCCAATGTGCGAGCGCCTCGACGTAGCGCGTGAGAAATAATGTCCAGGCTGCTTCTTCCGACTGTTGTAGCGCCTGTTCCATCTCCGCTATCCAAGCCTGTTTTAGCCAACCGATGAAATCCTTGCGGAGTTGGAGCAGGGGCGCTTCGGCTCTTGTGTCGCTGTTGCCCCCGACGATGGTGTCGAGCGCAGCACGCGCTGCCAAGGTGTCTCCCTCTTTCTTCAAGTCTCGCCGCAAGGGTTCGAGCGTGGCGGCTAACGGTTGCATATCTGCTCCCTGCATGGCAGCGGCGTGATAGGCGTCGGCAAAAATCTTGTTTTGCTTGTCGGAAAGCTCGGGTTTCATCACTCAGAGTGTTTTTATCGCGGCAAGCCCGGCTCGGCGCGACGGCTCTCTTGCGGGCTGTGGGTGGTGCGGTCGGTCATGGTGCTGGGGCCGGTGGGTTTGGTAATCGGGGTGCCTTCTGTTTTGGCGGATGGTACAAGTTGTCTCACTTCGTCGGGCACGACCATTTGGGCTGTCTCATACCCGCAGTTGAGGCAACGTTTTTCCGAAAGGTTGGCAACGGCTTTTTGGCAATTGGGACAAAACCAAAGCGGGCCGGCATCACATTTTTTGCAAAATGTCCAAGCACAACGCCCTCCCTTGACGGGCAGAAGTTGCTTGCACTGAATGAGTGGGTCGCTGTGATTGGGGCACTCCCAAAACACAAAACTATCCTCATTGGTGGCTGCGGCAGCGGCTGGTTTGGCCACTTCCAGTTTTAGGGTGGCCCGCGAGAAGGAGGCCGAAATGCCGTACATGCGCAAGCGGTTGGCACTTTTTGCGGCGGTGTAGCGGGCGGCGTGGGTGACGGCCTCGTCCAAGTCTTCGCCTTTGGCCAACGCGGTGTATAGTTTTTCGGAAAAATCGGCGGCCTCCTCGCTTTTCACGGGTGTCTGTATGGCCAGCACCCCATCCACCGAGGTGACGAGGTGGAGCGCCATGTCGCGCAAGCTGCTACAGGAATCCGGGGGGGCGTGCAAAAAGATGAGGTTGGGTTTTTGCCCGTCTGGGAAGCATTGCACAAATTCGTCGGGGGTGAGCCACTCCTCTTTCTTGGCATGTGCATCACAAAACGCGATATGGCTCACCTCTTTTTCTGTTTTTCCTTTTCCGATGAAATGAACAATGTGGAATGGCTTTTCTTTTTTGATGAAGGCCTCGAAATCTTTTTGGCTTTTGAACTCTTGCGGCCCCGACACTTCAATGTTGGCCCACAATTTTTTATCTTCTTCTTTCAGGGGCTTGGAGCGGCCAAAGACGCTCTGAGCGTCGTCGTCAATGCGCTGAGCGACTTCCTGCACTGCGGGTTTTGAATAGGCGACAAGGATGCGCAACTTGTCTGCTTCCACCTTTTTTTCTTTCCCCACTGACGACAGGCGGCGCGAAAGCACGAGATTTTCTTTTTCGCCGATAAAAAAGCCCTCTTCTTGGCCTTCGGGCAGGGGAAGCCAGAGATACTCCCATGGCAGGCCAGCCAAATCACTGGACTGGTCGTCGAAATGAAGCACGATTTTGAGTGGCTTGACGTCGGCAGGCATCTGAGCCTTGTAGGCTTTCACGAAGGCTTGTTGGGACGCGGGGTCGGCAAAAAGCCGATAAAACAGCGCCTCGCCCAACACGCGGCAGTCTTCTTCTTCCAAGTCGCCTTTGAGCAGGAGGCGTTGAAGTATGGACAGGACTTTTTGCGGCAATCCTCTGGATGACAGGGGGTGTTGCGACACGGTGCCCGATTTGGAGAGCAGCAGACAGCGTTGTTGTTTTTGCCGAACGGCTATGATGAGCGCGTCGGGGTCGAGCTGGCGGAGTTCATTGATTTCTTCAGGCTTGAGGCCCGCAGCGGCGGATTTGGCTGGCTGACTGGTTTTCACGCTGTCGCGCACTTGACGCGCGGCCCATTGCAGGGCGGCCTTCATCTCGTCTTTGTTGCCTTTTTCCTTGATGCGCTCGTTGGCTTTCACCGCTTGAATTTTGGGTAACATATCGTGGTCTTCCCACAGGCAGTCGTCCAAGATGACCGGGATGACCAGTGCAAGTCCCTGTTGTTGTTTGGCTAGGGCGTGTTTTAATTCGACAATGTTTTTATACTCTGAATTGAGAAAATCGGAGCTGACCAGCAAGACGACGACTTCGGCTTTTTCTAGATTGGCCTTGATTTCATTGTCCCAAAATGCGCCGGGCTTGATTTCGCCGTCCTGCCAAAGGCGCCAATGGTTGCTTTGGGCCGCGGGCGAGAACTCTTTGATGAACGCATCTTTGACGGGCGCGTCCTCCTCGGCGTAGGAGATGAAAATGAGCAGGTCGTCCATGTTGTTGAGAGAAAAAAATTCCCTCAAAAGTACAAAAGACTTGCTGCGGTGGAGGTCTTTGGCGAAGGGGAAACCCTTTTTCCGAGTGTCTTCGTTAAATTTTTCGCCGAATATACCCGATTTCGACTGCGAAATTTGCCTTGCCAGTCGAAAAATGCCAATCCCTTTCACTCAAAGCCCTCCACCGCAGCAAGTCAAAAAGGCTTTCAGTATCAATGAAAATCCCCCGCTCCGACTTGCGGAACGAGGGATTTATGTGCAATGGTCGCTGGCTTGAGCGACTTGGTGATTATTTCTCGAGCTGTTCTTTCAACTGTGCGAGCACGGCCAAATCGCCGAGTGTTTCTTTCTCGACTTTTTTCTGCACTTCTGTGATGGCAGCTTGTGCCTCGCCTTCTTCTTTTGCTTTTTCAGCTTTCACGACGGCTTCGGCTTTTTGCTTCAAATCCTCCAAATAGCGCGTGTGCGACACGAGGATGCGGCGGTCGTCTTTGTTGAACTCTATGACTTTCACCGTCACCGTTTCGTTGGCTTCCACCGGGTTGCCGTCTTCTTTCCTGATGTGTTTGGCGGGAGCGAATGCTTCGAGGCCGTGTGGCATCTGGAAAGTAGCGCCCTTGTCGTCGCGCTTGAGCACGGTAGCTTCGTGGTAGGAGCCGACCGGGAAGATGCCTTCGAAGGCATCCCAGGGGTTCTCCTGCGTTTGCTTGTGCCCGAGGCTGATTTGACGTTTCTCTTTGTCAATGTCGAGCACCATCACTTCCATCGGGCTGCCCACTTTGGTGAACTCGCTGGGGTGAGCGTAGCGCTTCGTCCAAGAGAGGTCGCTGATGTGCACCATGCCGCCCACGCCTTCGGAGAGTTCTACGAAGATGCCGTAGTTGGTGATGTTTTTCACCGTGCCGGTGTGCTGGCTGTTGATGGGGAAACGGTTCTCGATTTCGCTCCACGGGTCGGCTGTCAGTTGCTTGATGGACAACGACATCTTGCGGTCGGCGCGGTCAATGGTGACGACGCGGGCTTCCACTTCTTGGTTCATCTTGAAGTATTCCTTCGCATTGATGCTTTGGTTGCCCCAAGATATTTCGCTGATATGGATAAGACCCTCTACGCCGGGCAGGATTTCCACAAATGCGCCGTAGTCTTCGATGTTGACGATTTTGCCTGTGACGACGGAGCCTTCGGTGACATCTGCTGGCAAAACCTCCCACGGGTGCGGGGTGAGTTGCTTGAGGCCGAGGCTGATGCGTTTCTTGTTCTCGTCGAAATCGAGCACCACGACGTTGATACGCTGGTTGAGCTGCAACACCTCGCTGGGATGGCCAATGCGGCCCCAGCTGATGTCAGTGATGTAGAGCAGGCCGTCCACGCCGCCGAGGTCGAGGAAGGCTCCAAAGTCGGTGATGTTTTTCACGATGCCTTCAAGCACCTGACCTTTTTCGAGGCTGCCGAGGATGTGTTCGCGTTGTTCGGCCAAGTCGCTTTCAATCAAGGCTTTGTGGCTCACCACGGCGTTCTTGATTTGCTCATTGACTTTCACCACTTTGAATTCCATCACTTTGCCTACATATTGGTCGTAGTCAATGACGGGCTTGATGTCAATCTGGGAGCCGGGCAAGAAGGTCTCGAGGCCGTTGCAATCCACGATGAGGCCGCCTTTGGTTTTGCTGATGACTGTGCCGCGAATGATGGTTCCGTTCTTGAAGGAGTCCACGATGCTTTCCCAAGCACGGAGGATTTTGGCTTTGCGGCGCGAGAGGCCGAGTTGGCCTTCGCTGTCCTCTTGGCTTTCCACATATACTTCCACGTTGTCGCCGGGGGCGATGCCGGGCATATCGCGAAATTCGCTCAGGGGGATGAGGCCGTCGCTCTTGTAGTTGATGTCGAGCACAACGTCGCCACCACTGATGGCGCTGACGCGGCCTTTGATGATTTCGTTTTCGGCGACGTTGCTGAGGGTCTCGTCATACTGTTTCAAGAGGGCGGCTTTTTCTGCTTCATCGTACGCAAAAGTGCCGCGCTTGTCCATTTTCCAGTTGAAATCGTCGTGGGCACCGCCAGCTGCCACCGTGTCGAAAACAGGAAGTTCGACTTCTTCTTCCTCTTCTTCTTCAGTTGCGATGATTTCTGGCTCGGCCGCCTCCGATGCTTTGGGAGCAGGGGCTTCTTCCTCGATTTCTTCCTCGGCCTCTGCTTCCACGATGGTTTCTTCTGCCTCGTCCGTTGGGGGCGTGGTGGCTGCTTCCACTAATTCGGCAGTTTCTTCCGCAACGGTTTCGGCGGCGGGCGATTCGGCAGCTGTTTCGGCGGACGCTTCTACAGTATTGTCCTGCTCGTTCTGGATTTCTTTTTCTTCGTCGAGTAACATAATTGAAAAACGGTTGATTCTGAGGCTTTTTAAGTGTTTAACCACTTGCCGATTTCACTTCGGGGCGAAACCGTTACCCCTTGCTTTTTTCAAAAGCGGGCGCGAAGGTAACACTATTTCGATTTTAAAAGAAATACCATTCAAAATTGAGTATTGTTGACAAAAGCGGATGTACTTTTTTGAACACCTTTCCTCGACTTTGATTTCTTTACGGTAGTTTTGCAGCCCCTTAAAAAAAACTCGAGGCAATTTGAATCATCACACACCCAAACTTTTTACATTAACAATGGCAGAAAATAAGATTCCGCAACAAGCCGCTATCAATATCGAACTGTCTGAAGAGGTAGCCGAGGGTATTTATTCCAATCTTGCTATCATTTCGCACTCCAACGCTGAATTTGTGGTGGATTTCATTCGCTTGATGCCCAACGTGCCAAAGGCGAAGGTGAAAGCCCGCGTCATTCTGACTCCTCAGCACGCCAAAAGGCTGCTTTTCGCACTGAAAGATAACATTCAAAAATACGAGATGCAGTTTGGCAAAATTGAGGACGTGGACCAGCCAACTCCTCCGATGAACTTTGGCACCCCCACTGCGCAGGCTTGATGAGTTGAAGGGCTTGCCCGGCCAACTCGTTCAACTATACCTCGCGCCGCCAAGTTTTGGGCATGGCTATGGTCGCGGTCTGCTCAAAATCAAGGGCATCAATCATGGCCACTTGATAAATCTTAGCGAATCAAGGTATAATTTTCCCGAAAGTATTGCTGAGTTTGTTCCACGCTGAATGTTTTTGGGCGAACCTCTGGGGTGGTTCCAGATTCGGCATCGAATCGAAAGGTGGTATCGCTTGCCCATTCGATGATGCCGTAGAGTGTTTTGCCAGTGAGTGGCCCGGTTTGAAAGCCACTCAAATCAAGGGTGGCGGGTTTTTGCCGACAGTCGTATTGGTATTGTGCGGGGAAAGTGTCGAACTCGCTACCAAATTTGAATAGCCATAGTGCGTGCCCGTCTGGCTGGAACAGCAAAACCCTGCCTTCCCGTGTAGCCCATCGGCCCGTGAGGTCGCGGCAATCTTTTTTGGGTGTGCAGCAAAATAGGATTAAAGCGCCCCCGCCTAACAGGGCTAAGTGCGTAAAAAGTTGGTTCATGTGTCTGCTGTTTATGCGATGGTGAAATATCCCTAAAGACAACTCTTGCTGGCTTATGTGGCAGCCAATTCTTGAATGGTGATGCCTTCTTGCTGTTGCTCACATTCCTACCTCGTCCGCAAAGCTGTAGTAACCCCGCTCTGACACGATAAGATGGTCGAGCAAGGGTATTTCGAGCAGTTCCCCTGCTTGCTTTAGTTTTTTTGTCAAATCCACGTCTGCCTGACTGGGTTGCAGGTTGCCGGAGGGGTGATTGTGTACTGCAATGAAGTAAGTGGCGCGAGCGTCGAGCGCGGCCTTCAGCACCATCCTCACATCCACTACCGTGCCGCCCATACCACCTGTGCTGAGGCGCTCTCGTCCGAATACTTCATTGGCTCGATTGAGCAGCAATAGCCAGAACTCTTCGTGATGCAAGTCGGTGAGCAACGGCGCGATGGCATGAAAAGCGTCGCGGCTCGAATGTATGCGCGGGCGTTCGCGCAGGTCGGACAACTGACGCCGCCGGCCTATCTCGAGCGCGGCAGCTATGGTGATGGCTTTGGCTTCGCCCACGCCTTTGAATCGCTGCAATTCTTTTATCGAGCGTTTGCCGAGCTCATGCAAATTTTGGTCAACGGAAGCGAGTATGCGCTGTGCCAATGCGACAGCGCTTTCTCCTACCGTGCCGGAGCCGATGAGTATGGCAAGCAATTCGGCATCTGACAAGGCTTGCTTGCCTTTGAGTTGCATTTTCTCTCTGGGGCGGTCTTCTTCGGCCCAGGCGGTGATGGCGCGGTAGTTGTTGGCGGGCATGATTTGTTGCTTTAGCGATTCGTGACAAAAGTCGTTTGTCAAACGCAAATGCCCAAACGATTGGAACAACCAAATTGCATTTCATCACATCAAGTAGGCCAATCGTACTGTTCACACAAAAAATGCTTCCATGAATTACGCTCTTCTGTTGTCATCTGCCTTGTTTTTGTATGCACATTCCTTATCGGGCCAAACTTTTGCGTTGGGCGCTCGCGGTGGGTATTCGTTTACCAACATCCATCTTTCAGAGATAAAGTGGCAGGACGGACTGGTGCCGCCGAACAGCACAGACCCGCTGCACGGCTTTCATGCCGGTTTGGAAGGAAAGATGGATTTCAATCAAAAATGGGCTTTGTTGTTTGGTGTTCAATACAGCCAAAAGGGTTTTGAGTCGCAACTTTTCTGGCCTGCTGGCCCAGCTTCGGCGAGGAATGTTTTTCACTATATCTACCTCCCGGTGGTCGTTGATTTTCAGGTCTGGCGCGGGTTGTCTATTCAGGCAGGCATGGAAGGAGGGCGCTTGCTTGGTGTTCGCGCCATATCGGGAGGCGAAAATGTCAACATCAATAAACTGGGCATTTATAGGGATTTTGATTTTGGCCTCATCGCTGGGTTGGAGTATCGGATTCGCCGCTTTTTCATCGGGGCGCGGCAGAGTTGGGGCATCTATGATTTGTACGGAGATGCCAAGTTTACCGATGAGAATGGCTTCGAATTGGGCGAACTTAAGAGTTTTCATCGCGCGGCGCAGATTTCAGTGGGATATCGCCATCCTTTGCCCTAAAAAAGAAGCAGCTGTCTCGCAAGATTGATAACGGCTGATGAGCGTCTATGAAAGTGCTCCTTTGGATGCCCGCCCGGTGTCGCACCTTCTAGCATCAAAAATCAACCTTTATCAGCCTTTTGAGATAGCTGCTCTTCCAAGTAGGTTTAATAAAACGGTCACAATCCAACGGTCGTCAACAGCCGCTCAAAAACACCAGCCGTTGGCCTGTAGCAATGCTTGGGCCACGAGGCGGCGTTTTTCTTTTACGTTTACCGGGGGGTATTTGGCGAAGCGCTTCACGCCCATTAGGAAGGTTTTGAGCAGGTCGCCTTCGGCAAAGGATGCGATAGCGTCGGTGGCATTTTTGGTCATGCGCGCCGTCGCATCGTGGAAGTAGATTTGCAACATCGCGTCGTACACTTCCTGTGGTTGCTCTTTTTGCATATCGGCCAGTTTTTGCACCCGCAACAACATGGATTCCGCTGTGTAGAGGTCAATGAGCATATCGGCGCAGTTCATCAACAGCTCCTGCTCCTCTTTCAGGTTGAGCTTGCCATCCATCTGCATCTTGGCTGCCCCCCCCGCTGTCATCAAAATTATTTTTCTGAAATCCGCGAGGGCTTTGCGCTCCTCGGCATAGTCGCCCTCTACTTTTTCAAAAGACGGCATCGCCGCAAGTTCTTTCTGAACTGCCCACGCTGGGCCTACGATGTCCAACTGGCCTTTCAATGCGCGTTTGAACAATTGGTCCACCATGAGCATCCGGTTGATTTCGTTGGTGCCTTCATAGATGCGGTTGATGCGGCTGTCGCGGTAGGCACGGGCGGCTGGATATTCTTCGCTGAAGCCGATGCCACCGTGAATCTGCACATTTTCGTCCACGCAGTAATCGGTCACTTCGGAGCCAATGACTTTCAGGATGGAACATTCGATGGCGTATTCCTCCGCTGCCTCCAGGGTGGCTTGGCCGAAGGATTTCCCCTCTGCTTCGGCGGCTGCTTTCTTGTCCTGCATCAGTTGCGAAGTGCGGAAGCCTGCGCTTTCTGCGGCGAAATTGCGCACTGCCATTTCTGCCAGTTTGTGCTGAATGGCACCAAAAGAACCGATTGGCTGACCAAACTGAATGCGTTCGTTGGCATAGCGAGTGGCCATGTTGACGACCTCCTTGTTGCCCCCGATACACATCACGCCGAGTTTGTAGCGGCCAATGTTCAGTGCGTTGAAAGCAATCAAATGGCCTTTGCCGATTTCGCCCAATACATTTTCCGCCGGCACTTTGGCATTCTCAAAAAACACTTGACGAGTAGAGGAACCTTTGATGCCGAGCTTGTCTTCTTCTTCGCCCAAAGTGATGCCCGGCGTGTTGCGCTCCACGATAAATCCGGTGAATTTCTCGCCACCGATTTTTGCGAACACGATGAATATGTCCGCAAAACCAGCATTGGTAATCCACATTTTCTGTCCGTTCAGGATGTAGTGGCTACCATCGGCGCTCAAATCGGCTCGAGTCTTGGCATTGAGCGCATCGGAGCCTGAACCCGGCTCAGTAAGACAGTAGGCTGCTTTGAGCTCTCCGGAGATGAGCCGGGGCAGGTATTTTTCTCTTTGCTCTTCGGTGCCAAAATACAAGATTGGCAACATCCCGATACCTGTGTGCGCCGCGATGGACGTGGAAAAAGAACCACAGGGGCCAAGCACATCGGCTATCACTGTGTTGGTGTTGGTATCGAGTTCCGTGCCGCCGTACTTGGCTGGCATATGAGCGCCGAGCAGACCCAATTCCCCTGCTTTTTCCAGTAAGCGTTCGGTAAGTCCCGGTTCGCGTTTTTCGATTTTCAGGCGGTTGGGCGCAATCTCGTTGTTTAGGAAGTCTGAGGCCATTTGTTTGACCATGAGTTGCTCCTCGTTGAGTTCTTCGGGAATGAACGTGTCCTCCGGGCTGCTCTCTCTGATGAGGAATTCTCCCCCCTTGAGCACATCCGTTTTTTCCAAAATATCGAACATTGTATTAAGACAGGTTGTGAGACAAAATTGGTTAGCGAATTTTCGCCACAAAAATATGAGTTAAGGTCTCAACAATGCAAGGCTGGAAAAAGTTTTTCGAAAGATTTTTTTGAAATTCGTCGAAACGGGCAAAGGATAGCGCAAGGCAGGTCGCTGTTTGCTTGTTTTTCACGGGCAATGCTTTGGTGAGAAATGGGTGAAAGACTTACCGAATCGGCAGCATGGTTGTGTTCTTCACCTCCGTCATTACAAAGTGGCTTTGCACGCGCCCTATATTTTCGAGGGTTGCCAGTTTTTCCTTGATGAATCGTTGGTAGTCGTCCATATCGTTGACCACAACTTTGAGCAAATAATCATACTCGCCCGTGATATGGTGACATTCCAACACCTCTGGCAGGTCTATCACCGCTGCTTCGAATTGCAGCAAAAAATCGCGGTTGTGTTCCTTGAGTGACACCTCGCAAAGAACGAGCATCGCCAATCCGATTTTGCGGCGGTCAAGCAAAGCCGTGTAGCCAGCAATGTAGCCTTCTTTTTCCAGTCTTTTCACGCGCTCAAAAACAGGTGTCGTAGTCAGATTGAGCCGAGCTGCTATTTCCTTGGTGGTCAGAAACGCATCCTCTTGGAGGAGTTGGAGAATAGCGCGGTCCGATGCGTCAATTGTCACAGATTTTTTTTCCATGAAATGGCAATTTAGAAAACAAAAATACACGATAGTTCTTTAAATACGTCAAATTAAAGTTTTTTATTCTTAATTAAATTTATCTATTGGCAAATAATTCCATAAACATGAATTTTGTAACAAAAACTGCCGTGTCATGAAACGAGATTTAAAACCCGAAACCTTAATGATGTCGCATGGCTACCGCTCCGAATGGTCGGAGGGTGCCGTGAAATGTCCCATTTTCCAGACATCAACCTTTGCATTTCGCACTGCCGAAGAGGGCAAGGCTTTTTTTGAAGTCGCATACGGGCTGCGCGAGAAGGGCGCAAAAGAAAAAACCGGCCTCATCTATAGCCGACTGAACAATCCCGACATGGAAATCCTTGAGGAGCGGCTTAAACTGTGGGATGGAGCCGAAGCCTGTGCTGTCTTCGAAAGCGGCATGTCAGCCATCTCAACGGCACTGTTCGAGTTTTTGCGGCCGGGCGATTTGTTGCTCTGCAGCAATCCTTTATATGGGGGCACAAGTCACCTTGTGCATCATGTGCTGACTAAGTTTGGCATTGAGGTGTTAGGTTTCAGCCCCGGCGCAAGTCGTGAAGAATTGTTGCAAATCGTTGAGGCATCAGGCAAAAAAGACCGCCTCGGCATGATATACATCGAAACGCCAGCAAACCCAACGAACGACCTCGTGGACATCTCCGTGTGTCGCTCTGTGGCAAACGTATTTGGTCGCAATGGAAGGCAAGTCTTGGTGGCTGTGGACAATACTTACATGGGGCCGATTTGGCAACATCCGCTACGCCACGGCGCTGACCTCGTTTTATACTCTGCTACAAAATATATTGGTGGACACAGCGATGTCATAGCAGGTGCCTGCCTTGGCCCGACGGAACTAATTGCACGGGTGAAAACGCTGCGTACCTTTTTGGGAAACATGATAGCCCCACATACAGGTTGGTTGCTGTTGAGAAGCCTTGAGACCCTTAAACTTCGAATGGAAAAACAAACTGAAAACGCTCAGGTCATCGCCCGCCGCCTTGTCCGGCACTCAAAAGTGGCCAAAGTGCACTATCTCGGTCTGTTGACACCTGAAGATGGCGAGGCCTACGAAATATATCGGAGGCAGTGCTCGTCGCCGGGGGCAATGGTTTCTTTTGAAGTGAAGGGAGGCGAAAAGGAGGCTTTTTCATTTCTCAACCATCTGAAAATTGTGAAATTGGCCGTAAGCCTTGGCAGTACGGAATCTTTGGCTCAACACCCTGCCACGATGACCCACGCGGGTGTTGGCCATGCCGAGAAAATCGCCTTTGGCATCAGTGACGCGCTCATTCGCCTGTCCGTTGGCGTGGAGCATGTGGAGGACCTGTGGTGGGATTTGGAACAGGCGCTCGACAAAATCCCAGAGCATCGGGAACTGGCACCGGAGGCGATGTTGAGCCCCAATTATGTTTGATTAGAAGCCAACGTTGGATACGATGCCCTGTCCCGGATTGACTGGAATGGGGCTTTTTCTTTCCCCAAATGAAAACGATTTGCGAAATTGTCTTGGTTGACACACCCCGCGTCGCCAAGTTTTGAGCATAGCGAAAAACGCAATCTGCTCAACGTCAGGGAGAACAATTATGGCCATTTGACAAACCATGGCGAATCAGGGTATGCTTTTTCGCGCAATGCACACGCCTGTTTCGAGGCGATTTCTCGCTCGAATGGCGGCAATCATGTATGTTTGCCACGCTTTGGCCAAAATCATTCCCACGAACCATTAACAAGGCAGCCCATCCCCTTTGGTCTCCGACCACACAATTTGAACCAACCGCTCAGCATCTTTGCACCAGTTTTTCACAAAATCAACTTTCGCATGGCAAACGAAACCAAAACTGAGAAAGGGAAAAATCGAGAAACGCTCTTGCTGGTTGTTATCGCCTTGTTCGGCATCGCGGGGCTTGTCGCGCTTCAATTTTCGCGGAAAGACCCCACCCGTCGTTCGGGCGACAAGTCGCTCGTGCAAGCGGAAAATCAAGCCACCGACATTGACCCCAACGCCTCCGCCCCCATCCAGAAAATACCCGGCGAACTGCTCCACACCAGCGAACACCCGGAAGCAGGCCGTCCTTTCAAATTCTACATGGTGAAATACAGCCAAGGCCCCGAATACGAGCTCGATTTTGGCGACGGAAGCCCTCGCAAACCTTTTGTGGATGGCACCGTGCAACACATCTTTAAAAAACACGGCCCCTGCATCGTGACACTATACGCCCGCTATGAAGGTCAGGAGGTGGCGCTCGACACGCTCCGAAGAATCGTGGCCCGCGTCAAAGAAGAGGTGCTGGTAGGGCCGAAAGGGAAACCCGTCATTGACTATGACTAACAAGCGGTTCTGCTTGATTTTTTTAACGAAAATTTTGCAGCCAAACCCTTTTCAGTAGTTTTGTCGCACACAGAAACGCAAACCGTTATTTCGCACACATCACAAACATTAGAACGGAATGAAGAAAATCGGAATTCTACACGGCAAGGAATCATCCTTCCCAGAGGCATTTGTCGCCCGCGTCAATGCCAAAAAAGTCAAGGGCATACACGCCGAGCCAGTCCTCGTGGAGGAACTCATGCAAGGGCATCCAACATCTTATGCGGTGATGATAGACCGCATCAGCCAAGATGTCCCCTTTTATCGAGCCTATCTGAAAAACGCGGCGCTCAACGGCACCGCCGTGCTCAACAACCCTTTTTGGTGGAGCGCCGACGAAAAGTTTTTCAACAATTGCCTTTCCACTAAAATCGGCGTCCCGGTGCCCCGCACCATTCTGTTGCCCTCCAAACAGATGCCACCCGACACCAGTGCCCAGAGCTTCCGCAACATGAAGTACCCGCTCGACTGGGAAAAAATGATTGACTATCTCGGCGGCTTTCCCCTCTTTATGAAACCCCATGCTGGCGGCGGCTGGAAAAACGTCTATAAAGTCAACAACTTCGATGAGTTTTTCCGCGATTACAACGAGACCAACACCCTCGTCATGCTGCTGCAAGAAGCCATTGATTTCGATGCCTATTTTAGATGCTACTGCCTCGGCGGCAAATATGTGCGCATCATGGACTACGAGCCGCGCAACCCGCACCATCTGCGCTATGTGGCCGACCACAAAGTACCCAAAGCACTGCGCGACCAAATGCACGAGCTCGTGCTTCGCATCAACCACGCACTTGGCTACGACTTCAACACCGTCGAATTCGCCATACGCGATGGCATCCCCTACGCCATTGATTTCTGCAACCCAGCACCCGACGCCGACGTAAACTCGGTCGGCGAGGAGAACTTTGAATGGGTAGTGGAAAACGCCGCGAACATGGCCATCGAGAAAGCACTTGCCCACAAAGATGGCGGCAACAACCTCACATGGGGCACTTTCATGCACGACGCCGTGGCTGGCCGTATGCCAACCATGCCCGATGGGGAAAAAGCCCCCAAAACAAGTGGCAAAGCATCAAAAGCAAAAAAGTAAGAATTTGCTTTCTGCTTCAAACAAACTGGAAACCCGCTCGCGAGTCATTCGCGCAGCGGGTTTTTCTTTAAGCCTCGATTCAAAAAGCAATCCACAGGATAAATTTCCAAAAATCAGTCGAACACTGTTCACGCGAGCTTCCAACAAAGCATCAACCACAGCGTCACCTCTCGAATCTTCAAAGAACCGCGCCTTTTCTGCACCTTCCGCTACGCCGACCACATTCCTGTTCTTTGACAAAACCGGACAAAACGTTGACTCGTATATGTGACTTTGATACCGCTCAAAGTCTAAATCCCGCTCTCCTCAAAAAATTTTTCTCAAAAAAACCTGAACGCGCGATTTTTTGGCACTCCATTTGACACTACCCCTATATGCGCCGAAAAATAACAAAAAGCGCCGTTTAATCGAAAATCATCCACATCATCTCACAAACCAATACTTAAGCAACATGAAAAAGAACGCCGCAATTCCGACCATCCTGCTCGCTCTCGCCAGCCTCTTCGCTTTCCAAGTGAAAGCACAAGACGCTCCGACGTTTCAGGATTTCTTGGCTCAGTTTCCGGCTGCCGAGCTTCCTTACTCCTTCAACGCTGAAGAACTGCAAGGCCAGCTTCAAAACAACGCCGCAGCCAAAGCCAAGCGCCTTGGTTGGGAATACTACGAGTTCCTTCCCGAACTCGAGCGCAGCGCCCAATTCAGCAGCATGCCAGTGTATCCAGAACCAGTCGCAAAATTTGAAACGGAAAACAACATCGCCGTTCTTTACAATATCGCTCGCGGCCTGAGCCGTGGCACAAAAACTTACAGCATCACCATTTTCGACAAAGAAGGTCAATATGTCGGCACTCACTATGTGGCAGGTGTGAACCCTAACTCACTTACCGTCGCGACAATTGCCGAAAACCTCAGCGCCGACGTAAAGGAATACAAAGTGAACTGGGCCAATGACTTCCGTACTTTCGGTGCGCAAGACAATCAAATCAGCCTCAACCTCACCGACTTCCAGACGATTGACCTCGTTGCCCCCGGCAATCCTGACCAAATCGAGTGGTCGAGCCGCACCGCCCCACAGGATACTTCCGCTGACTTGGCTAAAATGAAATGACTGACAACCGAAGACATTAAAAACTGAATATAAGGCTGGAGCCATCCGATTCGTTTCGGGTGGCTCTTTTTTTTGCATAAAAAAGCCCGGCCGCGACTTTTCACGACCGGGGTTCTCGCCTATGAAGCATAAGACATCTGAACCAAGTGAAGTGTGGTTGGAACGGGGCAGTTTCTTTGAGAAATTTTTTGGAAAGAGAACCTAGTGTGATATTGGCCACTCCCTCGGAGTAGCCAATATCACATCAACAATACCGACACAAGCCAATGCCGAGGCCCGACACAGGAAGCAGCGTTGACATAGCCTGAGGTTTGATACAAGAAAATAGGCTGGCAAAAAACGGCGCGATGAAACGCGCCAATGGCACACGCAGCGCCGAAAGAAGGGAAGCTGGTCTGTTCATGAGACGGCATAGGGATGTAATGAGTAATCGGATGCTTTTGGATAAGGGATTAAAATAGTGCAGACAAAAATAGGGGGCAGTTGCCTGCTTTTTCAACAATCAAACGAACCTAACCTCAAAAATGTCGCCTATCTGTCTTTTTTAACATTCGCCCAAAGCCCGCCAAAACATGGCAATTTAACAAATTTATGCTGTCTTTAACCCCGCGCATACTTCGATTCGCGGGGGAACGTTAATGCAGCATCCGCAATCTCGAATAACCTACCCCTATATCGGAACATCATCTAATCACACCACTGACCGACTTTATGGCAAGTGCTAACTACAAAATCCTGCTCGTAGAAGACGACCAAAACTTCGGCGACGTACTCCGCTCCTATCTCGAAATGCACGACTACGCGGTCACGCTCGCCACCGACGGCGTGCTTGGACTGGAAGCTTTCAGGAAAAACAGTTTCGACCTTTGCATTTTTGACGTGATGATGCCGCGCAAAGACGGCTTCACGCTTGCCAAGGAAATACGCGAGCGCAATCAAGAAGTGCCTATCATCTTCCTCACCGCCAAAACGATGAAGGACGACGTGTTGCAAGGCTTTAAACTTGGCGCCGATGATTATATCTCCAAACCTTTTAACTCGGAAGAACTTTTGCTGCGCATCCAAGCCGTGCTTAAACGCTTTCACAAGAACGCCGACCCCCGCGACGACCAGCGAGAGTTCACCATCGGCAAATACCATTTCAATTACCCCGTGCGCATCCTGACCTTCACGGAGGCGCAGCCCGGCGAGGAAAAACAATGGAAGCTAAGCCCAAAAGAGGCGGAGCTGCTCAAATTGTTCTGCAAATACATCAACGACGTGATGCCGCGCACAGAGGCGCTCACCAAGATTTGGCACGAAGACACCTATTTCACCGCTCGTTCGATGGATGTTTTTGTGACCAAGCTCCGCAAGTATCTCGCAAAAGACCCTGCTATCGAGATTGTCAACATTCACGGCAATGGCTTCCAACTCCTCGTGAAGGATATGGTAGCAAGCCCCGCCTGAATCGTGTTGCCATAAAAAGTATCACATCCACTACAGCCCGTGCGCCAATCTCCCCCCCGGTCGTGCGGGCTTGTTTTTTTGTGGCCGCCGTTCCAAGCAATCGTTTAAGGGGCGTGTCAGCCGAATAAATCACCGATATTTCGCCCTCGAAACCAAAATCCGTTGTGATGCTCACTCCTGATTTTTCCAAAATACAATTCGACCCGGCGCTGCGGCCTGCCGAAGCGCCTCTGCCTCCCAGCAACGTGTGGCAACGATACGTCGCCGGCATCCCGCCCTTTCTCGGTGGCCCCTACTCTACGATGTATGCCACTCAGCCTTGGACCATTCGCCAGTACGCAGGCTTCTCCACCGCTGAGGAAAGCAACGCATTCTATCGTCGCAATCTCGCTGCGGGGCAAAAAGGGCTTTCCGTTGCCTTTGATTTGGCCACCCATCGCGGCTATGACTCCGACCACCCGCGAGTGGTGGGCGATGTCGGCAAAGCAGGCGTGGCCATTGATACGTTGGAAGACATGAAAATCCTTTTTGACCAAATACCGCTCGACCAGATGTCGGTCTCCATGACGATGAATGGCGCCGTCATTCCAGTCATGGCTTTTTACATCGTGGCAGCGGAGGAACAAGGGGTTTCGCCCGAACAACTTTCAGGCACCATTCAGAATGATATCCTGAAAGAGTTCATGGTGCGCAACACTTACATCTATCCGCCGGCGCCCAGCATGCGCATCATCAGCGATATTTTCGCTTACTGCGCTCGACGAATGCCCAAGTTCAACTCTATCTCCATATCGGGCTACCACATCCATGAGGCTGGCGCCCCGGCTGAGCTGGAGCTGGCATATACCCTCGCCGATGGTCTCGAATATATCAGAGCAGGGCTTGCGGCAGGGCTGGATATTGATGATTTTGCACCAAGACTCTCCTTCTTTTGGGGCATCGGGATGAACCACTTCACCGAAATCGCCAAGATGCGTGCGGGACGGCTTTTGTGGGCAAAACTCGTCAGGCAATTCGGCCCCCACAACGCCAAGTCACTCATGCTACGCACCCACTGCCAGACCTCGGGATGGTCGCTCACAGAACAAGACCCCTTCAACAACGTGGCCCGCACTTGCATCGAGGCGATGGCGGCAGTCTTGGGCGGCACACAAAGCCTGCATACCAATTCGTTTGATGAGGCCATTGCTTTGCCAACCGATTTTTCTGCGAAAATCGCCCGCGACACGCAGATTTTTATTCAGAAGGAAAGCAACGTCACGCGAGCGGTTGACCCTTGGGCGGGCTCATATTTTGTGGAACAACGAACACTGGATTTGGTGGAAAAGGCTTGGGCCTTGATTGAGGAAGTGGAACAATTAGGTGGCATGGCCAAGGCCATAGAAGAAGGATTGCCCAAACTTCGCATCGAAGAGGCTGCCGCTCAAAAACAGGCGCGAATTGATTCGGGCCAGGACAAAATCGTTGGGGTCAACATTTTTCAAGTGGCTGATAATGTTCCCTTCGATATACTTGACATTGACAACGCCACCGTGCGTGAAGGCCAAATACGCAGACTGAACGAGGTGCGAAAAAACCGCGACGAATCTGCCGTAAAGACGGCTTTGAACGCCCTCACGCATTGCGCAAAATCAGGGCAAGGGAATTTGTTGGAATTGGCCATCGTAGCTGCTCGCGCGCGTGCCACGCTGGGTGAAATATCGTTGGCTATGGAAAACGCATTCGGGCGCTTCGTAGCCACCACCAAATCCATCTCTGGCATCTATGCTGCCAACATGAAACAGAACGAAGATTTTGAAAAAGCGCGTCGGATGGCCGACACCTTCGCTGCGCAAGAAGGTCGCCGCCCACGCATCATGGTTGCCAAGCTCGGCCAAGACGGTCACGACCGGGGCGCAAAGGTCATCGCCACCGCTTTTGCCGATTTGGGGTTTGACGTGGACATCGGCCCCTTGTTCCAAACACCCGCCGAAGCGGCCCGCCAAGCGGCGGAAAACGACGTGCACATACTCGGCATTTCCTCCTTGGCAGCGGGGCACAAGACTTTGGTGCCCCAGACAATCGAGGCACTCCGCGAACTGGGCCGCCCTGATATTCTTGTCGTGGTGGGTGGCGTGGTGCCTCAGCAGGATTACGATTTTTTGAAAAAAGCAGGCGCGGCAGCGGTGTTCGGGCCCGGCACAATAGTGGCAAAGGCGGCACAGGAGCTGCTGGGGGTGCTGATGAGTGAATGATTATACCTCGCACCGCCAAGTTTTGGGCATAGCTGCAATCGCAATCTGTTCAAAATCAGGGGGAGCAATCATGGTCATCTGACAAATCCCAACGAACTAAGGCATACATTGCCGTATCTTTGAAATCTGACTTATCCAAATATTGGGTTTGGCTCATCTAAATGGTTTCAAGTTCTTTGCATCCGATTTATTTGACCAATTCAGCATTTGGACATGAGACTTCTGATTTCACTATTGTTAGGCATTGCCATCCATACTGTAGCCGCACAAAATCCTGCAACCAACCAAACATGGATTAATTCAGGAAAAGTAAGCGCCCGCATCACTTCAGCAGGAATTCATGCAGACAGTCTTGGTGGTTTCGTTTTGGGAAATGATGCGCCCGGGCTTCCTCCCAAAAATTTGCTTGGTCATCTTGCTCCATGGATAGGAGGGCTTGACCCGGCAGGCAATCTGAAGTTAGCTTGTGAAATGGACGACCCAACAGTGTCTGACTGGCAGCAGGGAATACGCGGTGTGACGGGTTCAGGTAAGGTTTGGAAAGTCAGCCGTGAACAAATATCAGAACACATTTCCGACTTTCAAGATAACGGTGTGATAGATAACCCTATCCCTGCCATATTTGCTTGGCCAGCGCCGGGCAATCCTCATTCCACGTTGCTGAACGAATTCGCTATCCCGCCTCAATACAGGCCATTGCCGCACTTCTACGACCACAATAATGATGGAATTTATGACCCTTATGATGGGGACTACCCTACGGTAGGGCACTTGGCATCTTTCTCCAATCTTGTCCCTGAGCAGCTAGTGTGTGCTCCCTTTTTCGATAATGGCCTCCATGCTCTTTCAGCAAGTGTCAAAGAAATCTCGATGAACGGTATGCTTACAGCATTTACCCTCGATTGCAACGAGAAAGAATTTGCTCAAAACACTATCTTTTTCGCATATAGTTTCTCTTATGAAGATATCGAGCGGGCAGATTCGGCATACTTTGGCCTTTTCGCAGATTTTGAGCTTGGCTACCCGCACGATGACTATTTGGGATGCTCAATGCCGAAAAAAGCTGCTGTTTATTGCTACAACGCTGATACATTGAATGACTTGGTAGCAGGCCAAAATCCGGCTATGATTTCTATTAACTCTTTTCGCGGCCCGTTGGACACATTTGGAAATCTAATTGAGTTGAGCCACGCAATCCCAATCCTGCATTCCAATGAGTTCCCGGCCGCCGTGAGGAGGCCCCATTTGCCCATAGGGTTTTACAGGTATCTGTCAGGGCATTGGCGTGATGGTTCTCCTTTATTGGCGGGAGGGATAGGCTACAATAGCGGTGGGGAAAAAGTCAAGTTTGCATTTCCGGGACACCCTTCCAATGCTGACGGCTGGAGCGAAATCTCGGCTTCCAACCCTTTGAGTGACAGAGAGATGATAATCAGTTACGGGCCGTTGACCATTAAGCCGGGCGCAGTTAACGAGGTCTTCTTTTCCATCTCAGCCTTAACCGAAAAAGGCCCATCGGCACAACTCCAGCGACTTGACGAGTTCAGGCTTTTGCAAGAACATCTGTTGGAAAACAACCCCATTGGGCAGCCATTATGTGCTTCCACCGCCACAAAGGAACATACCAAACAGGGGATATCTGTATTCCCCAACCCCGCTTCATCGCGACTAATAATCCGCACCGATATATCAGGTGCTATCACACTGACTTTGTTCAATGCTTTTGGAAGCAAAGTTTTAGAAAAAACGGAGTTAACCTCGGAAGGAAAAATAATTGAACGCTCAATCGCAAATCTACCTGCTGGCCTTTACATATTGAGATGGGAGGCGGCAGATGGGCGGCATGGTACCCACAAAATAATCGTGCAGCATTAGGAAATGTAATCGGAAACCACACTACCGAGCAAGCAGCATCGGTAGTGTGGCTTGAAGAATAGGACTACCACTTCTTCCCCTTTTTCTTTTTCCCGAATTTCTCGAAAAATTTATCCTCTTTCGTCCTCTTTTCTTTGGGGGCAGAAGCATCATCCACTCGGATTCGACGACCATTGATGGTAAATTCGGAAAGCCCCTGACGCACCACGTTTACATAGGCCGCGTCGAGGTCGAAGTGCATATAGGCGCGATTGAGGTCAATGTGCCCAATGGCTCTGTCGGGCACCCCAAAGGTGCGGGAAAGCAGTCTGATGAAGTCCTTCTTTGACACGCCATCCATGTCGCCGATATTGGCAAACAGACGAGCCATTTGCCCTGCGGGTTGGCCGTTGTGGGTTCTTGCGCCGCGTTTGTCGCCGCGCGGATAGACGTTGATGTCAGGTGCGTCGCGGTAGTAAGCGAGAAAACGGTTGAACTCGACACTTGCAAAACGCTTGATGAGTTCTTCCTTGCTGAGGTCTTTCAGTTCTTCGTTGATGCGAGCCATGTAGGGTTCTATCTCCGCGTGATGCACCTCTTGGTTGTGGATGTTGTTGACAATATGGTAGAGCTGCTGCTCGCACACCTCGATGCCCGTCGGGATTGATTTTTTGGTAAAAGATGCTTTGTTCTTCCGCTCTATGAGGCGTATGCGTTCCTCGAACTTTGGCGTGACAATACTGATACTCACACCAGTGCGACCCGCACGGCCAGTGCGACCTGAGCGGTGGGTATAGACCTCCACCTCGTCGGGCAGGCCGTAGTTGATGACGTGGCTGATGTTGCTCACATCCAAGCCACGCGCCGCCACATCAGTGGCGATAAGCAGCTGCAAGTGGCCCTCGCGGAAACGCTGCATCACGCGGTCGCGGTCGCTTTGGGCCAAGTCGCCGTGTAGCGCATCCGAATTGTAGCCGTCGCGTATCATCTGCTCGGCCACTTCTTTCGTCTCGTTTTTGGTGCGGCAGAAAATAAGGGCATAAATGCCGGGGTTGGCATCCACCACCCGTTTCAAGGTGGCGTAGCGGTCGTCGGCCCTACAGACGTAGTAGATGTGCTCAATGTTCTCATTGGTTTGGTTGCGCTTGCCGGTGCTTAGCTCTTGCGGGTTGGCCATGTAGTCAGCAGCGATAGCGCGCACCTCGTTGGGCATGGTGGCCGAAAACAACCAGATGGATTCACGATTTTCGGCAGCGGCGAGGATGAAGTCAATGGCTTCTTTAAAGCCCATATTGAGCATTTCATCGGCTTCGTCGAGCACGACGCGGCGCACGCCATCCAGCCGGACGGCTTTGCGTGTCATCAAGTCCATGAGACGACCGGGGGTCGCCACCACGATTTGTGCCCCTGCCCTAATTTGCCGGATTTGGCCCTCGATACCAGCACCGCCGTAAACTGCGACCACTTTGTATTGATGGGCGAAGTGTGAGTAGTTGACCAAGTCATTGGCGACTTGCACGCACAGTTCGCGGGTAGGGCACATGATGAGCGCCTGAACGCCTCGCTCTGAGGGGTCAATCCGCTGCAGCAGGGGCAGGCCAAAGGCAGCTGTTTTGCCCGTGCCTGTTTGGGCCAATGCGATGATGTCGTCGTCGGTGGAAAGTGCAGTGGGGATGACAAGTTCCTGCACAGGTGTGGGCGTTTCGAAGCCCAGTGCTGCAATGCCTTGCAGCAAGTCGTCGGCGATGCCGAGATTCTTAAAAGCTGTCATTAAAAATGTGTGTGTTAGAAAAAAACAAGAGGGACTTGGCTGCCCACCCCTCTGCTCTTCTTCTCCACACATTCCGCCGGACGGGCGATTGCGAAAAACAATTGAAAGGAAGCCTTTGCCCTATTTTATCATAAAGAAGGATGTCTTACAAGTCTAAGTTTCGACTGGGATGACAAGGTTTACAGTTTTTTCCCTTCGAAGAAGGGCTTGAATCACGTAAATCTTGTAATTCCTGTCAACAAATTTCACTTGTGAGAAATCCTCCTAACTTTCCCAAAAATGTCCACAAAACATGGATTTCCAGAAAGCGGCGGTTTTGACTTGAATGGTCGGGGTCGGTCACCACACTAATGGATATTATTTTTGTGCTACAAAGACACAAAGGCACAAAATGCGGCAAATCAATGATTATTTTGCTTTGCGTCTTTGTGACTTCGTGGCAAATTTCAAAATGCCCAGTAGTGTGGTCGGTGACATTTGTTCGCAAAAAAGCGCCGCCGCCTGAAACGAGTGTCGAAACAAAGCGGCGGCACCATTAACTGTCTATCAATTGAAATGCCTGCGACGAGCGGCGCATTCGTCATTCATCTTCCACCAATACTTCTTCTTGCTGTTCGCGGAACGGACGGCCCGAACCCGTGACCTGCAAGCGGTCGTATTTGCGCATACCCGTGCCTGCTGGGATTTTTTTGCCTACAATCACGTTCTCTTTCAAGCCCATGAGGTAGTCTTTCTTTGCAGCGATGGCGGCCGTGCTAAGCACTTTGGTGGTTTCTTGGAACGACGCGGCAGAAATCCACGACTCGGTGCCAAGTGATGCTTTGGTGATACCCAGCAGCATCGAGACGGCGGTAGCCGGAATGGCGTCGCGGTATTCCACAAGTTTCTTGTCGTTGCGCTTGAGGAAAGAGTTTTCCTCACGCACTTGACGGAGTGTCACCAAGGCACCTGCTTTTAGTTTGGTGCTATCCCCTGCGTCAATGACGAATTTTTTATCAAAAATCCAGTCGTTGTAATCAATGAATTCGTTGCGCTCCACTGGTTCGCCTTCCAAGAAGTGGGTGTCGCCTGGGTCGACGATTTCGAGACGGCGCAACATCTGCCGCACGATGACCTCGATGTGTTTGTCGTTGATGTTGATGCCCTGCGAACGATACACTTCTTGCACGCCGTTGACGAGGTACGAGGAGGCTGCGAAAGGTCCGGCAATGGCCAGGATGTCTTTCACCGAAATGGCTCCTTCCGTGAGCGCGGTGCCAGCCCGCACAAAGTCACCGTCCTGCACGAGGACGTGCTTGGTGAGTGGGATGAGGTATTTCCGCTTTTGGCCGTCTTTGGCCTCGATGATGGCTTCGCGGTTGCCACGCTTGAGCGCGCCAAAGGTGATGACACCGTCAATTTCTGCCACGACCGCTGGGTTGGATGGGTTACGGGCTTCGAAGAGCTCGGTCACGCGCGGGAGGCCACCCGTGATGTCCGCGATTTTGCCTAGCTTGCGCGGAATTTTCACGATTTGTTGGCCGGATTTTACTGCCTCTTCGTCGTCCACGGAGATGTAGGCTCCCACGGGGAGAGAGTAAGTTTTGAATTCTTCTCCGGTTTTGGCATTGAGAATCGTGACGGAAGGGATTTTCTTTTTGTTCTTACTTTCAATCACTACCTTTTCTGCGAAGCCAGTTTGGTCGTCGCGCTCCATGCGGAAGGTGACACCTTCCTCGAGGTTGTTGTAGCGCACGATACCGTTGAATTCGCTCACGATAACGGCGTTGAAGGGGTCCCATTCGCATATTTTGTCACCACGTTGCACTTCTTGGCCATCGCTGACATGCAGGATGGAGCCATAGGGGATGTAGTTGTTGGCGAGTACCCGATTGTTTTTCGGGTCCACCATGCGAATTTCGCCTGTACGCGACACGACCACTTTCACTGGTTTGCCTTCAGCATCTGCGCCTTCGACGGTGCGGATAGAGTCAAACTCCAACTTACCGTTGCTGCGAGCAGTGATGTTGTTTTCCGTTTGACCAATCATGGCCGTACCACCCGTGTGGAAGGTGCGGAGTGTCAGCTGCGTACCCGGTTCGCCGATGGATTGGGCTGCAATGATGCCAGTGGCATCTCCCATTTCGGCTATACGTCCGGTCGCCAAGTTTTTGCCGTAGCACTTGGCACAGATACCGTGACGGCTTTCGCAGGTCAGCACCGAACGGATTGTCACTGTTTCGATATCGGCGTTTTCGATATCGCCCGCGATTTTATCCGTGATGTATTCTCCCGCAGCCACAAGCAATGCCTCCGTTTCCGGATGGTAGATGTCGTAGAGGCTGTAACGTCCTTTGATACGGTCTTTCAGATTTTGAATAATCTTGTCGCCTTCTTTGAGGGCGGAAGTATCAATGCCGCGAAGCGTGTTGCAGTCCACCTCGCGTATAACTACGTCTTGCGCTACGTCCACCAGACGACGTGTGAGATAACCTGCATCAGCCGTTTTCAATGCAGTGTCGGCCAGACCCTTGCGTGCACCGTGTGTCGAGATGAAAAACTCTTGCACCGAAAGTCCTTCAAGGAAGTTGGACAGAATTGGGTTTTCGATGATGGCGCCTCCTGTGTCGCCGGACTTACGCGGTTTGGCCATGAGGCCACGCAATCCGCACAACTGTTTGATTTGTTGCTTGGAGCCACGCGCACCGGAGTCGAGCATCATAAACACTGAGTTGAATCCCTGCTTGTGGGCACTCAGTTCTTTCATGAGCTGGTCGGTAACGCGGTTGTCAGCGAAAGTCCATTTATCAATGATTTGGTTATAGCGCTCGTTGTAGGTGATGAGACCCATGTTGTAGTTGTCCCACACTTCATCTACTTCGGTTTGCGCTGCCTCAAGGGCCTTGCGTTTCAAATCTGGAATAATCAGGTCGCCCAAGTTGAAGGATAGACCCGCTTTGAACGCCCAACCGAAGCCTAGTTCTTTGATACTGTCGAGGAATTCGGCGGTGGTTTTGAAGCTGGTGCGTCCCAATATGTCACCGATGATGCCTTTCAGGTTGCGTTTCGTGAGCAGCTCGTTGATGAAAGGGACACCTTGCGGCACGGCTTGGTTGAACAGCACGCGACCTACCGTTGTGTTGATGCGTTTGTGGACGATTTGGCCGTTTTCATCTTGTGGCACTCGGCATTCAATGCCTGCGTGGAGGTCGAGTTGGCCTTCGTTGTAAGCAATCAGGACTTCTTCGGTGGAATAGAATCGGCGGCCTTCGCCTTTCACCGGGTTGTCTGGGATTGACTTGCGCTCTTTTGTCAAGTAGTACAAGCCCAATACCATGTCCTGCGATGGCAGTGTGATGGGCGAGCCGTCCTGAGGGTTGAGCATGTTGTGGCTCGAAAGCATCAGCACTTGTGCTTCTAAAATAGCGGCGTGGCTCAACGGAACGTGGACGGCCATTTGGTCGCCGTCGAAGTCGGCGTTGAAGGCTGTGCAGACGAGCGGGTGCAATTGGATGGCCTTGCCCTCTATGAGTCGAGGCTGGAAGGCTTGGATAGACAAGCGGTGCAGTGTCGGGGCTCGGTTGAGCATGACCGGGTGCCCGCGCAGGATGTTTTCGAGAATCTCCCAAATAACTTGGTCTTTGCGGTCAACGAGTTTTTTCGCGGATTTCACCGTTTTCACGATACCGCGCTCGATGAGTTTTCTGATAATGAATGGCTTGAACAGCTCGGCTGCCATTGCCTTCGGAATGCCGCACTCGTGGAGTTTGAGTGTCGGCCCCACCACGATGACCGAACGGCCGGAGTAGTCCACGCGCTTGCCGAGAAGGTTCTGACGGAAACGCCCTTGCTTGCCTTTCAAGATGTCGGACAGCGATTTGAGTGCGCGGCCACCTTCGGCTTTTACTGCGTTGGACTTGCGCGAGTTGTCGAAGAGTGAGTCGACAGCTTCTTGCAGCATCCGCTTTTCGTTGCGCAGAATGACTTCCGGCGCTTTGATTTCCAACAGGCGCTTCAGGCGGTTGTTGCGGATGATGACACGACGGTAGAGGTCGTTGAGGTCAGAGGAGGCAAAACGGCCACCATCCAACGGAACGAGTGGGCGCAATTCGGGGGGCACCACAGGCAGGTATTGAATAATTGCCCATTCGGGGCGCTGGCCCGAATCTTCCAGACCCGAACGGAAAGCTTCCACTACGCGCAGGCGTTTGTTGGCATCCGTTTTTTTAGCTTGGCTGGTTTCGGTGTGCGCGTCGTGGCGCAACTGAGCCGAAAGGTCGTCCAGATTGAGGGTGCTCAACAGCGACAGGATGGCCTCTGCCCCCATTTTTGCGACAAATTTGTCGGGATGGGAGTCGTCGTGCAGCTGGTTGTCTTTGGGCAGTGCGTCGAGGATTTCGAGGTATTCTTCCTCGGTCAGCAAATCCATGCGGCTGATGCCTTCATCTGCTTTCACGCCGGGTTGTATCACCACATAGCGCTCGTAGTAGATGATGGACTCGAGTTTTTTCGACGACAGGCCGAGAAGATAGCCGATTTTGTTCGGCAAGCTCTTGAAGAACCATATATGTACGACGGGCACGACGAGGCGAATGTGCCCCATGCGTTCGCGTCGGACTTTTTTCTCGGTGACCTCCACGCCACAGCGGTCGCAGACGATACCCTTGTAACGGATGCGCTTGTATTTGCCACAGTAACATTCGTAGTCTTTGACCGGGCCAAATATGCGCTCGCAGAACAGGCCGTCGCGTTCGGGCTTGTAGGAGCGATAGTTGATGGTTTCCGGCTTGAGCACCTCTCCATAGCTGCGCTCAAGGATTTCATCCGGGCTGGCCAGCGAAATGGTTATGCTGTCGAAACCCTGGTCTGTTTTGTTGCTTTTCTTTTTGAAAGGCATATTGCTGTTGAGAATTTGAAAGTCCGAGATTCAGTATTTGTGTTTCAAGGGGCATCGGCGCATATCTCAAGCGCGACGACAAAAAGATTTTCACCTAAAATGTGCTCACGTTTTGCCTTGTGGGCGCTTAAGCACCCAAATCAGTCCATCTTCTATCAGCAGCTTCAAGCCTGCGCTTTCGAGCAGAACCCGACATTCAGCCACCTCTTCGTCGGAGAGTAATTCTGGGTGCGGGTGTATTTCCAAAATAACGGTGTGAAGCTGCTCAAGCCACTGACGGTTCTCCCGCAAAAACACCAATTCGCCACCTTCGATATCCATGATGAGCGTGTCGAACTTCAGGTTGTATGCCTGCTCCAATTCTCTCACCGTCTTTCCTCTGACGCTTATCTTTTCGGACCATTTTCGGCGCATGCTGCTCTCGCCGATGGTTGGGCCGATGTAGAAGTCATTGGAAGCGTTGCTTGACATCATGCAATTTTCGATAGAGAACGAGCTGTTGTTGTGGGCCTTGTTCCGCTCTATGTAGGGTATCATTTTCGGATTGGCTTCCACCACTATATGCCGTTCGGGATGTTTGAGGAGTTGATTGGCCACGCAAGCCACCACCCCAAGACATCCTCCCAATTCCAACACGCTTGCCTCCGGGTCTAAGTATTCCTCCAAATAAATGCGCTCGCGTTTTTCGTAAGAACCTATTTGAAATTGTCCTCGTAGGCGTATATCCGTCACATCATAGGGAACCAGCAATTCCACACCGTTCAACTTTACTTTTTCTTTTTGCAGCATGGTGAAATACATCCCTGCCAGCCAAGTCTTTGTATGAAACTTGAGCAGGTTGAAGTCTTTGCTCAAATGTTGAATCGTGACACCCATTGCTTAAAAAAGAATGAAGTTGCGATGCGGAATTGCTGTGTATCCGGGGGCATCGTTTCTTGTCGAAACGAAAGCCCTGCGTCATGGTTATTCAAATTTCACGTCCAACGCCAAGCCGCGCAATTCGTGCACGAGGACGTTGAACGATTCGGGTATGTTGGCATCGGGCAAGTTATCGCCCTTGACGATGGCCTCATAAGCTTTGGCACGCCCCTGAATGTCGTCTGACTTGTAGGTCAGCAGCTCTTGCAGGATGTTGGATGCGCCGTAAGCTTCGAGTGCCCACACTTCCATCTCACCAAAACGCTGGCCACCAAACTGTGCCTTACCGCCAAGTGGCTGCTGAGTGATGAGCGAGTATGGGCCGATGGAGCGGGCGTGCATCTTGTCGTCCACCATGTGGCTGAGTTTGAGCATATAGATGATGCCCACCGTTGCTTTTTGGTGGAAGCGGTCGCCCGTTTCGCCGTCGTGGAGATACGTCTGGCCCAGCTCGGGCAGGCTTGCCTTTTCAATCCATTCTTCTACCTCGTCGGTCTTGGCTCCATCGAAAATCGGGGTGGCGAATTTGACACCTAATTTCTCTCCGGCCCATCCCAACACGGTCTCAAAGATTTGTCCCAAGTTCATACGCGAAGGCACACCGAGCGGGTTGAGCACCACGTCAACGGGGGTGCCATCCTCAAGGAACGGCATATCTTCCATGCGCACGATGCGGCTCACGATGCCCTTGTTACCGTGGCGACCTGCGAGTTTGTCGCCTACTTTCAACTTGCGCTTTTTGGCAAGATAGACTTTCGCCAGTTTCAACACGCCAGCGGGAAGTTCGTCGCCAATGCTGATGTTGAATTTTTCGCGCTTGTAGCGGCCTACTTCTTCATTGACCTTGATGCTGTAATTGTGCAGCAGGCGGGCAATCAAGTGGTTGGTGTGCTTTTCGCTCGTCCAGTTGGTGTAGTCCACCTCCGCGTAGTTGATTTGCTCGCGCAATGCCTGCACGGTGAGTTTGCTGCCTTTGGGCAACATTTCTTCACCATAGATGCTGCGAATACCGTTGGTGGTCTTGTCTTTCACCAGCACCTGAAGTTTGTCTATCAGGGTGGTTTTCAACTTGTTGAGTGCCACTGCGTGTTCGTCGTCGAGCTTGTCGAGCAGCGCCTTTTCAGACTCTTTGATTTGCTTGTCTTTTTTGGCACGTGCAAACAACTGCTTGTCAATCACCACCCCATTGATGCTCGGCGGCACTTTCAAAGAGGCATCTTTCACGTCGCCGGCCTTGTCGCCGAAAATAGCGCGAAGCAGCTTTTCTTCGGGTGTCGGGTCGGTTTCGCCTTTGGGCGTGATTTTGCCTATGAGAATATCGCCCTCTTTGGCCCAAGCGCCGATGCGGATGATGCCATTTTCGTCCAAATCCTTCGTGGCTTCCTCGCTTACGTTCGGAATGTCGGCGGTCAGCTCTTCCTCGCCCAGCTTGGTATCGCGCACATCCAGCTCAAAGTGTTCGATGTGGATGGAGGTGAACACATCTTCCTGCACTACTCGTTCGGACAGCACGATGGCATCCTCAAAGTTGTAGCCTTTCCACGGCATGAACGCCACTTTGAGGTTTTGCCCCAACGCGAGTTCGCCGTTCTCCGTGGCGTAGCCTTCGCAGAGAATGTCGCCCGCTTCCACACGCTGACCGCGCCGCACAATGGGCTTCAAGTTGATGCAAGTGCCTTGGTTGGTACGCATGAACTTGGTCAGTTTGTAGGTCTTGCGTGCATCCTCGAACGAAACCAATTGGTCTTCCTCGGTGCGGTCGTAGTTGATGATGATTTCGTTGGCATCCACATACTCCACTACCCCGCTGCCCTCGGCATTGATGAGCATGCGCGAGTCGCGGGCGACTTTGGCTTCCAATCCCGTGCCCACGATAGGCGAGTGGGGCCGAATGAGGGGCACCGCTTGGCGTTGCATGTTGGAGCCCATGAGTGCACGGTTGGCATCGTCGTTTTCCAAAAACGGAATCAGTGAGGCCGACACGCCCACGATTTGGTTGGGCGCCACGTCAATATATTCCACTTCATCGGGTGTCAGAATCGGGAAGTCGCCGTGTTCGCGTGCTTTCACGCGGTCGTTGAGGAATGCTCCATTCTCGCCGACTGGGGTGTTGGCCTGCGCGATTTTCATGAAGTCCTCGGCTTCGGCAGAGAGGTACTGCACATCACCTTCAAGCACCACTTTGCCATCCCTTACATGACGATAGGGCGTTTCCAAAAAGCCCATCTTGTTGATTTTGGCATGGGTGCAAAGGGTGGAAATGAGACCAATGTTGGGTCCCTCCGGTGTCTCGATGGTGCAAAGACGGCCGTAGTGCGAATAGTGCACGTCGCGCACCTCAAAACCAGCGCGTTCGCGGGAAAGACCGCCCGGGCCGAGTGCCGAGATACGACGCTTGTGCGTGATTTCGGAGAGCGGGTTGGTCTGGTCGAGGAATTGCGACAACTGGCTGGTGCCAAAAAATGAGTTGATGACCGACGACAAGGTACGCGCATTGATAAGGTCAATGGGCGTGAACACCTCGTTGTCGCGCACGTTCATGCGTTCGCGGATAGTGCGTGCCATACGAGCAAGGCCAACGCCGAATTGCGCGTAGAGCTGCTCTCCCACCGTGCGAACTCGCCGGTTGGAAAGGTGGTCGATGTCGTCAATCTCAGCCTTGTTGTTTATCAAAGAGACAATGTAGCGCACGATGGCGATAATGTCTTCTTTGGTCAAGACCAAGTTGTTGGGGTCAATGTTCGTTTGGAGTTTGCGATTGATTTTGAAACGGCCTACCTCACCGAGGTTGTAGCGTTTATCAGAGAAAAACAGCTTGTCAATGATGCCACGTGCTGTTTCATCATCTGGGGGGTCGCTGCCGCGGAGTTGGCGGTAGATGTAGGTGACGGCCTCGATTTCGCTTGAGGTTGGGTCTTTTTGCAGCGTATTGTAAATAATGGAGAAGTCCTCCTCGATGTCGGTGCGCTGAAGGATGATGGTCGTCGTGCCAGCCTCGAGTATTTGCTCGATATTTTCTTCATCGAGCACCGTGTCACGCTCAAGGATAATCTCGTTGCGCTCAATCGTGACTACCTCGCCGGTGTCTTCATCCACAAAATCTTCAGCCCACGATTTCAGCACGCGAGCAGCAAGCTTGCGTCCGATGGCGGCCTCCAGATTTTCGCGGGTGCAAGCCACTTCATCGGCTAGGTTGAACAGGTCGAGAATGGCCTTGTCGGTATCGAACCCGATGGCGCGAAGCAGGGTGGTGACAGGAAACTTTTTCTTGCGGTCAATGTAGGCATACATGACCAGATTGATGTCAGTGGCAAATTCCATCCACGCGCCTTTGAACGGTATGACGCGGGCGGAATAAATTTTGGTGCCATTGGGGTGATAGCTTTGCCCAAAAAACACGCCTGGCGAGCGATGCAATTGTGAGACGATGACACGCTCGGCTCCATTGATGACAAATGTGCCTTTCGGTGTCATGTAGGGAATGTTTCCGAGGAATACATCCTGCACGATGGTCTGGAAATCAATGTGTTCCGGGTCGTTGCAGGAAAGTTTCAATTTCGCTTTCAACGGCACGGAATACGTCAGCCCCCGCTGCATACACTCGTCAATGGTGTATCGAGGGGGGTCAATGAAATAGTCGAGAAATTCCAGATTGAAAATGTTCCGCGCATCGGTGATGGGGAAGTTTTCTTGAAACACGCGATAGAGGCCCTCGTTGATGCGGTTCTCGGGCGTGGTTTCCAACTGGAAATATTCCTGAAATGACTTGAGCTGAATTTCGAGGAGGTCAGGGTAGTGACCAGCGAGGCGAATTTTGCCAAAATTGACGCGCTCTTGAACGCCTGTTTTGTGATTTGCCCCGTTTGAGATGCCGTTATTGGTCATTTTTGCAAAATATGCTTGAAATGCTGATTGGCAGGGTGATAAAGGTTGAAGGGATTGAAAGGGTCGTATAAGGATGAAGGGGATAATTCCCCCAACTTACCATCGGTGCAAGCGTGAATAAACGATTTTAAGGAACAAAAGTTCAGCGCCTGTTTACAGACAACGATAGGCTTAACACGCTGCTCGCTGTGCGAGAACGTGTTAAGCCTTGTTGTTTTTATCTGAAAAAAGGATGAATCCCTGTCATTGTCGAGAAAAGTAAGAAAGTGAGTGTCAGTGAGATGGAACCGAAGGCTCGGAACCAGACCGAAACGTACTTCTCTTACTTCACCTCGACCACAGCGCCAGCGCCTTCGAGCGTGGCTTTGATGGAGTCAGCTTCAGCTTTGTTCACGCCGCTTTTGAGCGGGCTTGGAGCGCCGTCCACAAGGTCTTTCGCCTCTTTCAGGCCAAGGCCCAGCAGGTTTTTCACTTCCTTCACGATGTTGAGCTTGTTAGCGCCCGCATCTTTCAAGATGACGTCAAACTCGGTTTGTTCAGCCGGAGCAGCTTCGCCACCGCCACCGCCGGCGGCGGGTGCAGCCACAGCTACTGCCGAAGCAGCAGGCTCGATTCCGTAGTCATCTTTCAAGATATTGGCCAGTTCGTTGGCTTCTTTAATCGTGAGGCTCACGAGCGATTCAGCCAGAGCTTTCAAATCTGCCATTGTCGTAGAATTTTTAAAGTTGTTTGCAAAATGAGTGAAAACGAAGGTTTCAAGGTTTCTGGATACGGGTTTCTGATGGGTGTATAGTGCGAACTTGGAAGCCTTTTTCAACGATGAATGATGATTTTTGTCGCGTTCGACACTAACCATTCATAGTTCCTGATTCATCATTATTTGCGCTCTTCCAGCGCCTTCACGATGCCTGCGATTTTTGAACCGCTGGCGGTGATTTGGCTGGCGAGGCGACGAGCCGGAGACTGGAGCAGGCCGATGATTTCGCCCACCATCTCCTCTTTGCTCTTCAACTTGACGAGTGCGGCCAACTGGTCATCGCCGATAAACACTGAAGAATCAATGTAAGCAGCTTTGAGAATGGGTCGCTCCTCGGTTTTGCGGAATTCTTCGAGCAACTTGGCCGGAGCCTTGGGGTTCGAAGAAATCAATATGGTGGTTGGGCCGTGCAGCACTTCGTAGAGGGCAGCGTAGCCTTTCGACTCTGGCTGACTTTCGAGTGCTTTTTGAATCAAAGTGTTTTTTGCCACTTTGACCTTGATGTCTTTCTCGAAGCAAAGCCTGCGAAACTTGTTGATTTTGGCAACCGACAGCGTCGAGGAGTCTGTGAGGTAGAAAAACGGCGTGCCGCTTAACTCCTCCGTTAGTTCCGCAATCGCAACGGTTTTATCTTCTCTGGTCATATCAATCGAATTTGATAATGAGTCAATTTGAAAATTTGATGATGGTGCAAAATGTTGGAGCGTTCGGGCGGTTTGAGAATTATCAAATTCCCGAAATCATCCAATTATCAAATTACACCTTGATGGATTTAGGGTCAACCGCGATGCCCGGACTCATGGTGCTGGCCACTGAGACCGTTTTCATGTAAACACCTTTGGCGCTTGATGGCTTCATTTTCACCAAAGTGGAAATGAGCTCATGCGCATTGTCGGTCAGTTGCTCGGGAGCAAACGATACACGACCGATGGATGCGTGCACGATGCCGAACTTGTCCACACGAAATGCGATTTTGCCCTTTTTGACTTCCGACACGGCAGATGCAATGTCGTTCGTCACGGTACCAGTTTTGGGGTTGGGCATCAAGCCGCGCGGGCCGAGGATACGAGCCACTTTACCCAACTGGGCCATCACATTGGGCGTTGCGATGATGACATCCACATCCATCCAGCCTTCGCTGACTTTTTGGATGTAGTCGTCAAGACCAACGTGGTCAGCGCCCGCTGCCTTTGCTTCGTCAGCTTTGTCGGGGGTGCAGAACACAAGAACGCGCTTGGTTTTGCCCGTGCCATGTGGAAGGGATACAGTGCCGCGCAGGGCTTGGTCGGCTTTGCGCGGGTCCACGCCGAGGCGGACGTGCACATCAACCGATGCGTTGAATGAAGTCGTGTTGACCTCTTTCACGAGCGCCATTGCGTCGCTCAGCGTGTAGAGTTTGTCTGGGTCAACTTTTCCTTCAACGGCTTTGCGCTTTTTTGTCAATTTTGCCATTGAAAATGTGTGTTTAAGGTTGTAGCGTTCCGTTGGGCGGAACTCCCTTTGAATAATGTGCTTATTTTGCTAATGGAATAATGTGTTAATGTGCTATTGTTTTTAAAAAAAGCACATCGGCACATTTTTCGTTGGCCACATTAATTTTTCACTTCAAACGGTGCTTCGCCAGTCACGGTCAGTCCCATGCTTCGAGCAGTCCCTGCCACCATTTTCATGGCGGATTCGACGGTGAAGCAATTGAGGTCTGGCATTTTGCTCTCGGCGATAGCGCGAACTTGTTCCCATGTGACAGAGCCAACTTTTTTGCGGTTAGGCTCTGGCGACCCTTTGCCGGGGGCCAATTTAGCGGCTTCAAAGAGCTGGATGGCCGCAGGTGGTGTTTTGATGATAAAGTCAAAGGTTTTGTCTTTATACACCTGAATAATCACCGGGAGCACTTTTCCTTGTTGCTCTTGCGTCTGTGCGTTGAAGCGCTTGCAAAACTCCATGATGTTCACGCCCTTCGAGCCGAGTGCCGGGCCGATTGGCGGGGCTGGGTTGGCTTGGCCACCTTTCACCTGGAGTTTGATATAAACATCTACTTCTTTTGCCATTGTGTCTGAATTTTCAGAATTTGAAAATTAACAGATTGAATTTAAATGATTTATGAAAATCGTCGAAACCAACCGGGTTGTGGAAGCGAGCCTGGGAGAACAGGCATCAATGGCTGGGTTCAACTGATTTTTTCCACTTGCATGAAGTTCAATTCCACCTCTGTGCCACGGCCAAAAATTTTGACTATGACTTTAAGTTTTTTCTTCTCTTCGTTCACTTCCTGAATGTCACCGACAAATTCCGCAAAAGGCCCGTCAATGATTTTTACCGTCTCGCCCACAAGGAAGGGTTCGCTCAACGTCTCGCCGGTTTCGGCGGTTTCATCTACTTTGCCGAGCAAACGATTCGATTCGGCTTGTGTCATCGGGATAGGCTGTTCTTTCCCGAGAAAATGAATCACGTTGGGTATGTCGGCAATATGCTTCGCTACATCTCCATTCAATTTGGACCCGATGGCTTCTATCAGAATGTAGCCGGGCAACAAATTGCGTTCCTGCATCACCTTCTTGCCATTTCGAATTTTGTAAACTTTTTCCGTCGGCACCACCACCGAAAAAACAAAGTCCTTCCACCCGGAACGCTCTATCTCGAGCAGTATCCGTTCTTGAATCTTTTTCTCTTTGCCACTAATGACGCGCAGAGAAAACCATCTTTTTTCCTCGGCAGCCGCAGGGGCGACCGTTTCTTTTTCTTGGTTCATATCGTTATCTGCCGTAGGGGAAACAGGTGGAAGGTATCTGCTTCAAGCTCACCAAATTCCGTACAAATAATTGAAAAAGATTTTGCTCGCACCGTCCATCAGGAAGATGATTAAGGCCATAATCGCCGCCGTAATCAAAACCACCATCGTGCTTTCTTGCAATTGGGCGGCGGTGGGCCAAGAGACGTTTTTCACGAGCTCGTGGTAACTTTCCTTCAAATAAAGGGTCAATTTTTCCATTACTCGAAATTTCGTTGTTCTTTGATTTTGTGTTCGTTCGAGCGTTTCGTCATTTGCGAAAAAAGTCCGTTGTCGCACGAGAACGGACAACGAACAACGATGAACGAGCAACGTAATTTTGTCTGGCAGGGGCAGCAGGGCTCGAACCCGCAGCCTGCGGTTTTGGAGACCGCCACTCTACCAATTGAGCTATGCCCCTGAATGGTTATTGGTTGATTGGTGATTGGTCATTAGTGCAAGCACCAACCAATCACCAACCCAACCAATCACCGTTTATTAGTCAAGAATCTCAGTTACCTGACCAGCGCCCACCGTGCGGCCACCTTCGCGAATAGCGAAGCGCAGGCCTTTTTCCATAGCGATGGTGTTGAGCAGTTTCACTTCGAGTTCGATGTTGTCGCCCGGCATCACCATCTCCACGTTGGCAGGGAGTTTCACATCGCCCGTTACGTCGGTGGTGCGGAAATAGAACTGCGGGCGGTAGCCATTAAAGAACGGCGTGTGACGGCCACCCTCTTCTTTCGAGAGGACGTACACAGAACACTTGAAGTGTTTGTGCGGCTTCACGCTGCCGGGTTTGCAGATAACCATGCCGCGCTTGATTTGCTCTTTGTCAATACCGCGAAGGAGAAGACCAGCGTTGTCGCCTGCTTCACCGCGGTCGAGCAGTTTGCGGAACATTTCCACACCCGTCACGGTAGAAGTGAGGGGTTTTTCGCCGTCTTTCATCATACCGATGATTTCGACGGGGTCGTTCACGTTGATGACGCCGCGCTCGATACGACCAGTGGCGACCGTGCCACGACCCGTGATGGTGAACACGTCTTCGACCGGCATCAGGAACGGCTTGTCCACTTCACGGACAGGTTCCGGGATGTCGTTGTCACAAGCATCCATCAAATCCATGATTTTTTGAGTATAGACTGGGTCGCCTTCAAGTGCCTTAAGTGCCGAACCTTGAATAATGGAAGCGTTGTCGCCGTCGAACTGATAGGCGCTCAGCAGTTCGCGGAGCTCCATGTCAACGAGTTCAAGCATTTCCGGGTCGTCCACGAGGTCAACCTTGTTCATGAATACAACGATTCTCGGAACACCTACTTGGCGGGCGAGGAGGATGTGTTCGCGTGTCTGCGGCATCGGGCCGTCAGTAGCAGCGCAAACAACGATGGCACCGTCCATCTGAGCGGCGCCCGTAATCATGTTTTTAACGTAGTCGGCGTGACCCGGGCAGTCCACGTGCGCGTAGTGACGCTTTTCCGTTTCGTATTCTACGTGCGCGGTGTTGATAGTGATACCGCGCTCTTTTTCTTCCGGAGCAGCATCAATGGCATCGTAGTCCGTCTTCTTAGCCAGACCCTTCTGCGAAAGTACGTAAGTAATGGCAGCCGTCAGCGTCGTCTTGCCGTGGTCAACGTGACCAATCGTGCCAATATTTACGTGCGGCTTGGTGCGAACAAATGTCTCTTTTGCCATTGGTTTAGAACTGTTTGTGTCAAATTTAGTGAAAAAATTTCTTTTAATGCGATAATTTGATAATCATCGAATTTGAGAATTACCAAATTGGCTCATTACCCCATGAGCTCACTTACTTGAGCTGTTGATGAGATTTGAACTCACGACCTCTTCCTTACCAAGGAAGTGCTCTACCCCTGAGCTACAACAGCAACTTTGATTGTTGATTGCCTATTTTTAATTGCCAACGACACTCGAAAAACAATTAAGGATAAACAAATGAGCAATCGAGAGGTGAGCGGCGGACGAGATTCGAACTCGCGACATTCAGCTTGGAAGGCTGACACTCTACCAACTGAGTTACCACCGCAAGTTGGATGATTATCTACCATGAAACTTCGGAAGGAGATATTCAACCAGTTGTCAAAAAAAGGTGGGGGTGGTGGGATTCGAACCTACTCAGCAGTGAAGCACCAGATTTACAGTCTGGCCCGGCTCTCCAACTCCGGGGCACCCCCTGTTTGATTGATTGATGATTGTTGTTCAATTAGAAACGAAAAATAGTTGACAATCAACTCTCTTCAAACAATCAGTCACCTAAACGGAGCCACTGGAGGGACTCGAACCCCCGACCAGCTGATTACAAATCAGCTGCTCTACCAACTGAGCTACAGTGGCCTAATTCGCGGCCTCCAAGGCTTTTTTTCGCTATTTCAAACAACAATTTCTCGGGAAAAAGACCCCCCTCCCGAAAAGCGTGTGCAAAGGTAAAGCTACAATTTTGAACAGAAAAACAATTTTTGAAAAAAACCGGATTTTTTAGAAAGACCTTTGCGGAAGGTGAAAAAACAAGCGATGTGACCGAGAAAGTCCCGAACCCTATTTATTTTTTTGTCAGATAAAAATGAGTCCACTTGACAAAACCCTCGACTACTGCCAAAACCACACTTCTCCTGTGAATGACATACTCGCGGAGTTGGAACGCGAGACGCACCTTAGCACGCTCAGCCCTCAAATGTTGAGTGGGGCCTATCAAGGACAACTGCTTCGCTTCTTCAGTCTGATGATTCGGCCGCAGAGGGTGTTGGAGATTGGCACATTCACTGGCTACGCCACACTTTGCATGGCAGAAGGGCTGGCTGACGATGGCCTTTTGCACACAATTGAGATTAACGACGAGTTAAGCCCAATCATCCAAAAGTATTTGCGCAAGGCTGGGCTGGAAAAGCGGGTGCAACTTCACTTGGGCGACGCGGCACACATCATTCCAAGGCTCGACGAGACATTCGACCTTGTTTTTATTGATGCAGGCAAGCTTGATTATCCCATTCACTATGAGCTGGCTTTGAGCAAAACCCGTCGGGGCGGCTTTTTGTTGGCTGACAACGTGCTGTGGGATGGCAAGGTGGCGGCGGGCGATGAAAAGGACGAGACCTCGCGTGTGTTGCGCACCTTTAATAATATGGTGTACGCTGACGAAAGGGTGGAGAATATCCTGCTGCCCTTGCGTGATGGTTTGATGGTGATGCGCAAGGTTTGAGGAATTTCAAACACAGCGATATGATGTACGCAATTTGCTTGCGCAAACAGGCTACTCTGTGCCAGTTTCATTGTATCGCGCAAAAATCCCCCGTGTTTGAGGCAACAGTTGGGTAGGCCAACGTATCTTCATCGCCTCTAATCTTGTTCCGTGAACTAAATACTCGAATCATGAAAAGCCGGTTGCTCTCCGCTTCCTTGCTCTTTGTCGCACTTTTTTTTGCCCCAAGCGTTTATGGGCAAAACACTTTTACTGTCAACATCGTGGGCCCTACTTTTTTGTGTGCGGGCCAGTGCGACACGTTTTATGCGCAGGTGCTGAATATCCCAACTCCAGCGTCGGACTCTTTCAAATGGGCCATCATGGGCCCCAACGGATACACCGCGTTTGGGGTTGGCGAACGTTTCTTTTTTTGTCCCACCTCCACACAGTTTGCCACAGGCACTTACACCCTTTTGGTTCAAGTGATTAGCGCCAATGGCGCTGTGATGGCTTCGGACACGCATATTGTCACGGTGTTGAATTTTTTGCCACTTGATATTGTCTCCAACAATTTCGCTCCATGCAATTTTGACAGCACCAATATAAACCCGGATTTCCAGCCCTGCGAAAAGGTATGCCCCAACACTACCGTCACCTATTCCGTGCAAGCGAGCAATCCGGGCGGCTCGCAAAGCACCTTGACTTGGCAAGTGTCGGGTGCGCTTGCTTACACCGTCAACCCTCCGCTCAACAATTCTGTCACCGTCACTTGGGGCGGGCCGGGTGTGGGGTCAGTAGTAGTCGTGGCAGATGGGGGTATTTCAGGAGCGTGTGCGGGCGAGAACGCGCGTTGTGTCACCATCATCGCCGAACCTGAGGCCAAATTTACCAGCGACCCCGCTCCGACAGGCAACACGTTGCAGGTATGTAAAGGCCAAACCGTTTATTTTCAAAATCAAAGCATAGGCGCGGACGGCTACGAGTGGTTTTTCAGCGACGACCTTTCGACCTCGCTTGAGGTAAACCCACAACACGTTTTCCCGACCCCGGGCAATTACACCGTCCGTCTCATCGCGCGAAGCGATTGCCTTTGCTCCGATACCACCACGCTGAACATGGAAGTGCTCGACGCGGAAGCGCCCACACTGGATTGCGTGGGCACCTTATGCCCCGGAGCCGTCGTCACCTATACTGCCTCGAACGCCTGCCCGCCCTACGCATGGGCGGTTACGCCAAACGGAACAGTGCTGAGTGGGGGAAGCGCCGGCACGGATAGCATCACGGTTCAATGGGACGGAGGGCCGTTCGGCACCATTACTTTGGGGGCGCAGCCTTGCTCTGGCGCAGCTTGCCCCAATCCAGCGAATATCCGAGTACCGATTATATCGGACGATGCAGTCATTCAAGGCGTGGGGAACGTTTGCCCTGCTGCCACGGAAGTGTATTCGATAGAGGCTTATGGCGGCACCGGATTCACCTGGACGCTTTCTGGCGGCGGCACCATCACCGAAGGCCAAGGGACGAACCGAATCACGGTGAAATGGCTGGATTCGCCCAACCCTTCCGTGACACATTGGCTCACCGTCGAATACGACAATTGTTATCTTGGCTGTGGCGGGAAGGATTCGCTTGCTATTCGGATTGTTTCGCCTTTCATCATCAATGGCCCGGTCGAACTCTGCGAAGGCGAAACTGGCAATTTCGCTTCTCGATTGAGTGTCAATTTCCAAAATATTGCCTGCAATTGGACCCTTTTTGCGCCCAATGGCTCTGTTGCGTGGACATCAGCAGCCCCCACCGCCTCGCCAGCGATTCCTCTCAGCAGCGGAGGGGGGCTTTATCGGGTGTTGGCCTTGCCTAACGACCCCTCACTAACTTGCTCGGCACAAGCCACTTGGGTGGTCAACGTGACAAGTCGCCCAGCCAAACCGGTAATCTTGGGCGATGCTGGCATTTGCCCCAACACAACCTATACCTACGAGACAAGCGGCACTTCTTCTGCCAACAGAATAAGATGGACGGTGCAAAATGGCCCGGGAGGGACCACCGAATATTTGGGGAACAAAATAAACGTGACGTGGGGGAGCGTCAACCCGCGTTGGATTTCGGTGGCGCAAGTTTCTAACAACGGCCTCAACTGTACCTCTGACACAGCTTTGCTCAATATCCAAAACCTCGGCCTTGTTTTCATAAGCGGCCAACAAGTGGTGTGCGAGGACACGAAATCTACCTATACGTTGCCGGGGATTCAAAATCTCAACGTCAACTGGAGCATATCTCCCCCGTCGGCGGGTGCCGTCACGGCGGGGCAGGGACTGAATGTTGTTGAGATTTTTTGGACAGAGGCCGGAGGCCATGTCATTTCACTTGATGTGTGTGGTCAAATCTCATCCCTGCCAGTCACCGTCATTGCATTGCCCGACCCTGCGGTGCAATATGCTGGCAGTGTGTGTCCCGGCCAAACAACCCCCATTCAAACCGCAACTCCCTACATCAATTACTCTTGGCGCGATGCGAACGGCACAGAGTTGGCCGACACGCCTACGGTGGACTTGGGCGTTGGGAGCTATTCCGTGCAGGTGGAGGATGCCAATGGATGTGTGGGCAGCCAGCCATTTACCGTGAACGAAGGGCCTGCCCCCAACATAAGCATCACAACTGCTGACCCAACGGGGTTTTGCAACAACTCCGTTTTCGTCACCTTGACCGCTCTCGCCAATGCGGATGGCGACCTTGTTTACCAATGGTTTCAAAATGGGAACCCCGTGGGTGCCAACACGCCCACGTTTGCCACCAACCAATATGGCATTTACTCGGTGCAGGTGACCAACCCGGATGGGTGCACGGCAGTGGCTGGCAGCATCTCTTTGTTCAACTATTGCGGTGGAAGCGGCGGCGGCGGCTCTGGTTTCCCTGGGGCCAGCGAGCCTTTTTGCCCTGCTGGCAGCGCCAATTTTTCGGTGAATGCCACAGCGGAATGCAACACCTTCAATTTTCAGGTCATTCCAAGCCCTCAATATGTGCCGGGGTCGGCGTTCTGGACATTTGGCATTTCGGGTGGTTCCATTCTCGGCACGGCTACGAGCGAAAACCCTTCTTTTACTTTTTTGAACGCTGGAAAATACATTGCCACGCTTCGCGTCACGCTTCAAAACGGCGATGTGTGTGTCGTGTCGGACTCGGTTCGCGTGGCGGCGGCGGCTCAATTCACCGTGACGGCTGATTGCGCGGGAGCCATCACGAGTTTTCAGGATGCCAGCACTTTCTTGCCGGGCAACTCCATCGCCCAGTGGAATTGGGATTTTGATGACCCAGCGAGTGGCAGCAGCAATTTTTCCACGCTCCGCAACCCGACACACCTCTACGCCAATGTAGGTTCTCCCATAGCCACGTTGGTAATTACGGCAAACAATGGCTGCACTTCCACCGCCAGCCAGACGGTGTTTGTGCCGGGAGGCACGCCCGCGCCCTTCATGTTGCCCGGCGCGCAATGCCAAGGCAATGCGCTTGAGTTTTTGGCTACCGTGCCGCCCGAAATCACTCAACTCAATTGGAATTTCGGCGACCTGATATCAGGAGCGGCCAACAATGCCACGAGCAACCCTGCATACCATAGCTATAACGCAACGGGCAATTTCGCGGTAGCTCTCACCACGACAAACGCTTATGGATGCACGGCCACCGAAACCCAAATCCTGACCATCACCCCTAACACGCTTGCTGGTAGCATCACCCCCAGCAATCCCGCACCCATCTGCGAAGGCACCTCCGTCACACTTACTGCTCCACCCGGGGCTGTGTCTTATTTGTGGTCGGACAATGCCACCACCACCGCAAGTTTCACCGCCACACAAGAGGGGGTTTACACTGTGACCATGACAGATGCCAACGGCTGCACTTTTTCCCCGCCGGTGGTCAATGTAAAAATCAATCCCGGACCCGACGCGCTTATCAAGGCATTGTTGCAAAACGACTTGGGACAAACCATCGGAACCGCCTATCCCACTTTGGCCTCTTGCGAAGGGGAGGACGTGCGCCTCATCTTGCAATCAAGCGGCAACTACACTTACGTCTGGTCAAATGGCAACGGCACCGAACAACAAATCTCCTTTACCGACGACCGCAACAATCTTCTCAGCATCGGCACGCACGTTTTCACCGTGACGGTGACCGACATTGCCAACGGGTGCACGTCCGTGACGGACCCGTTTGTCGTGACGGTCAATCCCGTCCCGAGCGCCGCCCCCATCACCGCGTCAGGCGTTTGTGCGGGCGATGCCAACGTGTTGACCTATACTGGAGCGCAAAATCCGGGTTGGGAGCTTATCTGGAACAATGGTTCGACAGGCTCAAGCATCACGACTCAAAACCCCGGGATTTATTTTGTCCGCGTGGTCAACGAGTTTGGCTGTTCGGCCAAAAGCAACGTCCTCAACATCTTGCCCGGCCCCAACGTGGCCGCTATTCCGGGCGGCTGCCACACCCGATGCCGCCCCGACACGCTGTGCCTTCCCACTATCCCCAACATTGTCAGTTGGCAATGGTATTTCAATGGCAATCCTGTGCCGGGCGCCAACAGCCCTAATTTTGTGGCGACCGAGAACGGTGCCTATTATGCCGAATTGACCGATATTTTTGGCTGTACCAACCAAAGCGACCCGCTCCAACTCAATCTGCTCGATGGTTTTGGCAACATCAACGGACAGGTGTGGGCCGACGTAAACAACAATGGCATCATTGACGCAGGCGACACCTTGGTTTCCGGCATCTTGGTCAATTTGTTGCAAAACGGAAACCCCGTCGAGACAGGTCAATCTGGAGCCAATGGAGCATTTTCGTTTGTGAATGTGGCAGCGAGCGATTATGTCGTGGAAATTGATGCCGCTCAACTACCCGCCGGGTGGAGCATCATCGTCGGTCAAAACACCCTCTCTCTTGTGGGCTGCAATGCCTTGGGCGAGTCTGCTTTGCTGCTGGGCACTTGCACCAGCACCTCTTCCAGCCTCACGGCTGGTGTTTGCCCCGGCGCATTCTATAATTTCAACGGCACGCTCATCGCACCCGGCCAAACACAGACCTTCACACTAACAGGCAGCAATGGCTGCGACTCCATCGTCACCGTGACGGTGCTGGGCTTGCCCCTCTTGACCTCCACGCTCAACGTCAGTGTATGCCCTGGCGCATTGTACGACTACAATGGCACACTCATCGCGCCCGGTCAATCGCAGGCGTTCAACCTGAGCAACGCGGCCGGTTGCGATTCCATCGTCACGGTCGTGGTGTCTGCCTTGCCCACCTCTGCCAGCGCCCTTGACTTCAGCACTTGCACTGGCACTCTCTACGACTACAATGGCACCCTCATCGCACCAGGCGAGACGCGGGTGTTCACTCTTGTCAACGCAGCGGGCTGCGACTCCATCGTGACCGTGACAGTGAGCGAATCGCCCTCAGAGTATATTGTGGCGCAAGCTTTTGTATGCGAAGGCGACTCCTTGCTTTTGGATGGCGTGTGGATTCAGGCCAACTCCTCGCACATTTTCGCATATCAAAATACCTTCGGATGTGACTCCATCGTAGAAGTCGCTGTCGGCACTTTTGGCCCATTGGAAACTTCAAGCTTGGATACGGTCATCTGCCCCGGCCAGACTTTCCCCTACAATGGATTGCAACTCGCGCCCGGCTCCATCACCGACGTGGTATTGTCCAATATCTGGGGGTGCGATTCCATCGTGCGCGTGACGGTCAATGCCTACACGGTGGCGCCTCAGCTGCTGGAAGTCAGCGTTTGCCCCGGCGAGGCTTATTTGTTCAACGGCGAGACGATGCTCGCCGGCGAAACACGGGACTTTGTATTCCAAACACCCGAAGGCTGCGACTCTTTGGTGCGCGTGAGCGTCACGGCGCTGCCCGACGCAACTTTCGACCTGCTGACCCAGCCATCCTGTGCCACCTCTCCCACGGGCAGTTTGAGGGTCAACAATGTTGCGGGAGGCTTGCCCCCCTATCGCTATTCGCTTGACGGTCTGGTGTTTCAGGATGAAATGGTGTTCGACAAACAAGCGGCAGGCAATTACACCGTGTTTCTTGAGGATTCAAACGGCTGTTTTTTTGAACAACAGGCCACCGTGCCGACTTTGCCCGCGCTTGAAGTGGCGCTTCCCGACGGCATTTTGCCCTGCGATGCGCCCTTCACACGACTCGAGCCTTTGGTGGGTGGCAATTTGACAGGCTTGGCGTTCAGGTGGTTCAACGGCGACACGACGGCCTTTGCCTCCGTAGCCGAGGTGGGCACGGTATGGGTGGAAGTGAGTAACCAATGCGAAACGGTGCGCCGCGAGGCGCTCGTGAGCTGGGAAGGTCTGGCGGCCAACTCCAACTATGTGTATGTGCCCAACGTGTTCAAGCCTGCCTCCAACGACCCGGACAACTCGCAGTTCAGGCCGCATTTTCAGCCCGGCCTGACGCTGCTCGAATACCGTTTTGAGGTGTTCGACCGCTGGGGCAACCGCCTGTTTAGCGCCGTTCAGCCCGATGCGGGATGGCGGGGCATTTTTCGTGGCGACGACATGAACCCCGGTGTGTTCGTGTGGTACCTCAAAGCACGGTTTGCCTTTTGTGGGCGCGAGCGCAATTTGTTGTTGTCAGGCGATGTGACGGTGGTTCGTTGAGGAGAGAGGCCTATCGCGTCACGCTCACTTTTGCCACCTCTGCCTTGCCAGTTGATTTGTTTTGCAAACGGGCAAAATAGGTACCCGGCGGGAGGGACATCACGTCTAGGTAGAAAAGGTTGTTGCCCGGCAGGATTTTCTGATTGGAGGCCGTCACCAAAGAGCCGCCCACGCTATGGAGCGAAAGCACCGCGTCGAATGATGCCTCTGCTTGGTAAGTGATTTCGACACTGAACGAGGCGGGGTTTGGCGAGATGCTCATAGGTCCCCATTTTTTAGGGAAGGGGTCAAAAATGGCCGTCGTATCGCCGTAATAGCAGTCTGGTTCGACCATGTAGCCTTTTTGTACCAAAAATACCTTTGAGTAGCTTTCAAACATGGTTTGTTCCAAGATGAACGGACTGGCCCCCAACCAATCTTGCAACAGCGTGGCAAACACTTGACGGTAGTCGAATTGTTTGTTTTTCAATTGATTGTCCGCCGTGAGGTCGTCGAGGTCAACATTGGTGCCGAGCACGGAGGGTCGTATTCCTTTCCCAAAAAGCAACATGGGCGCGAGTGTGCCATGGTCGGTGCCGAAAGAGCCGTTTTCTTTGGCGCAACGGCCAAATTCGGAGAAGGTGCAAGCTGCCACGCGGTCGGCAATGCCCAATGCTTCGAGGTCGTCGAAGAAAGTCTTGACCGAATCGGAGAGCGTTTTCAGCAAGTTGGCATGGGTGCCGAGGCTAGTGTCGCCCGAATCCACTTGGGCGCTGTGGTTGTCGAATCCGCCCAATTGGCACAGATAAATTTTGGTCTGGCAGCCGCCGCGAATCATGCGAGCAACGGTCTTCAATTGGTTGGCAAAACCGTTGTTCGGATAGGTGGTGATGGCGTTCGAGCCATTGTTGAACACCTGCGTGATGCGCTGGGCATACTGGTTGATGCTTTGCTCCACTCCCATGATGTATTCCAACTCAGCGCCTTGGTCAGTATCTGGCACGTTGAGAATGGGCGCTCCGCCGATGGTCTGGATAAGCGAGTAAAAGCCCGCCACATCCTGTCCGCTCAGGTTGATGACGTTTTGGTGCTGGGTCTCGGTGTGAAAGCCCAAAGAGGTGTTTGGGTCGCCCACCTGTATGCCCAAAGGGTCGGGCATATCGGGTGTGGGGGCGCCCTCCACATCGGGATAGAAGGCTTGGAGCGCGCGCCCCATCCATCCCGACGGGATGTTTTGCAATGCAGGGGCACCGCCCCCACCGGATAGCCACAAATCCGTGCCCTTGAAGTGTGACTGGTTCATGTTGTCGTATCCCACTCCTTGCACGATGGATGCCCAACCTTTGTCATAGAGCGCCTTCACGCCTGTCATGGCGGGGTGCAGGGCCACTTGGTCTTCACCGGGAAGGGTGCCGTCCAAGGGAATGTACTTGTTTTCGGCGATTCCGGTGGTGCCGCGCAGCTGCATATAGCGGTCGTATCGCGGGATGGGGATGAGGGTGTTCAGCCCGTCGTTGCCTCCCTTCAACTGGATGAGCACCAGCACCCGTTCGCGCACTTCGTCGCACGAGGAGAGCAGATGAGCCATTTTTCGGTTGGCAAAAGGCCGCATGGAGAATCCGTTCACCATGAAAGGGGACACGCTGGCTGCGGCGGGGAATATCTTGAGAAAACTTCTGCGCTTCATATTCGATGAGATTGTGTGGAATGGCGAAAAACGGGGATTGACGGCTCATTGGCTGTGGTGCCGCTATTCGCGGAGTGGCCACGTCCCCTCTGTCCGCATGAATCAAAAGGTTTGGTATTCTGGCGAAAACATGATGTAGGTAACAAGTCGTTCGAGGGCGATTTTCACCTCTTCATCCTTGCCTGTGTCGAGATAAGCCTGCCACTCGTAGGTCCAGTCGGCAGGCGGCAAATTATCGAGGAAAATCTGGATATAGAAGTAGTGGAAGCGGTCGGTGCTGATTTCATCGGGCAGCATATAGGCCAGCAGGTCTTGCACCAGCAAATATGGGTCGGAGGGTTCGGCGCAGATGCCACTATCGCGTACCCACGGAGCGATGTCCAACTTGACCCCGATGGTTTGGTTGGGGCCGTTGCCCAGCACACGCCTACCCGTCAGCAACATTTGAGCAAGTTTGTAACGCGCGATGATAGATGTGGAATTGAACCAGTTGCGATTGTATTCCGGCTTTTGGTGATAGGCCGGATAGCCTGCCACGTCGTCAGGGTAAAAGAGTGGCATATTGGCGTAGCCCAGCATCCGCTCGATGACCCCTTGATTGAAGAATCGGATGTAATGGTCGAAGTTTTGGGCGAACGGGTCTGGCGTTTTCACGTCGAAGAACGAAAGTGATTGGAGCGTGAGTTCGAGTGGCGACTTGATGATGCCGCCCACAAAATTGTCCTTGTTATCGTTGTCGTCGGCATCGTAGAAGTGCTCGCTTTTGAGCAGTTTTTTCAGCACTGGCGCGACTTCGTAGTTGTTGTTTCGGAAAATATCGGCCAGTGGCAGAATGATGTCGGTTTCTGCCTCAGGGGTTATGGTGGGGTGCACAAAAAAGCGATAAAGTCTGCGACAGATATTCTTGGCCACTTCCGGCTGTCCAAAAACCATATTGACCAACGCATCCACTTCTGCCCACATACCCGCCGCGTTGGTCGCGCCTGCGATGGTTTTGTTTTGGAACTTGTCGCTGAACGTCTTAGTGCCTTTGTCGTGGCGGTTGAACACAGCCTGCCCTCGCGGAATGCCCGTTTCGGGGTCAGTTTGGTCACGCAAGATTCGGGTGCGAAAACCCGTGAAAACGCGAGCTGCCTGCACGATGTCGTCTTCGGTGTAGAAGGTATAGTCGCCCGGCCCTATTTGCGGCCCTTTCCCGATGGTAAAAAGTTCGAGAAACTCGCGGGCAAAGTTCTCATTGGGGTTTTGTTCGGAGTTTTCGTGATTGTTCAAGTAGCGCAACATCGCATTGTCGGGCACTATCTTGGTCGCCAGTTTTTTGAAATTGCCCAAAGCCCCCCAGCGCAACAGCGACAAATAGTCGAAGAAGGCAAAGTTGTTGAAAGCATTGGCCGTCACGGCAAGATATTGATGCCAGAAAAAGACCATTTTGTGTCCTACGCCGGGGTCGCGGAGCGCCTCGCTGAGCCACCAGCCGATGATGCGTCTCTGTAGGTTGAAGTCCAGGTCAGGAGCGGTTTGGCCGGGCGGGTTTATCCACTGTATGGCTTCCACCGTCGGGGTGTTGGGGTTGTCATAGACGGGCTGGTCGAGTGCGAGCGAGTAGAGCTGCACCAAGGCATCCACCGCCTCGTCGGCAGTCTGGGCGGCCAAAGTGTCCACCTTTTGTTTGGTGAAACAAAAACTGGCGCGTCGGAGCAGGTGAGCGGCACGGCGATGACCCAGATTGCCTTGTAGTGTGTTGAGTGAAGCCATCGAAGGAAGTTTGAACGGCAGGAAGCTCCTGCGTCGCTTGGTCAAAATAATAATGAGCAAGGGGGGATGCTGGGGCGAAAGTTGCGATTGGACGACAGTCTTTCGGGTAAGTTTAATAAGAAAAAATATTTGCGAGATTATATTTTTGGCGACGATTAAAAAGGGGCTGTTAGCAATCGCCCCACCCAATTTTACCGGAGCAGCCCACCCTTGTCGCAGGCGTTTTTTTATATTTTGCAAATCAAGATTTTCGAGAAACTCTGTTTTGAAAAAATCATTCACGCGCCTGTTTTTTACACAAATCGAAATTAGGGTTAAAAAAACCTTTGGAATAAGGAAAGTATTTTACGTTTGCCGACAGTTCTAATCAATTTTTTCACTAAAATCTGTTCCAGTTATGAAGTACAAACTCCTTTGCAAGAGCTTGTTGCCGCTCTTGCTGCTCATCATGGGCGCACAAATGGCAATAGCACAATTCACCGTGTCGGGGCGCGTCACCGATTCAGGAGGCGAGGGTCTTCCGGGGGCTACCATAGCCGTCGTGGGCGCATCGCGCGGCACCACCGCCGATTTGGAGGGCAACTACCGCCTTGAAGTGCCGGGCACCTCCGCTACATTGGCCATTTCTTACACAGGCTATCAGACGGTCAAAGTTCAGGTCTCTTCTGCCAACCCGATGGTTGATGTCGTCATGGAAGAAGACTATGCCGGCCTGAGCGAAGTCATCGTGTCTGGTTTGGCGACCAACGTGAAGCGCGCCAATCTCGCCAATTCGGTAGCAACTATCAGCGCAAAAGAATTGGCTGGCGTGACGAACCAAAGCACGATGGATGGGGCGCTTTATGGCAAGTTTAGAGGGGCCGAAATCAGAGCCAACTCGGGAGCGCCGGGTGGGGGCTTCTCCGTTCGGCTGCGCGGTGTCACCTCTATTTTTGGCAACCAACAGCCGCTCTACATCGTGGATGGGATTTTTGTAAACAATGACGCCATCTCGTCGGGCACCAACATAGTGTCGGAAGCGGCAGGCGGTGGCAACCCTGCCACCAACCAAGACGATGCCTCCAACCGCATCGCCGACCTCGACCCGGAAGACATCGAATCCATCGAGATTCTGAAAGGCGCATCCGCAGCAGCCATCTACGGCTCACGGGCCGCGGGGGGGGTGGTCATCATCACCACCAAAAAAGGCAAGGCTGGCCAAACAAGGGTGACACTTTCGCAAACCATCGGATTCAGCCAGCCTATTCGGCTGCTCGGCATGCGCAATTGGACAGCTGACTTGGTCGAACAAGAATTCGGCGCGGCAAACCGTACTTTGTTTGAGCAAAACGGCCTTACCGACTACGAAAAAGAACTTTACGACAACCGCCCATTGGCTGCCACCACGCGGGTGGATGCTTCGGGCGGCTCAGAAAAAACCCAGTTCTTCATCGGCGCCACTTACAAAAACGAAGGTGGCCTTGTGAACAACACGGGCTATGAGAAAATCTCCGGTCGCCTGAACATCAACCATCGGTTCGCGGATTGGCTGGATGTCTCTGTGACGAACAACTACATCAACTCGCAGGCAGACAGGGGCTTTTTCAACAACTCCAACGCAAATACCACCATCGGCTACGCCCACGCCTTCACCCGTCCGTGGTTCGACCTGTTCCCATCCACACCGGGCGGCGACTACCCCGCGATACCCTCCGTAGGCTCCAACATATTAGAAACCGTGGCGCTCGTCACCAACCGCGAGGATATCAACCGCTACATCGGCGGCGCTACGGCCAATGTGCGCCTTTGGCAGAATGACCGTAATGAACTGAAAGGCGTGGTAAGGGCAGGTGTGGACCAATACACGCTCAGAACCACCTCTATTTTCCCGCAGAACTTGTCGTACTACCGCGACCCGGGCACACTCGGGGGCGTGTCAATTTCCGGCACTACTGTCAATACCAACAGTCTTTTGTGGGGATTCTTGGTTTACACACACACGACAAACAATGGTGTCATCCTGCGCACGCAAGGCGGCATGACTGCCGAGAACTTTGACCAAAACACAGTGCTCACCAGTGCGACACGCCTGAATGGCTCTCAAACCAACGTGGACCAAGCGGGAGTCGTGTCGGCATTCCAGCGCCGTTTCCCGCAGAAAGACCGCGGTTTCTTCCTGCAACAGGAAATGAACTGGAACGACCAATTCATGATTGCGGTAGGCTTGCGTGGCGACAAATCCACCAACAACGGGGATGCCAACAAACTCTACTACTATCCAAAGGCAAACGCTGCCATCAACCTGCATGAGTTCGATGCGCTGTTCGACCGGCGCGGCGTGGTCAGCCAAGCAAAACTGCGCGTCGCTTACGGACAGTCGGGCCGTTTCTCCAACTTCAACGACCGGTTCAACCCAATGGTAGGCTCGTTCATCGGCAATTCCAGTGGCTTGTTCACCGACCCACAGCGCGGCAACACGCGGGTAGGCCCGGAACGCCAGAAAGAGCTTGAATTCGGCACCGATTTGGGCTTTTTCAAAAATCGCATCGTGTTGGACGTGACCTACTACATCAAGGACATTGACGACCTTCTGCTCCGCGCACAAGTGCCTCAATCCACAGGCTACACCACACAAGTTGTCAACGCAGGCGGCCTTAGAAACAAGGGGATTGAAATTGGCCTCGACGCTGCTGCGGTACGCGGCAAGTTCAATTGGAACACGGGCATCAGTTTTTGGAAGAACCAATCGGAGGTGACACGCCTCGACGTGGACCCGTTCAACCTCGGCGGTTTTGCATTGAGCCTTGGCCAATACCGTATCGAGAAAGGTTTGCCAGCCACCACCATCGTGGGCACGGTGCCACGCGACGATGCCGAGTTTGGCAAGGCAAGCTATAAAGTTTATGGCAATGCCGAGCCGGACTTCAACATGGCGTTCAACAACTCGTTCAGCTGGAACAATTTTGAATTCAACTTCCTGATTCACTGGCGCAAAGGCGGCGATGCCATCAACCTTAGCACGCTTTTGTGGGACCTTGGCCGCCTCACTTGGGACTATGACGACCGCACCCTCGACCCGACCGGACAAATGGGCAACGGCCCATACCGCGTGTCGCAATGGAACGGCAACAGCAACACCCAGCCGTGGATAGAAGATGCGGGCTATGTACGCTTGCGCGAAGCAGGACTCTACTACACCATTCCGCGCAAAGTGCTGAACGACAAATGCAGCCTGCGCCTCGGCGTGAGCGGTCGAAACATCCTCAACTTCTTCGACTACAACAGCTACGACCCAGAAGTGTCGAACTTTGGCAACAACGTGTTGGCTAACACGGTAGAGGTGACACCTTTCCCCAGCGCCAAACGCTGGAACTTCCACCTGACAGCCAACTTCTGAACAGATTCGTTGCGCATCGTAAGTTCTTCAACAAAAACATCGAAGCAAAATCTTGTTTTTCAATGTTTTGCTTCAAAAATTCAAAAATTTGAACAATGAAAAAGGTACATATCAAACCACTCTTTGTGGCATTGCTCACGGGTGTCCTCCTCAGCTTTTCCGCTTGCCAGCTGGACGACATCCCCAATCCCAACGCGCCCGACCAAATCAACCTTGAAAATGGTGGTGCCACACTCAACGACTTGCGCCTGCTGGCTTCCGGCCTTGAGGCCGTGCTGCGCGTGGACATGGAGTTCCATTTCTGGACCACCAGCATCGTGGGCCGCGAATACTGGGACCTCCGCAACACCGACCCTCGCTACACAGGCGAGCTGCTCGGCAAAGGTGGTGGTGGCCTCGACGACAACGGCTTTCTGACCACGCGCTCCTACGCGGCGCGCTATCGGGCCGTTCGCTCGGCTTGGGTGCAGATACACGCCACGCAAAACAGCTCCGCTTCTCTTTCCACGGCGCAGCGCAATGGCTTGCTTGGTCACGCTCGCACCCTTCTGGCTTATTCTTTATTGCTCGAATGTAACCGCCAGTATCAAAATGGCATTCGCACCAACGTGGAAGACCCAGACAACCTTGGCCCGTTCGAGAATTATGACGCAGCGCTCCGCAGTATTAGGGCTATACTCGACCAAGGCAACACCGAACTGACGGGAGCCGAATTTGTGTTCAGCTCCACCTTGGGCAACGCCGCCCGCGTAAAACAATTCAACCGCGCCCTCGCAGCCCGCGTTGAAATGTACAAGGGAGATGCGGCAGCTATGCGTTCGCTCTTGCAGGAAACATGGATGGACCCCGATGGGAACATGAACGAGGGCGTTTACTATGTGTTTGGCGCCGGTGGCAACAACCGTTTCAATCCGCTGTTCAACGTGCCTTTGCAAACGCAATATGTGGCACACCCAACTTTTGTGGCCGCTGCCGAACCCGGCGACACTCGTTTCAGCAGCAAGACCACTCAGCTGAGTGCGCCTTTTGCTACCGACGACCTCTCTGGCGACGTGCAAGTGACCATGATAGCGTCGAACACTTCCCCCTTCCCCATCGTGCGCAATGAGGAACTTGTATTGATGTGGGCGGAAGCAAACATAGGGTTCAACAACAACGAAGCGGTGACAGCCATCAACAAAGTGCGCGCAGCAGCAAGCCTGGGCGACTACAACGGGCCTACTGACAATGCCTCGCTCGTCAATCAGCTCTTGCACGAGCGCCGCTACTCCCTTTTTGGGGAGGGGCACCGCTGGATAGATATGCGCCGTTTGGGTCGCCTCAATCAAATCCCGATTGACCGGCCCGGCGATGTGGTGCACCAACAGTTCCCGCGCCCGGTGTTCGATGTGGATTGAGGCAAAAGGGATTGATAGTGACAAATAAAAGAAGCGGACAAAGGGCAACAGCCTTTTTGTCCGCTTCTCATTTTCATGAAAGCAAATCCGCCTTACCACAAAACCGGCTCGTACATTTCCTCCGCCACCATCTTTTTCAGCGCAGCCTGCACCGTGTTTTTGTCTTCGGGGTAGGTGACACCGTACCACTGACTGGCGCTGTTGAGGACTTTTACCTTCACCTTGCCTGCCTTGACGAGCGTGTTCACCACTTTGGGAATGTAAAACTCCGCCGAGGGATTGTCTTTATTGGCCAATACAAATTCGCGGAATTGGGTTTCTATTTCCCCAAAAATAGTGGGGTGAAACCCCCAAAAGTTCATGGATACGGGTGTGTTGTCAGCCAAAAAATAGCGTCCAGTCTCATCCGAGAAATGGATGCCGTCGGCATCGCGCCGGATGTTGTGGCGCTCCACCACATCTGTCAAGAAACCATCGGGACTGACGGCACACACACCTCGCGAGACACTGCCGTTTTCGGAAAGGGTGTTTCCAATTTGATACGCGACCATGCCATATTGTGTGGGAGAACAGTCCTCCCGAAGAAATTTGCCAATGGCCTTGAACGCATCAGCCCCGTAGAAGTCGTCGGCATTGATTGCCACGAAAGGCTCCTCTATGCAGTCTTTGGCGGAAAAAATGGCGTGCCCAGTCCCCCACGGTTTTTTCCGATGGGGCATTTGGCCGAGCCATTCCAGCCCGGTCCCGATTTCCTGGAAGGTATATTGTGTGCGGATGCGCGACTCTATTTTGCGTCCCACTATTTCCCGAAAGTCCGCTTCTATCTCTGGGCGAATGACGAATACCACTTTGCCAAATCCCGCTTCTATGGCATCGTGCACCGAGTATTCCAGAATAGTTTCGCCCCCGGGGCCCATGCCATCGGCTTGCTTCAAACCTCCATAGCGGCTACCTATGCCAGCCGCCAAAATCAAAAGTGTGGGTTGTTTCATCTTACTTTGTGCTTCTGCTGTTGGGGGGCTGCGCTGCAAAGAGCGTTCCCAAAATAGATGCGGGCGCAAAGTTTAGGAATTTTGAAATGCCTACTGGTACATTCCCTCAATCTCTTGCTCAAATTTTTGCATAATCACTCGCCGTTTCAGTTTCAAGGTTGGCGTAAGCTCTGCTTCGGAGCCATCGGTTTTGATGGGCTCCCATTGAGTGGGCAGCAGCGTGAATTTTTTTACTTGTTCCACATGACCGAAAAAGGCATTGACGCGCTCCACGAGCATCTGATACCGCTCAAGCACTTTCGGGTGTTGAATCATGTCGGGCATATTGGTCCACGGGATGTCGTGTTTTTGGCTCCACTCTTTCAGCCCCTCCGCCGACGGGATGAGTAGGGCCGACACAAATTTTCGGTTTTCGCCCACCACCATAGCTTGCTCCACGAGACGATGCTCCTTGAACACGGATTCAATCGGCGTGGGCGCCACATATTTGCCGCCGCTGGTTTTGAGTAGTTCCTTTTTGCGGTCAGTGATTTTCAAATACTTGAGTCCACCCGGCCCGTCCACGAGCATCCCAACATCGCCAGTGACGAGCCAACGCTCGCCATCAATGTATCGAATCATCTCCGCCGTTTTTTCCGGCTGCTTGTAATAGCCAACCATGATGCCGGGGCTTCGGGCCAAAATCTCGCCTTCGCCGGGGCGGTACTCGCCGCTCGGCTCGATGCGGATTTCCACGCCCTCCAACGCTGGCCCGACCGTGCCCAACATGGTGTGCTCATCGTCGAACGCATTGAAAGTCAGTGCCGGCGAAGCCTCCGTCAAGCCGTACCCTTCTCTTACCCGAATGCCCGCAGCATTGAATGTGCGGAGCACTTTCATGGGGCAGGCGCTGGCAGCGGTGGTCATGCCTCGCACCTCGCCGCCGAGCGCCTCGCGCCACTTGGAGAATATCAAGCGGTCGGCGATTTTCCACTTGACGGCCGTCATGCCCTGAGGTTTGTGGCCAAAATCCCAATGCTCCGCAAGCCCCAGCGCCCAGAAAAAGAGCGCCCGTTTCAGCCCCGTCAGCTCCAGCCCTTTGGCATAGATGCGCTCGTACACCTTCTCCAACAAGCGCGGCACACAGGTGAAAAAGTGAGGTCGGATGGCCCGCAAATCGCCTGTCTCTCCGCCCAAATTGTCGGTGCCAGTGAACGACACGCTCCCGCCATAAGCAGTGTAGGCATACACTCCCACACGCTCATAGACATGGCTGACGGGCAAAAAACTAAGGATGCGGTCGCCGGGCCTGATAGGGGCCAACCTGCGAAGCGCCTCCACGTTGAACACGATGTTTCGGTGCGTCAACATCACGCCTTTCGGGTTGCCTGTGGTGCCAGAAGTATAAATCAGCGTGGCCAAATCATCAGGACGGATGGTTGATTTGATGCGCTCCACCTCGGCGAAATCGCTGTCGGCAGGTGCCAAAATCGAATCCCAGCGCCTTGCCTCTGGATGGTCGTAGAAAGTGAGCATCTCTTTCAAGCCTGATGTTTTCTTCTTGGCGCTCAGCACTTTTTCGTACAAATCCCCCTCGCCCACAAAACAGTATTGCGCTTCGGACTCATTCAAAATGTACTCGTATTCACGCGAGCTAATGGTCGGGTACATGGGCACGTTGAGCACGCCTATTTGCAGCATGGCATAGTCGAGCGCCACCCACTCTGGCACGGTCTGATAGACCACCGTGGCTACCTTGTCGCCTGGGCGCAAGCCCAAACGCAAAAGCCCAAGGCTAGCGCGGTTGACCCAATCAACCATTTGTTCGGTGGAGACATAGCGCCACTCCCCATCCTTCTTGGAGCCGAAAGCGCGTTCGAGCGGATGCTCCCGCAACTGGTCGTAGAGGTAATCGAAAAGACGTTTATCTGACATTTTTTGAAACAAATTGTAAAAACCTTGCTTTTATGTGATTTTGCGTTCAATGTGCGAAGATTGTGGAAAAAAATTAATAATCAGGCATCGGACAACAAAAGAAAGTAGCCCTTTCGCAAATTATCAGGTTTATTCGGCAAATACCCCGTTGAGGGAATGGTCATCCAAATAAAATTGCCTTTTATTTTTCAAAACAAATAATTTTTTTACAAAAACGTTAAAAAGCAGCTTGCACAGATGACCGAATAGCTGCACTTTTGTAATCCTTTTGGGAAAGCACCCTTCTCGTAACCGGAACTTTTGGAAAACCTGCCGGTTATCCCTCTGCAAGGGCTTTATACTCAACGATTTTGTGGTTTCTTGGGCATTGTTCACCGCAACACGAGGTGTTCAATCAGTTAATCGTCGCTTGCTCTTTTTAAGGTAATGGCAGTGTCATCGTAAGGGATGCCTGTCTGCCCAAGAAAGAGACGAAACCTTTTGCGCTTCGAACGTCTGCATGAGCTCGCATCATTTGCGGACATCGTAGAACCCCCTTCCCCCGTCGGCCAAAGGAAATCATTTTCATACATCCTTATTTCAAATAGCAGGCAGGATGACAACGCAACAACCGCAACCGCTCAAACTTATTTTTCGAGGACGCTTGGAGTTCGGCTCCGAGCGCACTTTCAACATGGTGCTCAATCACTGGAACACCCGGATTGAAAATTATTTCAAATCGGACATCCTGTTCAAGGCCGAGCAAGTTTTCAGCCATGAAGACCATGCGCTCTCGGTGCCCCAACAAGTGTTGATGAGCACGGAGAAGCATTGGCGCAGCACCACGGCGCTATTGCAGGAAGTGGCACAGTTTGCGCTAGCGGGCAAAGTGGGCGCTTGGTGGGTGCAGAACGGCCAAGTGCTGGCTGAATATAATATAGAGCCGAAGACCGACAAGACAGCGGTGGCCGAGTTCATCCGTGGGCGCGACTTGGCTCAGCAAGGCGGCATGGAGATGGCCTCGGAAGCGTTGACCAATGCCATCGCCAAGTTCGAGCGCCATGCGTTGGCTTATGAACGGCGCGGCTACGTCAATTACAAGCTCAAAAACTTCAACGACGCGTTTTACGACTTTTCCAAAAGCATAGCCATCAACCCAAACAACCCGGAGCCATTCTACGGGCGCGGCAAGGTGCGTATGCTGAAAAACGAGTGGGACAATGCGGTACAGGATTTTGACAACGCCATCAAGTTGTCGTTGGCGGTGCAGCCGCTGCATTGGCTGTCGCGTTTGCGCAAGGGCGATAGTTTGTACCATGCCAAACGCTACGAGGAGGCTGCGAAGGAACTGAAGTTTTTCTTGCAAAAAAGCTTTGCTGAGAGCGACCCCAATTTCCGGTTCCGCCCAAAGGCAGAGTATTTGCTGGGGGAATGCGAAAAGATGATGAAGGCTTAAACAAGGTGTTTTTATCCACAAAAGGCCGTACCGAAGATTGTTCGGTGCGGCTTCATATTTTGTGAATCAAGGCTTAAAAAAGCCTCGGAGAGGCGAGATGCTAGTGACAATTTAGCCCCCCATCAATCCAAGGTATCGCCTTTGGCGGAGGCAAACCGCGGAACTGGTGTGCCAAATCTGTGCATTTAATGGCGCATCGGTCTAAAAAACCTGCATTTTTTTGCTGTTTACCAATTAGTTGTGAACATTTGTGGGTTGATAGCGGCCTTTAGCGCGGCTGCGTTTTAATCCCATCTGCTTTCGGGAACAATTTTTGACCTGCTGGCTATTTCGTTGTTGAGAGCACGATACTCGTTCTTGAAGCCGATTCATGAAGCAAATTTTCAACAACAGATTATGAATAATTCTGACGAAGCCAAAGCCACAGCGGTCTCCTCACAGGAGACGAAAAGCATAGAAATTGACCTAAGCACCATTGCGAAATTGACATTCCGAAGCAGCCCATGGTTGTTTGCCAGCATCATCGTCGCGCTTATCGGAAGCATCAGCCTTCCGATAGCCAAGTATTACGAATTGAAGGAACTCATCACCAAGACTAATCACAGCATAGAGCTGTTGAGCTTGCAAATCAAAGGAGAAATAGATTTGCTTAAAGAAAAAGAAAAGAACAACAAGGACAAAAAGGAGTAATGACGAGTTTTCACTCAGGCGAAAAGCAACCCTCGCCTCGAGTTTGGCAACAAGTATCAATAAGCGAATTTTGATTTTTCACCAGCAACGATTCAATCATGGCATCAGAACCTAAATCATATTTCACGATTCCGATGAGAGGATTCATATTGGTGATTTTGGGTGGATTTATTGTTTGCAACTTTACCATAGCAGGTTTGCTGAGCAGTGCCGAAGAAGACTATCAAAAGGTGAAAGCACAAGTGCCGACCCTGAAAAAAGAAGTAGATAGGCTGCTTATCCTGAGGCAAATGGCACAGACGAGTGTCCCGCCAACGGTGATTAGCAGCGTGCATGAGCCGGAAAGCACAAGTAAACTTATCACTTCACATAAGAAAAAAGCGAGCAGGCCCCAATTCAAGTATGTGCTCATTGATGAAAGCTGCGTTGTGTCAGACCCGTCGTGCAAGGAGTGCGTGTTGAATGAGGAAAGTGAAGAGGCCTTTTCGTCCCTGCTGCGCGTGTCTCACGACACACTGTATGTTTACACCATATCCGACGACCTGATTACGCTGGCGCATTGCACCAAGGGCAACTCAAAATTCAGCGATTGCGTGTTGGGCTATATACGCTCCAAGTTCAAGGGAAAATTCATGTGTATCGGGAAACTGAACGAGCGACACTCGCAAGCTATATCAACTGGTCAAGGCGGCCAAATTATTCTTGCCAATGGCTCTATCGGCCGCCAGGAAATCAAGAAAATCACAAAAGATATTCCCACTGTCGGTGCGATTGGATTTAGCCCGTCGAAACGCTGACCCACGTCGCCCAAGATTTTATTTCAGAAAAAAAGACCCAGCGCCCCGCATACGATGGGTCTTTTTTCATTTTCGCCCATTGGAGAATCACAAACCTCATTTTTTCTGAAACCCAGCGTTTTTGTGCCTTACCTTTCGCACTGTTTTCCACACGAACACCTTTTTTCATGCGTATCCCATATTGGCTCCTGTTAACAGGATTTGCCTTCCTGATGGCTGTCCTCCCTTGTGCCTGCAACAAACAAGACATCCCCGCCCGCATCCTTGTCTTCTCAAAAACAGAAGGTTTCCGGCACGACTGCATCCCGACAGCTTTAGAAGCTTTGAAAATCCTTTGCGCCGACAACGGCATCTTGATGGATGCCACGGAGGATGCCGAGATGTTCAAGGACGAGAACTTGCGCCGCTACAACGCGGTCGTTTTTCTCAACACGACGGGCGACGTACTGAATCCCGCACAGGAGGCCGACTTCGAGCGATATATTCAGGCGGGCGGCGGCTTTGTGGGTATCCACTCCGCTACTGACACCGAATATGGCTGGACTTGGTTTGGGGGGCTTGTGGGGGCTTATTTCAACGGGCACCCCAGCCAACAAGATGCCACCCTCTTCGTCAGAGACCGCAGTCATCCAGCCACCAAGCACCTCGACAACACTTGGACACGCTGGGACGAGTGGTACAACTTCAAGAACCTGAACCCCAAGGTAAACATCCTGCTGAGCATTGATGAAACCTCCTATCAAGGAGGCAATATGTGTGGCCCCAACCAGCAAGGCGACGACAAATGCCACCCCATGTCGTGGTATCACGAATACGACGGTGGTCGAGCCTTCTACACAGCATTGGGGCACACCAAGGAAAGCTATGCCGAACAGGCGTTTTTGCGTCACTTGCTCGGCGGCATTCAATACGCGATAGGTAAAAAAAAACGCCTTAATTATGCGGCGTGCAGAACTTCATCGCTTCCCGACCCCACGCGCTTCGTGAAAACGGTATTGGCCAATGAGCTCACCGAGCCAATGCAATTCGGGATGCTTCCCGATGGCAAAATTTTGCTTGTCGAACGGCGCGGCGCCATCAAACTTTTGGACACTCACACTGGCCTCATCAACGTCGCCCACAAATTGCCCGTTCACTCGGAGGAAGAGGACGGCCTCATGGGATTGGCCATAGACCCCGATTGGGAGCGCAACCATTGGATATACCTTTACTACTCGCCAGCAGGCAAGGAGGCCGTCAATCAACTGTCGCGTTTTGTTTTTCGAGGCGATTCGCTCGACCGCGCTTCCGAGAAAATCATTCTGAAAGTACCCGTGCAACGCGAGGAGTGTTGCCACGCAGGAGGCTGCCTGCGCTACGCCGAGGATGGCTACTTGTACCTCAGCACAGGCGACAATACCAACCCCTTCGCTTCCGATGGCTATGCCCCCATTGACGAGCGACGCGGACGCAGCGCGTGGGATGCCCAAAAATCATCGGCGAACACGATGGATTTGCGCGGCAAGATTCTGAGAATCAAAACGCACAACGACGGCAGCTATACCTGCCCCGCCGGGAACCTGTTCACGGAAGAAAATATCCACATCACCGAGGGCGCCACACCAACCGACCAACGCACCACAGACAACAAACAACGTGGTGGAAGACCCGAAATCTACGTCATGGGGTGCCGAAATCCTTTCCGCATTTCTATTGACGAGCGCCGAAAGCTGCTCTTTTGGGGCGAAGTAGGCCCCGACGCGGGCGAACCCGACAGCACACGCGGCCCAGCAGGCCACGACGAGGTGAACCGCGCCCGCGCCGCCGGCTTTTTTGGATGGCCCTATTTTGTGGCCGACAACAAGCCATACCGTTACTACGATTTTTCCACTAACAAACACGGGCATCATTTCGACCCGAAGCGCCCTATCAACAACAGCCCGAACAACACAGGCAGTCGTGAACTGCCACCCGCGCAGCCAGCCTTTATTTGGTATCCATATGGCAATTCGCCCGACTTCCCCCTGACGGGCAACGGCGGACGCAATGCGATGGCTGGCCCTGTTTATTATTGCGACAAATACCCCCCTGCCACCCGGCTCCCCGACTATTACCACGGCAAGCTAATCACCTACGACTGGATGCGCAATTGGCTTATGGCCATCACGCTTGATTCGCTGGGCAATTTCAGTCGCATGGAATCATTCGGCGACAGCATATCGCTTTCGCGGCCCATGGATATGTTTGTGGACAAAAACGGCTCAATATGGGTGCTCGAATATGGCACACAATGGTTCTCCTCCAACCCCGACGCCCGCGTCAGCCGCATTGACTATGTGCGCGGCAATCGCCCTCCCATCCCTGTGCTCGGCACCAACAAAACCGCGGGCGCAGCCCCGCTCACCGTCATTTTTTCCGCCTCCAAATCACGAGATTACGACAATGACAGATTGAGCTATGAACTGGATTTCGGCGACGGCTCACCCAAATGGTCACAGAACAACCTCCGCCAAACCCTGCAAGCCAGTTTTTCAAAAAACGCAAAAAAAAATCCCCTCGACTCTATCGCTCACGTTTATGAAAGGCCCGGCACCTACGAGGCTATTTTGAAAGTTGCCGACGCAACGAAGCAATACAAAACCACCAAACTCAAAATCAGCGTGGGCAATGAGCCGCCCCTCGTGCGATGGGACTTGGGCGGCAAAAACAGGAGCTTCTACGAGCCGGGGCAAGTGCTTGACTACAAGGTCGTCGTGGAAGACTTGGAAGACGGCTCGCTCGAAAATGGCGGCGTGCTGCCGACCTCGGTGGCCACCACCATTGACTATTTGGAAACAGGCTTCGATATCACCTCCATCGCACAAGGCCACCAAAGCGCCAAACAACAGACCGAATACGCCAAGGGCAAAACCCTCATTGACCGCTCCGATTGCAAAACCTGCCACGCTGCCGACCGGCAAATCAACGGCCCCTCCTACGAGGCCATAGCGGAACGGTATCGAAAAAGCGAGTTCGCCGTCCGCACGCTATCCGCCAAAATCATCAAAGGCGGCGCTGGCAATTGGGGACAGACCGTGATGAGTGCTCACCCCCAAATATCCGAAGAAGATGCCGGGGAAATGGCACGCTGGATTCTTTCGCTTGGCGCTCCCGCCAAGGCCAAGCAAACATACCCCGTGGAAGGCCGGTATGCGCTCGACCTGCCCGAACAAAAAGACAAAAAGAAAAAAACGGCACCCGGCACATTCATCCTAAAAGCCACTTACAAAGACAGGGGCAGCGGCTCGCAGGCCCCTTTGGAAGAAAGCGAGACGCTCGCCCTGCGCCATGCCTTCCAACAGGCCGAACAGGCGGACAGCACCTCCAAGGGGGTGACGCATTACCGACCGTTCAACGGCGACACGGTGGTGCTGAAAGACTTGAAGCACAATAGCTTTTTTGTGTTCAAGCACACTGATTTGACGGGCATCCACTCTATATCGGTAGGCATCGGCTCCAGCGACAATCGCCAGCAATTCAGCGGCGGACGCATGGAAATTCGACTCGACTCGCCCACGGGTGCTTTGATTGGCTCGGTGGCGATTCCGGCGAAAAATGGAGGCGCGGGGCGCATGGAAATGTCGGAGCTAAGCGCCCCGCTCAACATGATGCCCGATGGCAAATTCCACGACGTTTATTTTGTTTTGAAAAACGAAAACAACCCCTCGCAACAGGTGGCGGCGGTGGATTGGGTGCGATTCGAATTGATGGACGTGCCGCCTCGCAAACCGAAAAACGCAGAGAGTCAATAAATCGAACGCCCGGCATTGGTTCGGCCAGCCCTCAAAACTCAATCACTTTGCGCTTCAGCTCGAAGTGCTTGCCGAGGTACACCTTGCGCACCATCTCGTCGGCGGCCAATTCTTCGGCGGTGCCTTGCTTGAGTATGCTCCCCTCGAACATGAGGTAAGCACGGTCGGTGATGCTGAGGGTTTCCTGCACGTTGTGGTCCGTGATGAGGATACCTATGTTTTTGGTTTTCAGCTTCGCCACGATGTACTGTATGTCCTCCACCGCGATAGGGTCAATGCCCGCAAACGGCTCGTCGAGCAAGATGAATTTAGGGTCGGAAGCGAGAGCGCGGGCGATTTCGGTGCGTCGGCGCTCGCCGCCGGAGAGCGTGTCGCCGAGCCCCGTCCGCACGCGGTTGAGGTTGAACTCTTCCAACAGCAATTCAAGTTTTTCGTGCTGTTCGGACTTGCTCAGTTTGGTCATTTCCAGCACCGCCTTGATGTTGTCTTCCACCGATAGTTTGCGAAAAACACTCGGCTCTTGCGGCAAGTACCCGATACCCTTTTGGGCGCGTTTGTACATCGGCAAGTCGGTGATTTCCTCGGTGTCGAGAAACACATGGCCATCAGTCGGGCGAATAAACCCCACCACCATGTAGAACGAAGTGGTCTTGCCCGCCCCGTTCGGGCCAAGCAGCCCAACGATTTCCCCCTGTTTCACATCGAATGAAACACCCTTGACGACCGTGCGCTTGCCGTAGGTTTTGATAATATTTTCGGCTCTTAAAATCATGTGACTTTGTTGATTGGGTGGTTTGCGGATTGGTTGATTTGGCGCGAGATTTTTACCTCAACAAATCTTTGAATCAACACTCATTGAGCAAGCAGTTTTTTCACAATCTCCGAAATAGCCCTTCCATCTGCTTTCCCGGCCAATTGTTTGTTTGCAGCGCCCATCACCTTGCCCATGTCCTTGGCGGAGGTCGCGCCAGTGTCGGCGACGATTTTTTTCAGGATAGCTTCCAATTCAGCCCCTTCGAGCATGGTGGGGAGGTATCGTTTGATGACCTCGATTTCCTCGCGCTCCTTTTCGGCTAACTCCGGTCGGTCGTTTTTAGTGTAAATATCAAACGATTCTTGGCGAGTTTTCACCAATTTTTGGAGCATCTGTAGCTCGCGGGCCTCGTCAATGGCCTGACCACTACCGTCTGTTTTGGCGAGCATGATAGCACTTTTGATGGCGCGGATGGCGCGTAGCGTCACCTCGTCTTTGGCTTTCATGGCCACGACGAGGTCTTTGTTGATTTTTTCTTCGAGTGTCATTTCAGCAGTTGTTTTTTCATACAAAATGCGGTGGCGCGTCCTGAGTTCATTGAGGGATTGATGCACCAAAGCCAAACAAACGCTTTTCCTTCACCAAACGTGCCACCTCGCTTGGCACTTTTTCCTCCCAGCCCGGCTCTCCATCTTGGATTTGCCTCAGCACCTCCTTGTGGTAAATCCCCAGAATATCTGGATTGAACCGCCGAATGTCCACAATGTTTCGATGCTCAAGCAGATGCTCATAGAGAAAACGGATGGAGGGGGGAATGGGAAGGGTTTGGGTGGTTTGAGGGCTTTTCCGGCCAAGCGCAGCGGACGGGGTTTGAAGGGCGGGGTGGATGTAAAATCGCACGTTGCGAGGAAAGAGCTCGCCGAATGCACCGAGCAGGTTGTCGGGGTTCGCTTCGGCAGTTTCGCGGAGGATGATTTCGAGTTTGCGGGCGCCCATTGCGAGGCCGATGCGGGGAATCTTGTAATCGGCGAAGTAGGCGATTAGTTTTTTGTGCTGGAGACAGTTCGAGATGATGACCGTTTGCCCCAGCGCGCAAAGAATGTCGGCGCGGTCGAGAAAGTCTCGCTCGTTGAGTTCGCCGTCGGAGCGCAGGTTGTCGAGAGTGATTTCGGCGAGAAAAAAAGTTTTCTCGGCATCCACGTCGGGTTCGGCGCGAAACTGCTCGTAGGCCCGGCGAATCATGTCCTGCTGCACCAAGGTGGGCGGGCGATAACTGCCCCGCGCGATAAGAATGGAGGTTCGGTACAGGAATTCGCCCGCGTGCAAGCTATTGCCATCGGGGCCGAAAATGGCGACATCCGTGAGACTGTTTTTGACTGCCCAAAGGCACACAAGGCGATTGTCCAAATGGGCGAAGTCAGGCCCCGTGATGCGCACCATATCCAGCTTTACCCGCCCGTGCAGATTGTCCATGAGTGATTGGAGCAAGGTCTCAGGGTCGTCGTGATAGCGGAAGCAGCCGTAAATCAAATTGACGCCAAGTATGCCAATGGCTTGCTGTTGGAGGCGATTGTCGTTGTCGAGCAGGCGAACGTGGAGGATGAGGTCGTTAGGCTTCGAGTTGGGGTCGAGTTGAAAACGCAGGCCCAGCCAGCCATCGCCTTTGATGGTTTTTTGGTAGTTGATGGCTGCCACCGTGTCGGCGAAAGCAAAGAAATTTTGCTGCGGGCGCTCTACGCGCAGCCGGCCCTCCATGAGTTTGTACTCGTGGTCGAGCATCCGATAGAGGCGCGATTCGCAGACGTAACGGCCTTTGCCTTTAGCTTCCGTGCCATATATCTCGTCGCTCACCGTTTTGTCGTAGGCACTCATGCTTTTGGCAATGGTACCTGCCGCCGCCCCCACCTGAAAAAAATGTCGGGCCACCTCTTGCCCCGCCCCTATTTCGGCGAACGCGCCGTAGATGCGCTCGTCGAGGTTGATTTCCAATGCTTTTTGTTCCGTTTCGAGAATCCTGCGCATAAGTATAACGCCAACCGCTGGCTGGCTCTCAATTCTTTTTTTGTAAAAACTTTGCGTGCCACCCCCGACCCCACCGGGTGGGGTCGGGGGTGGCACGCAAAGTTTTTACAGTTCTTTTACCTTTTTTTAAAACAACTTAATGACTTGGGGCTGCTCCTCATCTGGGCTTATAACCCCAAATGGCGTAATACAAGATGTAAAGGTAGCAAGGCAGCATGGAAAACAGGAAAGCAGACTGGTATCCCACCGACTTTTCGAGCACCCCGTAGAGCTGGGGGATGAGTGCCCCGCCCGCAATGCCCATCACCAACAAGGCAGACCCAATTTGGGTGAATCTACCCAAGCCATTGATAGCCAGCGGCCATATTGCCGGCCACATGACAGCATTGGCAAGCCCAAGCAGCGCGATGCAGGTCACTGCGGTGGGGCCAGTGGTCAGATATGTAAGCACCGTGAACACCACGCCGAGCATAGCCGAGTATTTGAGAAAATTTTGTTGCGAGACATATTTGGGTATCAGAATAATACTCAGAACATAGCCCACAAGCATGGCCCCAAGCGTGAACGAGGTGAAATACTTCGTCTGGTCGAGACTGAACCCCAACGATTTGCCATACACCCCAATCACATCGCCAGCCATCACCTCGGCGCCCACATAGAGGAAAATCGCCAACGCCCCAAGCATCAGGTGCGGGAATTGCCACACACTGGTGCGGCTAGCCGCAAGGTTGGAAACGGCACCTTCGCTTGAGGTGCCAGCAGCGGTATCTATCTCTGGCAATGCCGAACGGCGAATCATCGCTGCCAGCAACCCCAGCACTATGGCCATCACGATATAAGGCATCACCACCCTGCCCGCCAGTTCGTTGAGCAAGCCAGCACGCGCCACACCGTCCGTCGCCTCGTTGATTTGCGCCTCGATGACACTGGCATTTTTCAAAACAATGCTGCTCAAAATCAGCGGGCTGAGAATGCCCGCCACTTTGTTGCATATTCCCATGATGCTGATGCGCTGGGCCGCGCTCTCGATAGGGCCGATGATGCTGATGTAGGGGTTAGAGGCCGTTTGAAGCAGCGACAAGCCCATGCCTTGCACAAAAAGCCCCGTCAAAAACAAAGGAAACGCCCGCATATTCGCCGCCGGAATAAATATGAGGCAGCCCAAAGCCATCACCAGCAGCCCCAAGGCCATGCCGTTCTTAAAACCCGTCCGCTTCAAAATCTGAGAGGAAGGAATGGCCAGAAAAAAGTAGCTGATGTAAAAAGCAAAGGTGACAAACAGCGCCTGTAAAGTATCCAGCTCACAAGCAAGTTTGAGAAAAGGTATCAGGGTGCCATTCAACCATGTGACAAACCCAAAAATGAAAAACAGCAAACCAATAATGCTGATTTGGTACAAATAGCCAGCGGTGCGGGTGGAGGAATTCTGCATACTTTTGCGACTTTAGGTGTTTTTGCAATGAGCCAGCGATTCTTGCTTTGTCGGGTTCTGAGGTGTCATCCCGGAAGAATGGAGGGGTGACCCCTCAAAAACAGGCCAAGGTGCCACCTTTTTCGTTCCTCAAAAGATGACACCTCTTACAAAACGATAAATAGCTGGCAATGAGCCTTGCGAATAATGCCACGCAAACATCCAAATAATTTTTGCCCCTTGCATCCAGTCCATTATAAAATAGAGCCAACGCCCCCCTTCTCAAAACATAAGGATGGGCAACCCATCGCCAGAATATGCACAAATTGCCAACACTCCTCTCTGCCCTCAACGATTTTGCCACCCGAAATCCCTTTCCCCCCACCCCCAAGGAACTGTACGAACCTTGCGAATATATGCTCTCCTTGGGTGGCAAACGGCTGCGCCCAGCCATGCTGCTCATGGGATACAACCTTTTCCGCGACGACTTGGAGCAGGCGCTTCCGGCAGCATGGGCCGTGGAACTGTTCCACAATTTCACGCTGATGCACGACGACATCATGGACGCGGCCCCGCTGCGCCGCGGAAAACCCACCGTTCACACCCGATGGAACGCCAACACGGGCATCCTCAGCGGCGATGTGATGCTCATTCAGGCTTATCGTTTTTTGGGAGCGACCGATAGCGCCGTCGCGACAACACTCATCCATGAATTCAGCGTGATGGCCACCGAAGTGTGCGAGGGTCAGCAGATGGACATGAACTTCGAGACACGCGAACAGGTAAGCGTGGAAGAATATATCCGCATGATAGAATTAAAAACCGCTGTGCTGCTCGGCTATGCACTCATGGCTGGCGCCGTGTGCGCTCGCGCGGAAAGACCCGCCCCCGAAAAACTCTACCAAGTAGGGCGCCTGGCTGGCATCGCTTTTCAAATTCAGGACGACCTGCTCGACACTTATGGCGACCCCGCTAAATTTGGCAAACAAGTGGGCGGTGATATTTTGCAAAATAAAAAAACACTTTTGGTGCTAAAAACCCTCGAAGTGGCCTCCGAACCAGACCGCCGCGAACTCTTGCAATGGATGCAAGCAGGCGCTGAAAGCCCCACCCAAAAAGTGGCAGCCGTGCGTGACATTTTCGACCGCAACAACATCCCTGCCCTTATCAAGGCCGCAAAAAAACAATACCAAGAAAAAGCCTTTGAATATCTTGATGACGTGAACGTGCCCGAGGCGCGGAAAACCGTGCTGCTCGACACATTGGCGGATTTGTTGGAGCGCGAGTGGTAAAAGGTACCGTACTTGAAAAAGTATGCACCTCCCGCCAATGTGTTTATTTTTGCCGCATACATTTCAAATCATAACGAATTGACCATGCGGCTACTCCCTCTCTTGCTCTTCGGCGCACTTGCTTGCAAACAAGCAGACCCCCTGCCCATCCAACCCATAGACGACACCCCTTCGACGACGGCCCCCGGCGTGCAATGCGACACCTGCAAATACCCCGTCGTGATGGTGCACGGCTTTCTGGCTTCCGGAGACACTTGGGCAAAGTTCCACCAGTTGTTCACTTCCAATGGCTACAAGCCCGACCAGTTGTACGCATTCGATTGGAACAGCTTGAACCAATTCGGCGCCGCTGGCACCGTGCAACAATTAGACGCTTTCATTGACAAAATTCGAGCAAAAACCAACGCGCCCAAAGTGCGCCTCATGGGGCACTCCGCCGGCGGAGGCATCAGCTACACCTACCTTTCAGATGCTGCCCGCGCAGCCAAAGTGGATGGCTATGCGCACATTGGCTCCGCCGTGCAAAGCGGCCCCGCAGGGCCGGGCGGTTCCGTGCCGACGCTCAACCTCTGGTCGAGCGCCGACGCGGTGGTGCAAGGCGGCGACATCGCCGGAGCCACCAACGTGCAACTGACCAACAAAGACCACTACGAGGTGGCCACCAGCAAAGAATCGTTCGCGGCCGTTTGGCAATTTTTTCACACCCAGCCGCCCGCCACATTGGACATCGTGCCAGAACCAGTCGTCTGCATCGGCGGCAAAGTCCTCTATTTTGGAGAAAACACCCCGCTCTTGAATGCCAAGGTGGAAATTTACAAAGTCAATCCCGCCACAGGCGAACGCCTCACCGCCGACCCGTGGGAAACATGGCTCAGCGACTCGCTCGGCTTCTGGGGGCCGACCAACGTGGAGCCCAACACGACCTACGAGTTCGTCACCACGCCACCAGCGCCCGGTCAACGCAGGATTCACTATTTCCGCGAAGGATTCGTGCACCTCAACACGCTAGTCTATCTGCGCACCATTCCGCCGCCCACTTCTTTGGCTGGTGTGCTGTTGGCGTCGCTGCCAAGCAGCGAGGGGCAAACGGTGATGAACGTGTTCTCCGCCAGCCAAGCCATTATACACGGGCGCGACGAACTGGTGGTGTCAGGCTCGGTGTTGTCCACCCCGCAATATGCCTCGCCCGACAAAACGGCCATCGCCTATTTCCTCTATGACGACGGCGACAACCAAACCGAACTGACACCCGTCGGGCTATTCGGCACATTCCCCTTCCTCAATGGCGTGGATATGTATTTCCCTACCGCGACACCCAGCACCATCCCCGTTGTTTTTAACAATAGGCAACTGAATGTCCGCAACATCAAATCCTCGCAGGGAATCGTGGTGAGCGTGTTTGACTAAAAATGTTCCTCTTGGACAGACAGTCTTTTTTTGACAGGATTGACAGGGTTTTGAAAAAACAAAAAAAATCCTGATAATCCTGTCAAAAAACAGTTCTCATTGAGCCTGTCGGCCATTTGGCAAATGAACCAAAACCTGACTTCATCCGAGCTCTGACATGAAAAAAATGAAACCCGCCCTCGCGCTTTTTGCCCTACTGCTCCTCCTCGCCCAAGCCAATGGCCAACCTTGGCAACGCGGCTATCTCAAACCCTCCCCCGACGGCCACCACTTGCAGCACAAAGACGGCACCCCCTTCTTCTGGCTGGCCGACACAGGCTGGGAACTCTTTCACCGGCTCACGCTCGAAGATGCCGCCAAATACTTCGACAACCGCGCAAAGCTGGGCTTCAACGTCATACAAGCCGTGGCGCTCGCCGAGTTCGACGGGCTGCGTGCCCCCAACGCCTATGGTCACACACCCTTCGTGGGCATGGATTCAGACCAACCCAACGAAGCATATTGGCGCACTGTGGATAGCATGATTGACATGGCCGCCCAACGCGGCCTCTATGTGGCGCTGTTGCCTACTTGGGGCGACAAAGTGACCCAACTGTGGGGTGTCGGGCCGCAGATATTCGATGTCAACGAAGGCGACCGCGCCTACCGCTACGGGCTTTGGATAGGCCTCCGCTACGGTCAGCGGCCCAATGTGTTGTGGATGTTGGGGGGCGACCGCCCTGCGGTGCACAACGGGGAAAGAGAGGGCATCAAGTTCAGCACCGACTACCGCCCCGTGTGGCGCTCCATGGCACGTGGCATCTTGGAAAACAACCCCTTGGCTTTCATCACCTATCACACATCGGGCGGCGAGTTTTCGACCTCACAGTTCATCCACCAAGAAAACTGGCTGAAAATGAACACCATGCAGTCGGGCCATGGCAGCGGCCACGATGTGCCGGTGTGGGAATGGATTGCCCGCGACTACCAGCTGCAACCCACCAAACCCACCCTCGATGCCGAACCCAACTACGAAGACCACCCTGTGAATCCTTGGCCCAAATGGGACCCAGCCAACGGCTATTACCGCGACTACGATGTGCGCAAGCAGGCATATCGGTCAGTATTTGCCGGCGGCTGCGGGGTAACATACGGCCACCATGCCGTGTGGCAATTCTACTCGCCACGCCACGAGGCCGTCAACCACGCCGACCGCCACTGGACAAAAGCCATGGAGCGCCCCGGCGCAGAACAGGTCGGCCATCTGCGGCAGCTGATAGAGTCGCGGCCCATGCTCCAGCGCGTGCCTGACGCATCGCTCGTTGCTGCCGGGCAGGGCGAAAAAGGCGAGCACATCGTTGCCTGCCGCGCCGCCGATGGCCGCTATGCCATGATATATCTGCCTGTCGGCAAAACAATCGTCGTGAACACCCAGCCGCTCAAAGCCAGCACTTTGGCTGCTTGGTGGTACGACCCCCGCACAGGCAAAGCCAAAAAAATCGGGGAACTTCCGAAAAAAGCCGAGATGGGATTCACGCCACCCAAAACAGGCCCCGAACAAGACTGGGTACTGGTGCTCGACGATGCCTCAGCAGGCTATGCCCCGCCCGGCAAAACAAAGTAAGGCACGACGAACCCGTTTTGCCCGTTTTGGCATTTTTGATTTAACCCATTGGCTTTTAAATTTTTGCAACGCCATTTTCGTTGCCTTTCTCTGTTTTTTTCATAAAAACAGGCAACGCGGGCAGCGCCCCGGAGGGTCTATGCGTTCCGAGAACGTACTACACACAAACCTGACTACATCAACCATGACAGCCACCCTTTCCTACACCCTCGTGCTAGCCGCTATCTATGTCGCCCGGAAATTGTGGGCATTAAAGCCGCACCACGCCTAACCACTTCCACCACAGAAAAAACATGAGTCATCCCGACTGTTCGGTGACGACTCATGTTTTTGGGGAAAAAGAAAGCAATAGATATGCCTCGTGGTACTTCGCCACCCTTTCCAAATCCTTTTCGGTAAGTGGTCGTTTCAAGCGGGTCAGGTTCATATTGTCTCGCAGGTCCGACAATTTAACCTTTCGGGCATCCTCGTTTTGCATCAATCGGTGCAAGTATGTTTCATAGCCTTCGCCCTCGACCTTTGTCATTGCTTGGACAGCGAGGCAAACACGAGCGGCAAAATGCGCCCTCAACCGCTCCAAATTCCATTCGGGACAGTCTTCCAACAAATCATGCAAAAGCGCAATTGTGAAAAGCATTTCGTCCTCCCGAAAAGGCGCGGCCACCCTTTGCAGATGGAAAATATATGGCTCGCCCGCCTTGTCAAACTTGTCGGCGAAAGCCTGAAAAATGATTTCGTATGCTTTTTCGACCATGATTTTTCAAATTGTGCCCAACCCTTTTCAAGACAACCGGACAAATCCTGACGAATCAAGGGATAAAAAGCCGCTTCACGGGCACCGCTGCTACAGCCTAACCATCAACAACTCCGCCATTCGCCCGAAGGCGCTTTTCCATGCGTCGTTGACAAACACCCATGTGCCTTTGCGGAAGCCCTTGGTGAGCAGATAGAAGACATTTTGGCTTCTCCAAACAAAGGGTTTCAGGTTCATCTCATGCACGATATGGAGCACATCGGCCAACCACTCGACGCGCTGGGCCGAGGATTCGTCCATCTCGATTTTTATTATCTCCCGATAGATGCGCTCGCTGACCGCATGGCGCACGGCTTCCTCGTCGGTCAGTTTGATGTTCCAGCGTTTCAAATCCTCGGCGGTGCGCCGCAGGGTGCGGGTGTCTTTGATATCGCCATTTTGGAAAAAGTGCAGCAAATCACTGTTGAGCACATAAGCGGCGATATTGCGCCAAGCGTCGGGCACTGGCAGCCCGTTTTCTTCGAGGCCAGCCATCAGTTGATAGCTGTCGTTGAAAACATCGCGGAACGAGGACTCTGCCACCGCGAGGCTGGCATCGGTGATGTCGCGGATAATTTTGATTTTTTCGTCGGCAAACAGGCTGGACAGGGTGAATTTTACCGGGCCGAAATACTCCTGCAAGATGCCGATGACTTCTCCCAATTGCGCGGCGCGAAAGGCTTTGCTCGCGCGCTCCCACATGGCGTCGAAGGTGGCTCGATTCATCGTGCTCGACAAGTTGCCGATGATGTGCTGCTGCCCCAAATACACTACCGCGTAACACGCTGATTTTTCGGCATGGCTCAGCCGCGAGCGAATGTTGAGCCGTCCGGCGGCAAACTGCGGGGTGCCTGCTTCTATTTTTTCAAAAAAATCAACGGTGGCGGTGTAGTTGAACAGGTCAAGCCCGTGCGGGTCGGCTTCGAACAAGGAGGCTACCGCAAAGTGCATGGCCACCCGTTCCAGCGTGACCCGTGTGGGCACCACGTTTTGAACGAAACTAACCGAGCCGTTGGTCAGCACGTTGCTCGGCGCTTCCGCGAGGCGGCGGGTGAATTCGCCGTGCAACTCCACGCTCGACACGTCTTTGGCGTAGTCCATTGCACGGAGGGCATATTGCAAAATCTGGTTGGTTTCGATGCCCGAAATTTCGTCGAAAAACCACCCGCAGCTGGTGTACATCAACACCGCGTGGCGTTGCAGCTCGAGGAGGCGAAGCACCGCCACCTCCTCCAATGGGCTGAGCGTCCGCCGGGCGTGTTTGTTGAAAAAAGCAGCTATTCGCTCGTCGCTTCGTTCGAGCATGACATCTATGTAGTCGTTGCGGGCTGCCCAGGGGTCGCGCAAGAAACGGCTGGCTTCGCGTTCGTAGAGAGGGGCTAGCTGGTCGCGCAGCCAGTTGAGGGTGTCGCGCAGGGGCTTGCGCCAACGTTGATGCCAACCGGGGTTCCCGCCTGTGTTGCAGCCACAATCGCTCCGCCAGCGTTCCACGCCATGCACGCAGCTCCAAGAGGAGTTTTCGTGGATTTGCACTTCCCATGTGGGTGGGAAGAGCTCCAGAAATTGGGCATAGTTGGTCAGTTTGGCCAGACTGTTGTCCTCGATGTAGTTCAGGCAGTCGGCCAAAGCCATTTCGCCGTGGCGGTGGTGGTGGCCATAGGTTTCGCCGTCGGTGGCGATGTGGGCCAATTGTGGTTCGCCATCATCGTCGAAGAGGTTGGTCAGGCGGTTCGCAAAATTTTTCCCGCTGCCCAGCAATCCGTTGAATGCCACTTCTTGCGCCACGCCTCCGTGATAAAAATACAAAGCGATGCGTCGTCCGCTGGGCAATTGGCACCAGTATGGGTGGCGCGTGTCAATCGTTTCTGCATTGACGTTTCGCCATTCAGTGGCAGCGTCCCCCCCGGCTATTTCCCGAACAGCTTTCGCCTGACGCGGGGCAAGTATGGTGAACTGTATGCCGTGCGATGCGAGCACTTCTAGGGTTTCGGTGTCCACCGCCGTCTCGGCGAGCCAGATGCCCTCCGGGTAGCGCCCGAACCGGTGCTCGAAATCGCGGATGCCCCACCATACTTGCGTCACTTTGTCGCGATAGTTGCACAGCGGCATGATGAGGTGGCTGTGCACTTGCGCCAACGCGGAGCCGTGGCCGCCAAAGCGCGAGGCGCTGCGCTGGTCGGCGATTTGCAGCAGGCGATACGCTTCGGGGTCGTTGGTTTCGAGCCATGAGAGCAGCGTGGGGCCAAAATTCCAGGAAATGCGATTGTAGTTGTTCCTGATTTTCACAATCCAGCCTTGTTCGTCGAGGATGCGGGCCGCGGCATTGGGCGCGTAGCACTCAAAATTGATGCGGTCGTTCCAGTCGTGGAAAGGATGCGCCGATTCTTGCTGCTCCACCGTTTCGAGCCATGCGTTTTCGCGTGGGGGCTGGTAGAAATGGCCGTGAATACAGACGTATTTATTTGCACGAGACATAAGGCAGATGTTGGATACCGTGGCTGGCTTTGGGGTGAATGAGGGCTGATGTGTGTGGCAGGATTGCTTACAACCAGCGCACCAAGCCAAAATCCTGACGATGGGCGAGCAATGGGTGGTTCGGGAAAAGCCGGAAGCCAAACTCGAACACGCCTGCCGTGTCGGGCACTACGTCGCAGGTATAGGTGGCTTGGTTGGAGGTTTGTTGTTTGAGTTCAAACGGGTAGGTGGCGATGAGTTCGAGCTCCGTCTCGGAAAGTCGCCGATAAAACACGACCTCCATGCCCAAGTCGGCTGCTTTGAGGTCTTGCACATTGAGCGTGACGGATGCCTTGAAGTGCTCGCCGAGGGGCAGTGAGCGATTGTAGGTGTCTGGCACGTCCATTTTGACCAGCTCGATGGCTTCCCAGGCCCGTCGGATGCGGGCTTTCCATTCCACCAAGTCTTTCACGGCGCGGTAGTCGCTTTTTTTGAGTTTGCGGCTGTGTTCCCACAGTTTGGAGTAGAAACGGGCCTGATAATCATCGAGCATTCGGCCCATCACGAAATCGGGTGCGATTTCGGCGATGGTTTTTTTGATGTGGCTTGTCCATCGTTCGGAGATGCCATTTTCATCCTGTTCGTAGTAAGTGGGCAGGATGTCGTTTTCGAGTATGTTGTAAATGGTCTCGGCATCGAGCTCGTTTTGCAGCGCGGCATTTTCAAATGTTTCTTTTTCGGGCAAGGCCCAGCCTGCGCCGGGCTTGTAGCCCTCGCACCACCAACCATCGAGCACGGAGAAGTTCATCACGCCGTTCATCACTGCTTTCATGCCCGAAGTGCCGCTGGCTTCTTTCGGGCGTGTTGGGTTGTTGAGCCAGATGTCCACGCCCTGCACGAGTAGCTTTGCCATCTCCATGCTGTAGTTTTCAAGAAAAATAACCTTGCCTCGAAAGAGCGGGTTTTTCGTGGTGTTATAGACGAGGCGAATAAATTCCTGACCTGCTTTGTCGGCGGGGTGTGCTTTGCCAGCAAACAAAAAAATGACGGGGCGGTCGGGGTTGTTCACGATTTCCGCGAGTCGTTTTTCATTGGTAAACAACAAGGTAGCGCGTTTGTAAGTGGCAAAACGACGGGCAAAGCCAATGACCAACGCATCCTCGCGCAGGGTCTTGATGACTTCAAAGATGCTGCTGGGGCTTTCGCCGCGTCGCGCCAAGTCGTCCTGCAAGCTGTGGCGCACCCAATCGAGCAAGCGTTTTTTCAGCAGGCGGCGGATATCCATGAGCTTCGAGTCAGCGACACCGTGAATTTTTGACCACGACTTTTTGTCGCCTTGCTCTGTCAGGATGTTTTTGTGGAGCGCCGATTGATACAGTTCGAGCCATTCGTGAGCCACCCACGTGGGGAAATGCACGCTGTTGGTGACGTAGCCGATGTTGCTTTCGGCGTAGTTGTAGTCGGGATTGAGGTCCACAAACATTTTTTGACTCACTTCCCCATGCAAGCGACTCACGCCGTTTATTTCTTGCGAGGTGCGGATGGCAAGGTGGCTCACATTGAAGAGCTCTGCCGCGTCGTCAGCTTTCACGCGACCCAACCCGACGAGCTCGCTCCACGGGATGTCGAGCGAATAGGTGTATTCGAAGATGTAGTCCCGCAGCAGGCTTTCCGGGAAGGTATCGTGACCTGCTGGCACGGGCGTGTGAGTGGTGAAAAGTTGGGTCGCCCGCACGATTTCCAGCGCCTCTTCGTAGCTCAAGCCCTTGGATTTCATGTAGTTGCTGAGGCGCTCCAAGCCCAGAAAGGCCGCGTGGCCTTCGTTGAGGTGGTAGAGGTCGGGTTTGAGGCCCATGGCGTGGAGCGCTCGCCAGCCGCCCACACCGAGCAGGAGTTCTTGGCGGAGGCGGGTCTCGTTGTCGCCGCCATAGAGTTGGTGCGTGATGGCGCGGTCTTCCCAAGCGTTGTCGTCAATGTCCGTGTCGAGCAGGTATAGATTCATGCGGCCGACGGGCAGTTGCCACACCTTGGCCCACACGGTGCGCCCGGTGAGGTTGACGTTGATTTTGAGCCATTCGCCGCGGGTGTCGCGCACGGGCTGGAGCGGCAACAGGGTGAATTTGGCAGGCTCGAAGTGGTGAATTTGCTCGCCGTGCAGCGAGATGCCTTGCTGAAAATAGCCGTAGCGGTAGAGCAGACCTATCCCTACCAGATTGAAGTTGCGGTCGCTCACCTCTTTGAGATAGTCGCCCGCAAGCACACCAAGGCCGCCCGAATAGAGCCTCAGGCTTTGGTGCAAGCCATATTCCATGCAGAAATAGGCGATGAGCGGCTCCGACTTGGCGGGGGCGTTCATGTAGTTGCGAAAATCGGTATGCACCCGCTTCATGCGCGTGGTGAAGTCTTTGTTTGCCAGCAACTCTTGCGCTTTCACGCTGCCCAATTCTTCCAACAAAGCGACGGGGTTGAAGTTGAGGGCTTCGAATTTTTGCGGGTCAATGCTTTTGAACAAGTCTATCGCATCGTGATTCCACGACCACCACAGGTTTTGCGAAAGTTCGGCGAGTGGGGCGAGGCCATCGGGGAGTTTGGGTTCGATATAGATGCGTTTGAGCTTGGCGCCTTTTTGCGTCAGATTCCCAACCATGATTTGTTTTATGTTGAATGTTTGAATGCTGTTTTTGGGCAAGACGGCTACCATCACAGCAACCTCACAGGGCCTTGCTTAGTGCGAAGGTAGGTCTTTTTGGAAACTTCGTGTGGATTTGACTGTAAGCCGAACCGGAAAAGATTAGGCAGGATGAGGGTTGCTCGGCAACAATTTTTGCAATCGCAAGCGAATCATACACTTGCAAGGTGAATCAGCGGGCAGGGGGGAGGCGTATTTTTTTATTGGCAAAATGCAGGACATCAGCCTTTACTCACTCTTGAGCGACTGCGCTGGGTTGACCAAAGCGGTTCGCACGCCTTGATAGCTCACCGTGAAAAGGGCCACCAACAGTGCCAAAATGCCTGCCAAGGCAAACATCCACCACGCCAACTCTATGCGATACTCGAATCGTAGCAGGAGTTTTTGCATGGCCCAGAAAGCCAATGGCGAAGCCATCGCAAAAGCAAGTAGCACGGGTTTGAGGAAATCTTTGGAGAGGAGAAGCCATACGCTGGCTACGGTGGCACCCAACACTTTGCGGATGCCGATTTCCTTGGTGCGCCGCTCTGCAACGAAGGCCGATAGCCCAAACAGGCCGAGGCAGCTGATGAATATGGCCAAGCCACCAAATACGTTGCCCAACTGCCCCACAGAGCGAATCTCGTCGAAGCTTTTTTGGTATTCCTCTTTTGCAAAGCGAAACTCAAATGGATACGCGGGGTTGTGTTTTTTCACGGCCTGCTCAATTTGAGTGAGGATGGCACGCCAGTTTTCATTGTTCTGGACGCGCACGAAAAAGAAGTCTAACCCCTCTTTGCCGAGAAATATCGCCATAGGCATGGGGGAGGAGAAGGGGTCGTTGTACACAAAGTCCTCTACCACACCCACAACGGTCATAGTGGTATCGAAGAAAATGGTGCTACCCACGACCGGTGACGAAAGGCCCATACGTCGCACGGCGGTTTCGTTGAGCAGACAGGCTAATGTGTCAGCACCAAACTCGGGGCTGAAGTCGCGCCCTTCCACTAGCTTGAGGCCGTTGGTTTTTGTCCAGTCGTGCGCCACCCATGTGATGGAGACAAGAAAATCCTGGTCGTCGGTTTTGCCCGGCCATCCGATGCCCGAGGTGTTGCTCCCGAACAGAATCATATCGTTCGAGCCTGCCGACACACTTTTCACGCCGGGTATCTGAGTCAGGTCGTTTTTCAGTACCTCGAATTTTTTGCCCATGTCACCTCTTGCGGGAATGGTGATGAGGTTTTCCGCTTCGTAGCCGAGCGGACGATTTTGCGCGTGTTCTATTTGCCTAAACACCACGATAGTGCTGATAATCAAAAAAATGGAAATGACAAATTGAAATGCCACCAAGCCTTTTCGCAACAACCCGTTGCCGCGTGCCCCAGTCCACAGTAATGTGGTAATGGGGCCTTTGAGCACTTTGACCGGCTGAAATCTGCTCAAATAAATCGCCGGATAACTACCTGCTATCACCCCTGCCACTAGGCCCAACGCAAGTATTGCCGACCAAAGTTGCCAGTTGGTAAAATCAAAGACAAGGCTTTTTTCAAAAAAATGGTTGAAGGCAGGAAGCGCCAGCATCACCAACAACACGCCTAATGCAAGGGCGAAAAAAGTCATCACGAGTGCCTCGCTCAAAAATTGGCCGATGATGAGCGTGCGTTGTGCCCCCATTACTTTGCGCACCCCCACCTCGCGCGCTCGACGTTCAGAGCGGGCGGTGGCAAGGTTCATGAAATTGACACAGGCTATAAGCAGTACAAACGCGCCGATGATGCCGAGCATTACCATTGTGTCTATGCGCCCACCGCTTTGCTTGCCTTCCACAAATTTGCCCCACAAACGCCATTTGGAGAGCGGGTAAGCAAAAATATGGGCAACAGCATCGGGCATTTTGCCTTGTACGAAATTTTCCAGTTTGACATTCAGCGCCGCCACGTCGGTGCCGGGGTTGAGCTCCACCCAAGTCGGCAAACTGTTGTTGTCCCAGCTGCTCATCCAGCTCGCGTTTTCCTTTTCAAATATGCGGAAGGGCAGCACCACATCGAACTGAAGGCTACTGCTGTTTGGCACGTCGCCAATGACAGCGGCCACGCGAAGGTCGCGCACGTTGTTGTGGCGCACTATTTTACCAATAGGCTCTTCTTCTCCGAATAGTTTTTTTGCCGTACGCTCGCTGATGACGACTGCGCCTGCGTCTTTCAAGGCTGCCGCGGGGTCGCCTTTCAGGGCAGGAAAAGTCAGGACTTCGAAGAAATCCGGCTCGGCATAATAACCGCGTTCGTAGAACCCGTTTTCGCCGTAATTGAACAAATGCTGGCGTGGCCAGCTAAACCGCACGGCACGTTTGATTTCGGGGATTTCGGTGCGAAGCGCATCGGCCAGGGGCCCGGGCAATGCCTCGAAAGTGTATGTGACACCGCCCTGTGTCTGGTTTTGCAGGATGAGATGGACGTTGGGCAGATTCGCGTGGAATTTGTCGTAACAGAATTCGTCCGCTACCCATAGCATGACCAAGATGCCCGCAGCCAGCCCAACTGCCAACCCCGCGATATTGAGAAAAGAATAGAGCCGGTTTTTTCGGAGCGCGCGCAGGGCAAATTTTAGATAGCTGGGCAGCATAGCGTGGTTGGTTTATGATACTGAGTGATTGAAGTAAAGTCCCGAAAACGTGTGCTATTCAGGCGGTGATTTGAAATTGAAATCACCGCCCGAATAGGGGGTAAATATCAAACGCCAAGAAATTTCAACCCCTCATTTGCATGGATTATTGAATGCCGATGTATTTCGTCCGGAAATTACTCGCTTTTCAACGACTGCGCCGGATTCGCCAACGCCGCCCGCACGCTCTGAAAACTCACGGTCAAGAACGCGACGGCGAGCGCCATGATGCCTGCTGCCACAAACACCCACCATTGGATATCAATGCGATAGGCAAAATGTTGCAGCCATTTGTCCATGAAAAAATAGGCGGTCGGGAAGGCAAGCAGAAACGAGGCAACAACGAGTTTCAGAAAATCTTTGGCCAACAAACCCGTGATGCCCGCCACGGATGCGCCCAGCACTTTTCTTATGCCGATTTCCTTGGTGCGGCGCTCGGCGGCAAAGGCCGCCAAGGCAAACAATCCCAAACAGGCGATAAGTACGGCCAACAGGGCAAATACGAGCGCCACTTTTGCCATGCGTTGCTCGCCGCGATAGAGCGCATCCAGATGCTCGTCCAAGAAAACAAAGTCGAACGCAGAGTTGGGCATGGTGCGTCTGAAGGCAGCTTCCATATCGCGCATCACGGTGGTCAGTTGTTCGGTTTGCAGCTTCACCAGCAAGAAGTCGAGGCCTTCCGTGCGGGCATTGTGGAAAGCGTAGCTGCCGATTTTCTCGCGCATACTGCCATGGTGAAAATCTTCCGTCACTCCTACGATGATTGCATTGGGCAGGCTGGCTTCCACCTTGCGTCCGAGGCATTGTTCGGGTGTCCAGCCAAGTTGAGCGGCTGCCGTCCGATTGATGACGATTTCGGTGATGGTATCGCCTTGCTGTGGCACCCTCATGGGCTGGCCTGCAATGAGGGGAATATCGAGCACGGCGAAGATGTCGGGGCGTGCACGGCAAGTAGTCAGGTTGGGGCCTTCGGTTTCGTTGAGGTGGGACAGGGTGCGACCGCTGCCGCTGCGACCGGGGAACGTCTGCGTGTATGCGGTGCCTTTCACCGAAGCCAGCGCCCTGATTTCATGCTCAAGCGCATCCATTTGCTGGCGACTTTCGGCGCTGTACACATTGAGCGCCACGACTTGCGTCGGAGCGTAGCCGAGTTTTTTATCTCGAATAAACTCAAGTTGTTTGTAAAAAATCAAGGTGCTGACAATGAGCGCGGTAGAAATACAAAACTGCAACACGACCAATCCTTTCCGAAACCATCCCGCACTACCCGCTCCTGTTCCCAACGACTGACGCAACACTTTCGAGGGTGAAAATGAAGATAGAAACACGGCAGGATAAACGCCTGCCACCAGCGTCACCACAAACCATATCGCGACGATGCCTGCCCAAAACCATGCTTGGGTCAAAAAGGTCGCGCTGAGGTTTTTGTCGGCCAATTCATTGAAAAACGGCAATCCCAATCGCAACAGGAAAATGCTGCCCCCGATGCCCAGAAGTGTTGTCAGCGCCGTCTCGGTGTAGAACCTTGCGGCCAGATGCCCCGAATGAGCGCCCAAGGTTTTGCTCAAACTCACCTCTCGCGCCCTGCGCTGCGATTGGGCAGTGGCGAGATTCATGTAGTTGATGCAGGCGATGAGCAACAGTAGCACGGCCAAGCCCACCAAGATGTGGACTTGCCGAATGTCGCCGTACGGTTGTTTGTCGAAAGTGGATAGGTTGGCAGAGTGCAGGTGCACGTCGAGCAGCGGCTTGAGGGAGTATTGGAAGGGAAGGCGTTCGGCAGGAGCATCTTTTAGCACCAATGCCTCGATTTTCTTCTCCAATGCGGAAAAATCAGTCGCGGAGCGAAGCAGCAGATAGGTATAAAAACTCGCATTGCCCCAGCTCTGATGCTCGGTTTTTCCAAAATTGACACTATGAAAAGCCCCCACGATATCAAATGGCGAATGGGTATTGGCTGGAAAATCAGCGAACACCCCGCTGATTTCGAGGTCAATGTAGTTGTCCACGCGGATGGTCTTGCCTACCGGGTTGCTATCGCCGAAATAGCGACGCGCCGTGGAAGCGCTCACGACGACCGTGTTGGGCCGCTCGAGAGCATGTTCCGAAGAGCCTTCCAACATCTTGAACGTAAAAACTCCAAACACGTTCGAATCCGCCCAATAGAAGCGACCCTCCGCGTGGTTTTTGTTGTCGGCCTTCACGTTGGCAACCCCGGTGAAGTTGTTGGCAAAAACCCGCGTGGCAGCCTCCACTTCGGGCAGCCGCTCCTGCAAAAATGGCGCAAGTATGTTGGGCACAGTAGCCAGTTTTTGCGTTTGGCCATTGTAGTGGATGCTCGACTCCACCCGCGCGACGCGGGCTGCGTTCAGATGGAATTTTTCATAAGAAACCTCGTCCTGAACATAGAGCAACACCGCCATCGCAGCTGCCAGCCCCAAAGCCAGCCCAACCAAGTTGATGGCGCTGAAAGTTTTGTTCTTGCGGAGGTGGCGAAACGCCAGCCGAAGATAGTTTTGTAACATAGCTCGAGTGTTCAGTTGAAACCCCAACCTCCACGGGACATCAATTGTGCCTGAAACACTACTTGCTGTTTTTCAATTATTTAGAAGATATTTGAAAAATTTTTCGTGTTCGATTTCGGACAAACCTGTGCGATATTGGACGAACGAAAAGAATAGTTTTTTCATCAAGAAAGGAATTTTCACCTTTGCCTCGTGAATCGCAAAACAGAGGTCGTCATCATCGGGGCACTGCTGGTTGCCTCAGGTGTTTATGTGTTGCTCCGGGCTTGGCTGTTGCCAATCACGGTGGATGAAAGCGCTACTGCCATCAACCACGTCCCGCGTCTTGCTTTCGACACCTTGTTCTATGAAAAAGAGGCCAATCCGAACAATCATATCCTGAATACCTTGTCCATCAAAGCCCTCACAGGGCTTTTGGGTTGGCACCCTGTCGTGGTGCGGATGCCCGCGTTGCTCGGTGGGTGCTTGTATGCGGGAGCCGCCGTCATGCTGTCGCAGAAAATATCGAGCTATGCTTGGGTCAGATTGTTTGCTTTGATAATGCTGTTGGGCAATCCCTACTTGCTGGAGTTTTTCTCTTTGGCGCGGGGCTATGGGTTGGCGGCAGGCTTGCTGCTGATGGCGGTGTGGCAGGCTTGGCGTTTTGTGGAGGCCAATCAGCGCCGACACTTGACTGGCGCGATGGCTTTCGCGGGGCTGGCAGTCTATGCCAATTTTACCGTATTGCTATTTTTCGCACCTTTTGTCACATTGCTGCTGCTGAGCGCGTGGCAGTCGAACCCCACTTGGCCGCTTTGGAGGGAAAAGAGCGGTACCGCACTGGGGCTGCTCGGTGTTTTTGTCGCGCTTTGGGCGCTGCCTTTGCATCGCCTGAGCAACGACTCCGAGATAAGGCATTGGGAAAGAATCGGGTCTTTCTTTGGCTCGCTTCGATTGTCCGTCCAGTCTGCCACTCACGGCAATGCATATCTTGGAAAAGATACCGTGCCGACGCTGACGTGGGCGTTGTTGCTTTTTGCGGTGGGTTGCTCGTTGGTGTCGTTGTGGCGCTGGAACCAACATGGGCGCCGCTTCCACGCCGCTCCTCATCTATTCGTCGCCGCACTGTGGCCGGGGTCAGCGCTCACCAATGTGTTGGAGGCCAATCTGACCGCCACGCCTTATCTTCAGTCAAGATTGGCGTTGTTCTACTGGCCTTTACTTGCCCTGTTGCTCGGTGTGGCAGCTGCTTGGCTTTGGGCGCGTCGCGGTCAGTGGGTGTGGGCTATGCTGGCACCGCTGCTGTTGCTCACCGCTGTCAACATGATTCGCTGCGTCAATTTGAAAAAGACTACGGATTGGTGGTTCGACGAAGGCACCTACCGCGTTTTTGATTATTTGAAAAAAAACCACGAAGGCGAGATGCGCTCCGAACCGTACTCGTTGGACGCGCACCACGTCATGCTGAACTCATTCATCTTTTATCTTGAACACGATTCGAGAGGCCTCAAAAGGTATGTGAAATTGGTGCCGTGGCATGGGTTGCAACCGCCCTCGAAGGATTGCGATTTCTACTTTGCCATATCGGAAGAGGAGGCCAAGCCCCTTTTTGAAACCCACGACGTGGTGTTGCGCTTGCGCGACAATACGCCCTTGCTATTGCGCAAGCGCCTGCGCCAAAACAGAGGAGCCGCCCGGCATCCCAATTCTTGATGCGGGTGGCTCCTTTGCAGCCGATAAGGTTTGGCGTAGCGCCAGAACGTTATGGTGTCGCGCTTTTCGCTTTGGCATTCTTGGGCGCTTTGCCCATGCCAGCCTCGCGCCAAATCGCTTTTTTCACTTTTTTGCCCTTGGTTTGCTCCGCCAACGTCACAGCATTGGTGGCGCTGACGATGCCGCCGCTCACACAGAGCGCCGAAAACGGCACCTTCTCCGACGTGCCGGGCTTATAGACCTCTCCGTCCTGCTTGGCGACAGACTTGATGAGGATGTCTTTCACTTGGGTGGCCGAAAGCTCGGGGTAGTACGAGCGGAGTATCGCGGCCACACCCGCCGCCGCAGGGGCAGCCATGGAGGTGCCGCTGGCATTTTTGTACTCGTTGCCGGGCACGGTGGAGTATAGCTGATGACCGGGAGAGAAAAGGTCAACGTTCTTTTTGCCGTAGTTGGAGAAGCTGGCGATGCGGCGGTCGCCTGTTTTCCAGCTGAGCGCGCCGATTTCCATCCAAGTGGGCACCGTCTTGTCTTTTTTGAACAAACCCTTCTTCACTGGGGTGAGGTAGTTGTCGTTGGGGAAATTGGGGTCGGTGTCGTTGTCTTCCGCATCGTTGCCGGCAGCGTGCACGAGCAACACATCGTGTTCGGCGGCATAGCGCATGGCAGCATCCACATAAGCTTTCTGGGGGCTGTAGCCTTTGCCAAACGACATATTGATGATGCTGGCACCGTTGTCCACCGCATAGTAGATAGCATTGGCGATGTCTTTGTCGCGCTCGTCGCCGTCGGGCACGCAGCGCACGGTCATGATACGCACGTTGTCGGCGATGCCGTTGATGCCTTTGCCGTTGTTGCGGATGGCGGCGATGATGCCGGCGACGTGGGTGCCGTGGAAGGCATCGGGGCCTTCGTAGTCGTTGTTGCCGTAGTAGCGATTGCTGAGGTCGTTGGGGTCGTCGCCCACGATGTCGCGCGGGTTATAGTCTGGGTTGAGGTTGTATTCGAGCTGGTTGGTGAAATACTTGGTGGCCTCTTTTTTCTGCTCTTCCAAATCTTCACGCGAAGCGATGCCCTGCCCCATCACTGCTTGCACCAGCCCGATGGCTTGCTTTAGCTCGGCGTTTTCGCCTGCGTTCACCTTGGAGAGGTCTTCTGCGGTAAAGTTTTTCTTGCCGATGGCTTTTTCCACGGTGATGAAGGCCTCCTCCACTTTTTGCAACTGGCCTTCTATGCGGGCCTTGCCGTCCTCTGCCTCGGCGCGTTGTTCCTCAAATGCGGTTTTGATTTGCTCGTAGTATTTGTATTCTTCTTTGGCTGGTCCGTACAGTTTTTTGGGGTCGGTGCCTTTGAAGCGTTTGCTTAGGCGGACATACTCGCGGGTAAGTTCGAGGGTCTCGTGGTGCACGCTGCGGCCATCTTTTCCGCCGAGGAAGTTCCAGCCGTGAATGTCGTCCACATAGCCGTTGCCATCGTCGTCAATACCGTTACCGGGAATCTCGCCGGGGTTGACCCACATAATGTCTTTGAGGTCTTCGTGATTCGGGTCTACGCCGGAGTCGAGAACAGCGACGATGATGGTTTGACCTTTTTTGCCCTTGGCTTTCAGGGTTTTCAAGGCTTGGTCGCTACCCGTTCCGTTCACTTTGTCGGTGGTAGGGTCGAGTGTGAACCAGTTCTCTGGTGCCTTATTACTTTGCGCATTGAGCACGGTTGCCAAAAAGGCAAACATGATAACTGCTACACAGTGTTTGATTGTCATGTTGAAAGAAAAATTTTGATGTTGAAATTTTTTTGAAAAAAACAACTGGCTGCCTGTGTGGTTGCGGCAGCCAGTTCAAACGGCAAAAATAAGGGCTTTCTTGCCAGAAATTTTAACATTAGACAAATAGGCACGAACAGGCTATGGATTGCACAATTGCCTGCCTTGTCGCACTATAAGGTGCCTCGCAGCGCCTGCTCGCGTTCAATGGCCTCGAACAGGGCTTTGAAATTTCCCTTGCCAAAAGATTTGGCCCCTTTGCGCTGGATAATCTCGAAGAACACCGTCGGGCGGTCTTGGATGGGCTTGGTGAAAATCTGGAGCAGATAGCCGTCCTCGTCGCGGTCAACGAGGATATTGAGGCGCTTGAGGTCTTCGATGTTTTCATCAATGTGCCCTACTCGCTCGAGCACGTCCTCGTAGTAGTTTTCGGGCACATAGAGAAAGTCCACGCCGTTGGCACGCAACTGCCCCACCGTCTCCAAGATATTGTCGGTTGCGACCGCAATGTGTTGTACGCCCGCCCCTTTGTAAAAATCAAGATACTCCTCTATCTGACTCTTTTTCAACCCCTTGGCTGGCTCGTTGATGGGGAATTTGATGTAGCCGTTGCCATTGCTCACCACTTTCGACATAAGGGCCGTGTATTCCGTGGAGATGTCCTTGTCGTCGAAGGTGATGAGGAGCTTGAAGCCCATCACGTCTTGATAGAATTTCACCCACTTGTTCATACCGCCGAGCTCGACGTTGCCCACACAATGGTCCACATATTTGAGGCCGACTGACTTAGCGGGGTAGGCGCTTTTGCGCGATTCATAACCGGGCATGAACACGCCTTTGTAACGGCTGCGCTCCACCAAGGTATGAATGGTGTCGCCGTAGGTCTTGATGGCAGCCAACACGACCTCGCCATGCTCGTCGTGCAAGGTTTTGGGCGGAAAAGCCGACTCGGCACCGCGCTTCAAGGCGGTATAGTAGGCACTTTCGGCATCGTCCACCCAAAGTGCCAGCACTTTCACGCCATCGCCGTGGAGTGCCACATGGCGAGCGATTTCGGTGTCGGGCTGCAAAGAAGCAGTAAGCACGATGCGAATTTTGTTTTGCTGCAACACATAACTCACGCGGTCGCGTACTCCCGTCTCTGGGCCGCAATAAGCGACAAGTTCAAAGCCAAGCGCGGCCTGATAGTACATGGCGCTCTGCTTTGCGTTGCCGACATATAATTCGAGGTGGTCGGTGCCATTTATGGGGAATGTATCGGTGGCCAACTTGGCCGCCGAAGCCTCTTTGGAGGCGGGAGCTTTGGTCAGGACTTCCATGTGCGATTCTTTTTTGTTTTTATCGGGCAAAGGTAAAATTTGTTGGTAAAAGGCGTTCGCCGCAACTGCTTGCTTTTACAACTATTGCCGCGTCTATCGAATAACCCCTAATAACCCCTAATGACCCTTAATTACCCCCTCACCAACCTTCCCACA